>JBIITV010000012.1:0-55220 GCA_044340325.1 Lysobacteraceae bacterium
TTCGAGATAGCTGACGTAGGATTTTTCCTCGGCGATGATCAGCGTGCGCTCGAACTGCCCGGTGTTGATCGCATTGATCCGGAAGTAGGTGCTGAGCTCCATCGGGCAGCGCACGCCCTTCGGGATGAATACGAAGCTGCCGTCCGAGAACACCGCCGAATTCAGCGCGGCGAAATAGTTGTCTGCGACCGGCACCACGCTGCCGAGATATTGCCTGACCAGTTCGGGATAGTCGTGCAGGGCTTCGGACATCGAGCAGAAGATCACGCCTTTCTCTGCCAGTTCCTTGCGGAACGTGGTGCCGACGCTGACCGAGTCGAACACCGCGTCGACGGCAACGCCGGCCAGCTTTGCGCGCTCGTGCAGCGGCACGCCGAGTTTGTCGTAAGTATCGAGCAGTTCCTGCGGGACATCGTCGAGCGAGGCGTACTTCGCCTTCGGCGCGGAAAAATAGCTGATCGACTGGAAATCGATCGGTGCGATCTCCAGCTTGGCCCAGTGCGGCGGGGTCATGGTCAGCCAATGACGATATGCGGCGAGCCGCCATTCGGTCATCCACTCAGGCTCGTTCTTTTTCGCCGAGAGGAAGCGGACTACGTCTTCGTTGAGACCCGGCGGCAGCGTCTCGGATTCGATGTCGGTGACGAAACCGGCGTCGTAGCGGCGGCCGAGCTGTTCGAGGATCTCGGCGTTCTGGACGGGTGCGGTTTGCACGAGCGGCGACTCGATGGTCTGGGGGGCGGTGGCGGTCATCGTCGTTCTCAGTTGGCCGACAGCGAAACGGGAATGGTCTTGCGCGCATCCGGCGTTGTTACGGGCAGCGCCATGTCAGCCAAGGTGATGCGGCGCAGGGCGTCGGCGACGACGTCGTTGATCCGCCGCCAGTTGGCGCGGGCGCCGCAGGACGCTTCGATGCCGCATTGGCCGTCGTGGATGCTGCATTCGGTCATTGCCAGCGGGCCTTCCATCGCTTCGACGATCTCCACCAGCGAAATATCCCGCGCCGGACGGGCGAGGCGATAACCGCCGGCGACGCCACGGAAGGCCTGCACCAGCCCGGCCTGCGCCAGGGGCTTCAACAGCTTGGCGACCGTGGGCGCCTCCAGGCCGGCACGTTCGGCCAACCCGCTGGCGCTCAGCACGGTGTCCGGGGCGCTGGCCAGAACGGTCAGCACCACGGTGGCGTAATCGGTGAGTTTGGTGACCCGGAGCATCGGATTCGGCCGGGCGCCTGTTGCGCCGGATTGAAAGAGTACCGAAATTGTACGCTTTCAAGGGTCGGGGCTCAATCCGCCGACTCGCCGACGATGACGGCCGTCATGCTAAGGGGTTGACGATGCCCAATGGCTCGATCGGACCTGCTGCGGAGAATAGGCCCCGTCCACTCCCGAACGAGGCCCGCCATCGGTATCGGTATCGTTATCGGATTCGCGTTCCGCGTTGCGATCGGCCTGTCCGTCATCGCCTGCATGACCGTTGCGGCGATGTGGGCCAATGGCGTCGTCTGACTGCCGATGCTCAGGCGCGGGTGATCATGGGTCCGGATGCAGTACCGGGGTAAATCCCATCACCTGCCCGGTGACCTGCTGGCCGTCGCGCATGCCGCCGATGAGGTAATGCCTGCCATCGATGGTCGCCAAACTGCGGTGATCCATGCTGGGCTGCGGCAGCGGTTCGAGCTCGCGCCATCGATCCGAGCGCAGATCGTAGGCCTGTGCGCGCGCCGATGCGGGCGACGGGCGCCCGTCGTAGCCGATCCCGTTGAAGTTGTAGGGGTTTTCGCTGCCGCCCAGAAAGAGCAGTCCGCCCGTGGCCGCGTCGAGTCCTGCGGCCATCCGGTAACGCGGTGGGCCGGGATGCGGCGCCACTTCGCGCCATTCGATCCGCGCGGGGTCGTCCGTGGCGATCCGCCCGCGCCAGCACTCGGGTGAAGCGGTGAAGTTGCGCTTGCCCTCGATGACGTCGAGACGGACGCCATCGCAGATCAACAGATCGTTGCCGAGGATCGCGCCGGCGTGGCCGAAGACCGGCGTGCCGGGGAAATCGGTGGCGCGTGCCCAGCGGTTCTCGCGGCTGTCGTACACCTGCACCAGCGACACGTTCCGGTCCTGATGCCAGCCGCTGACGAGATAGATCCGGCGATCCTCGTGCACCATCGCGACGCTGTCGTCGACCGGGGTCGGCATGGGAGCGACCTTTCGATAAGTCCGTTCGATCGGGTCGAAACGCAGCACGTCCGGTGTGGAGACCTCATGGCCGTCCGCAGCCACCGTATAGCCACCGAACAGATAGATGTCGCCGCCGGCGGTCGCCGCGATGCTGGCGAGTCGTCCCTGCGCCACCGGCACATCCGGCAACCGCGTCCAGATCATGCGCAGGCTGTCGTATTCCAATGTGGTGCGTCCGATATCGGCATGGGTCTTGCCGGGCCCGAGTCCGAAAAAGCTGTATATCCGCGGCGCGCCTTCGACGACAGCGGTCGCGACCGCGTTGTTGCTGAGCGCCAGCGGCATCGACGCGGGAATTGCGATCGGCGGCGATGTGTCGTCTGTCGATGTCGCGTTCGACGTGGCCGAATCCGCCGGCGGAGAGACGTCGGCCCGCCCGCAGCCCAGCGACAGCGCGAGGCAGGTCAACAGCGGGATCGATCGCAGAGGCGTGGTCTTCATCGCGGCAGTCTGCGTGCCCGCTTCGCCTGCGGCAAGCCGCCTGTCGGACCTGCGGGCGCCACAAAGCCCGTGCGATCAGTGATAATCCCCGCGAATTCCAACGCTTTCGAGAGCCAGATCGCCATGTCGAAGAAGAAGATCGTCGCCCGCTTGTCGCCCATCCACGGCAACGGCGTGTTCGCCGACGAAGCGATCCGCAAGGGTGAGCGGATCGTGCGCTACAAGGGCAAGGTGCGCACGCACGACCAGGTCGATGAGGCCTACGGCGAACTCGAAGAGAACGGCCACACCTTCCTGTTCACCCTCAACGACGACTATGTCATCGATGCCAATGTCGACGGCAACGTCGCCCGCTGGATCAACCACAGCTGCGCACCGAACTGCGAGGCGGTGCTCGAAGAGAACGGCAAGGGCAAGGCGCACAAGGACAAGGTCTTCATCGAGGCGATCCGTGACATCGAGCCCGGCGAAGAATTGACCTACAACTACGGCATCGTGCTGGACGAGCCGCACACGGCGAAGATGAAAAAGATCTGGGGCTGCAAATGCGGCGCCAGGAAGTGCACGGGCACGATGCTGCAGCCCAAGCGCTGACCACGCCTCTTGCCGCCAGATTCGGCAAAGTCCGCGGTGACGGCGGATACGCCGGGCCGGGAGTTTCCATGACTTAAGACAGTCGTCCTGTCGCGGCGGCTGGCGCACGATGCGCGCATTCTTCAAGGGGATGCCGCAATGCGTGCATTGCTTCTCGCATTGGTCGTCTCGCTGCCGCTGCCGGCGTTCGCCCTCGATGTCGATGGAAAAATCGAATCTTCGGAGTGGTCCACCGCGCAGCGGGTCGATGATTTCCGTATGACCCAACCGCTGACGCGCGAGCCGTCCAGGCACGCGACCCAAGCCTGGTACATGGCGACCGCCGATGGTCTGGCGATCGCGTTCCGCAACGTCCAGCCCGCCGGGATTCCCCGCACCCGCCAGCGGTTCCAGCGCGACAACAACGGCAATGTCGACCGGGTGAACGCCTACGTCGATTTCGATGGCGATGGACGCAGCGGCTACAACTTCATGGTTGCGCTCTCCAACGGGATAGCCGACAGCACCATCAGCAACGAAAACCAGTTCAACGGCGACTGGGACGGCAGTTGGTCGCATGCCGTCTCCGAGGACGAAGAAGGCTGGTCTGCGGAAATCCTCATTCCCTGGCATATCGCGACGATGCGCAGCGACGGTGACACCACCCGAACCATCGGCATCGCGCTCGACCGGGTCGTCGGCGACAGCAACGAACGCATGGCCTGGCCGGCGATCAGTTTCAACGAGCAGCGCTATCTGAGCGTGCTGCAGAAAGTCGAGGTGCCGCAGTACAGCCAGTCGCTGCTCGCCGTCACGCCGTACGTCGTCGGTCTGTACGACAACATCGACGGCAAGACCGATGTCGATGGTGGTCTCGATCTTTTCTGGAAGCCGAACGGGCAGTTCCAGCTCAGCGCCACGCTCAATCCGGATTTCGGTCAGGTCGAGAGCGACGGCATCGTCGTCAACTTCAGCGCGATCGAAACATTCTTCGGCGACAAGCGCCCGTTCTTCACCGAGAACCAGGGCTATTTCGAAGTTCCGTTCGGCTCGCTCGGCAATGCCCAGCAGCTGATCTACACCCGTCGGGTCGGTGCACCCGCCGACGACGGAAGCGGTGCCGGCGACGTGACCGCAGCCGTCAAAATCAACGGCAGTGTAGGCGGATACGGTTACGGTGTGTTCGCAGCGAGCGAGGGCGATAGCACCGGCCGCGATTTCTATGCGCTGCGCGCGACCCGCAATTTCGAAGCGCAAAGCATCGGCGCAATGGTGACGCGCGTGAACCGGCCGTTCCTCGACCGGGAGGCCACCGTGTATTCGATCGATCACCAGTGGACACCGGGCGCCGACTGGAGCATCCGAACCAATCTCGTCGCTTCGGGTATCGATCAGCGAGGGGAAAGCCTCCGCGACACCGGCGCGCAGGTGCGGATCGACAACGACATCGGCGATGGCTGGCGGCAGCAACTGTATCTGCTGCACTCGGGTGGGGATCTGCAGTTGAACGATTTCGGGTTCCTGGACCGCAACAATTTCAACTACGGGCGCTACGAAATCTCGCGGCGGTTCACTTCGCTGCCGGACAGCTCACCGTTCGCTTCCCATCAGTGGCGTTTCGCGACCTCGCATCGCAGCAACGACAATGGCGTGCATATCGGCGACGCTTTCGCTGTCAACCGTTTCAGCGAGCGCCGCGACGGCGGCAATCAGTTCTTCGAGATTGCCGGCTGGACGCCTGGTCACGATGATCTGATTACCCGGGGCAACGGCGTGCTCGATCACCCCGGACGATTGTTCGGATTCGCGGAGCGCTTTTTTCCGAAGAAACAGCATTGGTCGCTTTACGGCAGTGTCCGTTACAGCGCCGAGGGCCTGGGTGGCATCGACCGAGGCGCATGGACGGTCTACGTCCAGCCCGAGTACGCCGCGAACGACAACCTCAGTTTCTTTCTCGGACTGGAACTGCAGCGCAACCCGGATTGGCTGCTGTGGCGCGGCGGCAATCTGTTGGGGACGTACGGTTCGGAACAGGCCTTTGCCAACGCGGGCGCGGTCTGGCTGATCGGCGGCAAGCAGGAACTGCGAGTGCGTCTGGAATCGCTGGGTCTGGAGGCCGAGGCCAAGCGCGCGTGGCGCGTGGCTGCAGATGGCGGGCCTGTAAGAAGCAATGATCCGATCGACGATTTCGCGCTGCGAAACCTCGGTTTTCAGGTGCGTTACCGCTACGAATTCGCACCATTGTCGTATCTCTATCTCGCCTATGTCCGCGGCGGCTCGCTGTTCGATGCCGGTGCCGGCCGGTATTCGGTGGGCGAGGAATTCAGCGGCGCATTCGACCTGCGCGACAGCGAGCAGTTGCTAGTCAAGTTGTCCTATCGGTTCGAGATCTGAAACAGGAACATGAATCGCCTTGTGTGGCGATAAGACCTTGAACGAACCGACCCAGTGGTTCGATGTTCGTTCCAAATTGATCGCGCAGTGGAGTAAGCGGTTGACCAGCTTCGCTGTTGAGAACCCAGTAATGCGGCAACCGCTCGCCGATGCCCTTTAGTCGACCGCATTATCATCCGAACGTCTGCGCCAAGACATCCTCACGCAGGCGCAAAGCCCGCAGGCTCAAGGCGCTCGCGCCACGTCGCAATCCGCTGCTGCCCCACCGACAGCCCAGCCTGCTTCAATATCTGGCCTCTCCGGCTTGGACATGGCGCGACCCTGGGCTATGGCCACAACAGATGGAGGGTAGGGTGAGCGGACGCTTACGACCCGATTGACGCCTGATATGGGGAATCAGGAAAGCGAAAAGCCGGGCTGTTTGAGGCAGACCGGCTTTTCTGCAAACTCTTCTGGCGATCCACAGCGTTGTGGCAGGTCGCGCACTCAGGCCGTGGCGGCATCCTTCAGCTTTTTCATCGGCCTCACCTTTACCTTGACCGTAGCCGGTTTAGCGGCAAATGTGGTCTCTTGACCTGTGAAGGGATTGATGCCCTTGCGCTTCGGCTTGGCAGCGACGCTGACGGCCGTGATCTTCAGTACGCCAGGCAGCACGAACATACCGGCCCCCTTCTTGCCGATCGAAGCGTGAATGGCGCCCTCCAGCGCAGACATCACGGCGCGCACGTCTTTCGCGGCGACTTCGGTAGCGCCTGCGATGTGAGCGACCAGCGCGGACTTGCTCAACACGTCCTTGATCGGTTTCTGGGCGGCCGGCTTGGCAGCGGCCTTCTTGGCGGCAGTTTTCTTTTTCGTTGCCATGAGAGTTCGGTTTCCTCGTCGAATGGAGTTGATCTGTGTCTGGGCCGGGCGATATGCCGGCCTGAGCACTGTAGGCCATGGCAGGGCTGTCGCCAAGCCCCCGAAAGGCTTTTTTTCAGGCTTTTTCGCGTTTTCGTCTGTTGACTCTGCGAGGAGTTGTTCGGCGTCGGCGCGCGAAGGCATGAGATTTGATGCAAGTATGTGCAGGACAGTTGGATCGACCCGATGGCCGGTAGTACGCCGCAGGTACTGGGATGGAGCAAACGCTGCAGCAACGCGATCCTATTGCCTTTTAAGAAATCCAACCACGATGCTGCCTTGCCTGACTAGCAGTTTGCTGAAAAACCTCCTTCCAGGAGTTTTTTTCAGCCCGCACGTCTGGCATATGTCCGGACGTGCTCACGTCGGATCAATCGCTTACACGCTGGTTTCGCCGGCACAGCCATCGATGGCTGCGTTAACAGGCTGCTGAAAACGTGCTGTCGCAGGTATTTCAGCAGCCTGTCAGGAGGAACGATGTAGTGCATCATCGGTGATCGCTGCGGAATTCGAGTTGAATATGGATGCGGGGAAGCCGATGCAGATGCGGGCAGGCGGTGCACTTTTCTCAGGCTGCTTCGTAGGCGCCGTAGCTGCGCAGACGCTGGTATCGACGCTCAAGCAACTGCTCGACGGGCAGAAGCGTCAGCGCATCGAGTTCGTTGATCAGAACCGCCTTGAGGCGTTTGGCCATCTGTACCGGGTTTCGGTGCGCGCCTCCGATAGGCTCGCGGACGATCTTGTCGATCAGGCCAAAATCGCGCAGTCGCTTGGCGGTGATCGCCATGGCCTGCGCCGCGTCCTGCTTCCTGTCCGAGGTTTTCCATAGGATCGATGCGCAGCCTTCCGGCGAAATCACCGAATAGGTGCTGTATTCGAGCATCAGGGTGCGGTCGCCGACGCCGATGGCGAGCGCACCGCCTGAGCCGCCTTCGCCGATGACTGTGCAGACGATCGGGACTTTCAGCTCCGCCATTTCGAGCAGATTGCGGGCGATGGCTTCGGACTGGCCGCGTTCCTCGGCATCGATCCCTGGCCACGCGCCCGCAGTGTCGATGAAGGTCAAGACAGGCAGCCGGAAGCGTTCCGCCATTTTCATCAGTCGCAGCGCCTTGCGGTAACCTTCGGGTTTGGGCATGCCGAAGTTGCGGCGGACCTTGGCCTTGGTATCGCGACCTTTCTCGTGGCCGATCACCATCAGGCTGCGGCCGCCGATGCGGGCGAGGCCACCGACGATGGCACTGTCGTTGGCGAAAGCGCGGTCGCCGGCGAGTTCCTGGAACTCGTCGCAGATGACGCGCAGGTAGTCAAGGGTATAAGGCCGTGCTGGATGGCGCGCCAACTGCGAGACTTGCCAGGCGCTCAGGTCGCGGAAGATCTGCGCTGTCCGCAGCCGCAGCTTGTCCTCTAATGCATGGATTTCAACATCGATATTCACCGCAGAGCCGGTACTGGCATGGCGCAGTTCCTGGATCTTGGCGTCCAGATCGGCGATGGGTTGTTCGAAATCGAGGTAATTCGGATTCATGCGCGGGTGTGGGCCATGGGCCGGAGACAGTCCAAGTCTAGCGCAGGTGACCCGGGAACACCGTACCCGGGAGTAGGGTCTCGGGCGGCGTTCACGACGCCCACGGCTTGCTCATCGCCACCTTCACCGTGCGCACGCCGGGCAGCGCGCGCAGAGCGCCGGGCAGGTCCGCTTCCACGCGTACAGACTGCGGGCCGTTGAGGTCGAGCGTGCCGGCAGCGCCCTGGGGCAGCAGCAGATCGAAGCGCAGGGGCGTGTGGCCCGGACGGTGCTGGGCGAGCATCGCCTCGATCGTCTGGATCAGCCCGGGTTCGCGAAGATCCAGGCGTAGCGATAGCCGCTGCGCCTGTTGCGAGCAGATCTGCCGGTAGTCCCAGCATCGCCGCGCGCGGAGCGAGAACCCACCGCTGAATTCGTCTTCGCGCAGCCCGCCTTCGACCACCAGGATCCGATCGCGGGTAAGCAACTGCTGGTATTCGAAGAACGCTTCTGCGAAGAACGCGCATTCGATCCGCCCACGCCCGTCCTCAAGCTGGACGAACGCCTGTGAATCGCCGCGCTTGCGCATGCCGACGACCTGTCCGGCAAGGATGACGGTCGCTTCCGCACGCCATTGTCGGCCGCCGCCCTCGCCATCGCCGCCGCCGCGCTGACCGCGCCCGCGAGACGACGACGCGCTTTCCCAAAGCTGGTCGAGCCTGCCCAGATCGGTGCCGACCAGCGCGTCGAGTTCTTCGCGATAGGGATCCAGGGGATGGCCGCTGAGATAATGGCCGAGCGTTTCGCGTTCACCCGCGAGCTTCTGCGACAGCGGCCATTCGGCGCAGACTGGCAGCTCGATGGCGATGTCCGGTGCGCCGCTGCTGTTGCCGAACATGTCGGCCATCCCCGCATTGCGGTTTTTCGCGATCTGCTCGGTAGCCCTGAGGACTTCCGGCAACTGCAGCAGCAACGACGCCCTGTTCGGTGCCAGTGCATCCAGCGCGCCCGCGCCGATCAGCGCTTCCAGCGTGCGCCGGTTCAGCTTGCTGCTGTCCACACGCTTGCAGAAATCCAGCAGGTCGGCATAGCGCCCGCCGTTCCGGCATTCCTCGGCGATGGCGTCGCAGGCCCCGTGACCGACGCCTTTCACCGCGCCGAGGCCGTAGCGGATCGTGTTCTCGTCCATCGCCTCGAACATGAAGCCCGAGGCATTCACGTCCGGCGGCATCACCATCAATTCGAGCGTGCGCGCTTCATCGAGGAAGCTCACCACCTTGTCGGTGTTGTCCATGTCCGAAGACAGCACCGCAGCCATGAATTCAGCCGGATAGTGCACCTTCAGCCACGCTGTCTGATACGCGACCAGGGCATAGGCGGCCGAGTGCGATTTGTTGAAGCCGTACTCGGCGAACTTTTCCATCAAATCGAAGATCTGCGTCGCCGTGCGCGGATCGACGCCGCGTTCGGCCGATCCGGCCTCGAACTTGGCGCGCTCCTTGGCCATTTCCTCGGCTTTCTTCTTGCCCATCGCGCGACGCAGCAGGTCGGCGCCGCCCAGCGAATAGCCGGCCAGCACTTGGGCGATCTGCATCACCTGTTCCTGATACACGATCACGCCATAGGTCGGCTTCAGCACCGGCTCCAGTGCGGCATGCGGATAGCTGACCTCGGTGCGGCCGTGTTTGCGGTCCACCCATTCGCGATCCATCCCCGAGCCCAGCGGACCGGGCCGGAACAGCGCGGCGAGCGCGATGATGTCTTCGAAGGTGTCGGGCTTCGCGCGCTTGAGCAGTTCGCGCATGCCGCGCGATTCGAACTGGAACACCGCCACGGTATCGCCGCGCGCGAACAGTTCGTAGGTCGTTTTGTCGTTGAGCGGTAAATCGGTGATGTCGAGCGGTGCCTCGCCTTTCTGCGCGCGGCGGATGTTGATCGCTTTCACCGCCCAGTCGATGATCGTCAGCGTGCGCAGGCCGAGGAAGTCGAACTTCACCAGGCCGATCGTTTCGACATCGTCCTTGTCGAACTGGGTCACCGGATTCTTGCCGCTGCCTTGACCGTCGTGTTCGGCGAACAGCGGGCAGAAGTCCGACAGCGGTTCCGGCGCGATCACCACGCCGCCGGCGTGTTTGCCGGCGTTGCGGGTGAGGTCTTCAAGATCCAGCGCCAGATCGATCAGATCGCGGAAATCGTCCTCGGTGTTGTAGCGCTCGACGAATTCGCCGATCGCGCGGTCCGGGTCCTTCTTGGCCTTGTCGCTGCGCCCGAGCACGTCTTCCAGCGAGAGCGGATCGGCCGGCTGCAGCGGAATGAGTTTGGCGATGCCGTCGACGAACCCATACGGATAGCCGAGCACACGCCCGACATCGCGCACGACCGCCTTTGCCGACATGGTTCCGTAGGTAATGATCTGGCTGACCCGGTCGCGCCCGTATTTCGCGGCGACGTAATCGATCACCTCGTCGCGGCGATCCATGCAGAAGTCGATGTCGAAGTCGGGCATCGACACGCGTTCGGGGTTGAGAAAGCGCTCGAACAGCAGATCGTAAGGCAGTGGGTCGAGATCGGTGATGCCCAGCACCCAGGCCACCAGCGAACCGGCGCCCGAGCCGCGGCCCGGGCCGACCGGGATGCCGTGGGCTTTCGCCCAGTTGATGAAGTCGGCGACGATCAGGAAGTAACCGGGGAAGCCCATCGACACGATCACGCCCAGCTCGATCTCCAGCCGTGCGTCGTAGCTGGCGCGGTCGTGGCCCGGCGCCAGCGGATACTTCTGCAGACGTTTTTCGAGACCATCGCGCGCTTCCTTGCGGATCCAGCTGTCCAGCGTGTGGTCGCTCGGCACCGGGAATGCCGGCAGGTAGTACTTGCCCAGAGACAGTTCGAGATTGCAGCGTTTGGCGAGATCGACCGCATTGTCGATGGCGTCCGGCACGTCCGCGAACAGCGCCGCCATCTCCTCGCTGGTTTTCAGGTACTGCTGTGCGGTGTAATCGCGCGGCCTTTTCGGGTCGTCCAGGACGCGGCCGGACGAAATGCACACGCGCGCTTCGTGTGCTTCGAAACCATCGGCGTCGAGGAAGCGCACCTCGTTGCTGGCGACCACCGGCAAACCGCGCTCGGAAGCAGCGTGTAGCGCGAAGGCATTGAAAGGCGTTTCGGCCTCAAAGCCGCAGCGGGTGAGTTCCAGATGGAAGCGATCGTCAAAATGCCCCTGCCAGTCGGCAAGACACTGCAGGGCGAGATCGGGACGATTGCCGGCAAACAGCTGGCCGGCCTGACTGTGGCGGCCGGCCAGCGCGAACAGCCCGGCGTTGGCCTCCTGCAGCCACTGCGGCCGCACCATCACCCCGTCGTGGCGCTGGCCTTCCATCCAGGCCCGGCTGAGTAAGCGGGACAGCGACAGATAGCCGCTGCGGTCGCGGCAGAGCAGGGTCAGCCTCCATGGCGTCTCGTCGCCGTCCGCGACGCAGATGTCGGCGCCGGCGATGGGTTTGATGCCTGCACCCTCGCAGGCCTTGTAAAACTTGACCAGCGCGAACAGGTTGTTGCGGTCGGTCATCGCCACCGCCGGCTGCCCCTGCGCCACGCAGCGGCCGACGAGTTCCGGAATCCGGATCGTCGAATCGGCGAGCGAATACTCGCTGTGCAGGTGGAGATGGACGAAGCGGGAGGACATCGGCGTGCCGGGAATCACAGCCCAGCAGGTTAGGTTGCGGGGGGCGTTCCGGCAAGGCTTGACGGCGCGGTTTCAGAGCCTGCGGCCATCGATGTTCCGGTTACGGAACAATGAGGCCAACCAGCCCGATGAAATGCGCCGAGGCGCTGGACCACCGCGAAGCTTCAGGTCTGCCGTGCGAAGCGCGCTGGCCGCTGCATCTGACTTTAGACAGCCGGGAAGGCGATCGCTGGCTTTACGGGCCGTGATTGAGGTCGAGCAGTGCCCGCACCGGCGCGTAACTGCGCCGATGCTGCGGACATGGCCCGTGTTCCGACAGCGCCGACAGGTGCGCGGGACTCGGATAGCCCTTGTGCCGGTCGAAGCCGTACTGCGGATACAGTGCATGCAGTTCGAGCATGCGCCGGTCGCGCGCGACCTTCGCGAGGATCGACGCGGCCATGATCGCCGGCTCGATCGCATCGCCGCCGACCAGCGCTTCTGCAGGACACGGCAAACCTTGCGGCAAGCGGTTGCCGTCGATGCGCGCTGCATCTGCGGGAGGCGATAATCCTTCCAGCGCGCGACGCATCCCGACCAGCGTGGCCTGCAGGATATTGAGCCGGTCGATCTCGCCGGATTCTACGAATTCGATCCGCCATGCCAGCGCGCATTCGATGATCAGCGGATACAGCGCCTCGCGCCGGGCTTCGCTGAGTTTTTTCGAATCGTTCAGGCCTTCGATCGGGCGCTCGGGATCGAGGATCACGGCCGCCACCGATACGGGGCCCGCCAGCGGCCCACGGCCAGCTTCGTCGACGCCGGCGATGCGCAGTGCGCGGGTGCGCACGATGACCGTCGAGGGGGCTGCAAACAAATGACCGGAATCCGCGTCGCGTGACGCCCTGCGCTTGCTCATGGTGCGATCGAGACCGTCGCGGCGTCCCTCGGTGTCGAGGCGATGAGTTCGGCCACGGCGTCCGCCGCACGCGCGGACGCGTCGCGACGCAGCTGTTCGTGGATCTCGACGAAGCGCGGCAGCAGTGCGTCCACCATGTCCGGTTGACCGAACCACCGCAGACAGCTCGCCGCGAGCTTCGGGGCGACGCAGTCGTCCTGCAGCAATTCGGGAATCAGCGCGGTGTCCGCCAGCACGTTCGGCAGGCTGACATGGCGGCTCTTGAGCAGACCGAGCCGGGTCACGATGCGGTAGGTCGTCGGTGAAATCCTGTGGCCGACCACCATCGGCCGTTTGCACAGCATGGCCTCCAGCGCAGCGGTGCCCGAGGCCAACAGCACCACGTCGCTGGCGATCATCGCGCGCTGCGCGTCGCCATCAAGCACGCGCACGCGCGCGGCCAGCGCGGGCTGCGGCAGCAGCTGCGCGCGGATCGCGGCGTCGCACTGCGCGTTCGCCGCCGGCAGCAGGATCTGCAGCGACGGAATCTGCTGCGCGATCAGCTCCGCAGCGTCGAGAAACACGGGCAGCATCTTCGTTATCTCGCCCAGCCGACTGCCCGGCAGCAGCGCCAGCACCGGTGCATGATCCGGCACTGCCAGCGCATGCCGCGCGGCGCGGCGGTCGGGTTCCAGCGGAATCGCATCGGCCAACGGATGGCCGACGAAGCGCGCGTCCACTGCGTGTTTCGCATAAATCGGCGGCTCCATCGGAAACAGGCAGAGCACGCGGTCGGCGCTGTCGCCGATCTTCGCCGCGCGGCTCTCGCGCCATGCCCACACCGACGGGCTGACGTAGTGCACAGTGCGGATGCCGCGACGCTTGAGCCACTTCTCCATGCCGAGGTTGAAGTCGGGCGCATCGATGCCGATGAAGACATCTGGTTTCCACGCCAGCACGCGCTTGCGCAGGCGGCTGCGCAGCAACAGCAGGCGCGGCAAATGCGCCAGTACTTCGGCCAAGCCCATCACCGCGAGTTCCTGGCTGTCGTGCCAGGCGTCGAGCCCTGCCGCGCGCATCGCCGCGCCGCCGATGCCTGCGAATCGTGCATCCGGAAAGCGCAGGCGCAGTGCTGCGATCAAACCCGCGCCGAGCTGATCGCCTGAAGCCTCGCCCGCGACGAGCGCGATTCTCATCAGGCAACGCTCATCAGGCAACGCTCGGGGCACAACCCATGCATGGGCGGATCAGCGCAACAGCGGCCGCTCGCCGCGTTCGATGAAGTCGAGGAAAGCGCGCACGTCCGCGCTGGTTTCGGCCAGCGACGCCAACTGCTGTTTGGCATCGGCCAGATTCGCGCCGGACATGTACAGCGTGCGGTAAGCGCGTTTGATCGCGGCCATGCGTTCGCTGTCAAAGCCGCGCCGCTTCAGGCCTTCGCTGTTGATGCCGCGCGGCCGGCCGTAGTCTTCCTGCGCCACCATCAGGTACGGCGGGACGTCGCCGTTGACGAAGGCGCCCATACCTATGAACGCATGCGCGCCGATCCTGCAGAACTGGTGCACGCCGGTGAAGCCGCTGAGGATGACGTGATCGCCCACTTCGACATGCCCGGCCAGCGTGGCGTTGTTCGAGAATACGCAGTGATCGCCGACTTGGCAGTCGTGCGCGACGTGCGTATAGGCCAGCAGCCAGTTGTGGTTACCGATACGGGTGATGCCGCCGCCGCTGCCGGTGCCCCGGTTGATGGTGACGAATTCGCGGATGGTGTTGCCGTCGCCGATCGACAGTTCGGTGCGCTCGCCGGCGAATTTCTTGTCCTGCGGGTCGCCGCCGATCGCGGCGTGGCCGTGGATGCGGTTGTCCCGGCCGATCGTGGTCGGACCGTGCACGCTGCAGTGCGGGCCGATGCGGGTGTTGTCGCCGATCTCCACGCCCGGGCCGATCACCGTGAACGGCCCGATGTGGACGCCGGCGCCCAGGCAGGCCTGCGGATCGATCGAAGCCAGCGGATGGATCGAATTCGCAGCCGCGTTCATGTCAGTTCTGCGCTTCTGCGCAGAGGATTTTGGCACGCGCGGCTTCTTTGCCGTCGACGCGGGCGGTGCCTTCGTACAGCGCCATATTGCGGATGCGTCGTTTGATCGACACGTCCAGATCCAGACGGTCGCCGGGCGAAATCATTCTGCTGAAACGCGCATGTTCGATCTTCACCAGATAGAACAGCTTGTCTTCGAGCGCGCTGCTGCCGTTCATCCGGTTGGTGAGCTGATAAAGCACGCCCCCGGCCTGCGCCAGCGCCTCGATGACCAGCACGCCGGGCATCACCGGTTGCGCCGGGAAATGTCCCTGGAAGAATTCCTCGTTGATGGTGAGGTTCTTGTAGGCCAGGATCCGTTTGCCGGGTTCGAATTCGACCACCCGGTCGATCAGCAGGAACGGGTAGCGGTGCGGAAGCAATTTCTGGATCTCGCTCGCGCCGATCGGGAGGACGGGCGGTTGGCAGGCTTCGCTGGTGTCGGACGAGGTCATTGCGTTTCCTTGTTGCGCGCGCCGACCTGTCTTGCCAGGGCGTCGAGCTGTTTGAAACGGGCGGCGCTCCTGCGCCAGCTGCGATTGTCCATCAGCGGCGTGCCGGACGAGTATTCGCCAGGCTCGCGGATCGAACCGGTCACCAGACTCATCGCGGTGATCACGACCCGGTCGCAGACCTCCAAGTGACCAAGGATACCCGCGCCGCCACCGATCAGGCAGTAACGACCGATCATGGCGCTGCCGGCCACCGCCGAACAGCCTGCCATTGCGGTGTGCGCGCCGATGCGGACGTTGTGGCCGATCTGGATCTGATTGTCGAGGCGGACATCGTCTTCCAGAACGGTGTCGTCCAGTGCGCCGCGGTCGATGGTGGTGTTGGCGCCGATCTCGCAGTCGTCGCCAACCGTCACACCGCCGAGCTGCGGCACCTTCAGCCAGTGCCCGTGCTCCATCGCAAGGCCGAAGCCGTCTGCGCCGAGCACCGCACCGGGATGGATCAGCACGCGGCGGCCGAGGCGCACGCGACGCACCAGGGTGATGCGTGCGGTGAGTTCGCTGCCGGCGCCAACCACGCAGTCTTCGCCGATGACGCAGCCTGGGCCGACGAAAGCGCCAGCTTCTACGCGCGAACGCGGACCGATGCTGACGAATGCTGCGATGCTGGCGTCGGCCGAGACGTCGGCAGACGGATCGATCGCCGCACTGGCATGGATGCCGGAGACGAACGCAGGCCTGCGATCGAACAGCGCGGCCATCTTCGCGAAGGCGGAGTAGGGATCTTTCGCGATCAGCGCATCGCCGGCATAGCCGTCGGCGTCTTCTTCGCGCATCACCACGAGTCCCGCGCCGCAGCCGAGGAGCTGACTGCGATAGCGGGGATTGGCGAGGAATGCGAGCTGCGAAGCGCCCGCGCGGGCAAGCGTGGCGACGCCGTCGATACGTCGATCGCCGTCGCCGCGCAGCGTCAGGCCGAAACGTTCGGCCAGCGCGGCGGCGGTGTGTTGAGAGATCGACATGGTGCGCGCCTGGGGCTCAGAGCGCTGAAATCAGAACGCGCCGCCGAAGGTGAACTGCAGCCGTTCCAGATCGTCGGTCTCCTCGCTGCGGATCGGAAACGCGTAGCTGATCGAGATCGGGCCCACGGGCGCGCGCCAGAGCAGCGCGATACCGGTCGTGGCACGCAGTTCGCCGGCATCGAAGGCGTCGATGTCCTTGAATACGTTGCCGACGTCGAGAAACGCGGAGACGCGTGCCGCCGGCGTGTCCAGAAGTGCCGGGAAATACATTTCGAGCGAGCCGGTGGTCTTCAGCGCACCGCCGATCGGCTGGCGGAACGTGCTGCCAACCGAGAAATCGACCGGGCCCAAGGTGTTATCGCGGAAACCGCGCACCGAGCGCACGCCACCGGCGTAGAAGTTCTCGAAGAACGGCAGCCCGGTTCCGACCAACACGCCGTCGAGCGTGGTGCCCGGCGCGCAGTCGGCATCGGTGAACCCCTTGCGCGGAATGATCGGGGGGCCGCCTTCGCTGCGGCACAGCACGCGAATGGCGTCGTTGCCGTAGCTGTCGCCGTAGCCCAACTGCACCCGGGTGTTGAGCACCATGTAGCGGTTCAGGGGCCAATATTTCGAGAACTCGTAGTTGAGCTTGAAATATTCGGCGGTAGAACCCGGCAGCGTGACTTCCGCCGACAGCCGTTGATAGGTGCCGTAGGTCGGGGTGAAGAAATCGTTGCGGGTGTCGCGCGCCCAGCCCAGCTCGGCGCGCCACGAGTGGAAGGTGCTCCGGCCGAATGCATCGATGTATTCGGTGACCGACTGCGGCGAGGAGCCTGGGAACGCGAGGATCTGATTGCGGTCGATGCCGAACACCAGCGAAACGCTGTCGTTTTCGGTCAGCGGCAGACCGAGCACGGCCTGCGCAGCAGCGCTGGTGCTGGAGTACTGGGCAGTGTTGAAGTCCGAGTTGTCGAACTCGCGCCACCACATGTTGTAGCCCAGCGACAGGCCTTCGTCGGTGAAATACGGGTTGAGGAACGAAAACGAGTAACGCTGCAGGAAGGTGTTGCGCTGTACTTCCACGCCGATCTGGTTGCCGGTGCCGAGGAAGTTGTTCTGCGACAACTGCAGCGTGGTGGTCAGGCCCGACAGCTGCGAATAACCGAATCCGAACGTGAAACTGCCCGAGGTGGTCTCTTTGACGTTGAACACCACGTCCACCTGGTCGTTGCTGCCGGCCACGGGGACGGTTTCGACATCGACCGAACCGCTTTCGAAGAAGCCCAGACGCTGCAGGCGGACCTTTGAGCGGTCGATCGCGGCCTGCGAAAACCATGAGCCTTCGAACTGGCGCATTTCGCGGCGCAACACTTCGTCCGTGGTGCGCGTGTTGCCCTTGAATGCGATGCGGCGCACCGACACGCGTGGGCCGGGGACGACCTGCAGATTGATGCCGACGGTGCGCTTTTCGCGGTTGATGTCGGGCACCGGGTTCACTTCGGCGAAAGCGTAGCCGATATTGCCGAGCGCGGCGGTGATCGAATCGGAGGTCAGTTCCAGGAACGTGCGTGAGAAGGTCTGGCCTTCCTTGATGAGCACGTACTGCTTGATCTGTTCCTCGGACAGTACCGTATCGCCGGTGATCTTCACATCGGATATGGTGTAGATCTCGCCTTCGGTCATGCCGGCGGTGACGTACATGTCCTTCTTGTCCGGGCTGATCGCGACCTGGGTGCTGTCGACGCTGAAATCGACGTATCCGCGATCGAGATAGAACTCGTTGAGCTTTTCCAGGTCGCCGGTGAGCTTTTCGCGCGAATACTGATCGTCGCGGCGATACCAGCTGAGCCAGTTGCTTTCGTTCGATTCCCAACGCTCGCGCAGTTCCTCTTCCTCGAATTTCTCGTTGCCGGTCAGATTGATGTGACGGATGCGTGCCGCCTTGCCTTCGTTGACGTTGATGGTCACATCGACGCGGTTGCGGTCCAGTCGGGTGATGGTCGGGTTGATTTCGACGTTGTACTTGCCGCGATTGTTGTAGGCGCGGTTGAGTTCCAGGGTGACCCGGTCCAGGGCCAGGCGGTCGTAGGTCTCGCCCTCGGCGATGCCGATTTCCTTGAGGTTCTTCATCAAGTCTTCGGTCTTGATGTCCTTGTTCCCGGACAGCGTCAGCGTATTGATGGCGGGGCGTTCGGTGACCGCCACCACGAGGATCGCATTGTTGGGGTCTGCACCTTCGCGGTCGAGACGGATATCTTCGAAGAATCCGGTCTTGTAGAGCGCACGCATGGCCTCGCCGATGCGCGCGGAGTCGACGGTGTCGCCGCGCTCGATCGGCAGGTAAGTGAAGACGGTGCCGGCGCCGATGCGCTGCAGGCCGTCGATGCGGATGTCCGAAACGGTGAAGCTGGAGCTGGATGGCGCGGACGCGGATTGCGCCAGGGTCGGCGCGGTGTGGAGCGAAGCCAGACTCGTGGCAAGGGCAAGGGCCAACAGGCGGCGGGGTGGCGTGCGCGTCATCAAATACGTCCGGTTGTGGGGCTGAGGCAGGTGGGTCGGGGCGGGCGGCAGGGCGGGAAACGAAGAACCAAGAGAACAACGAAGACCAGTACCGGCGTCACTCAGGCTGCCGATCCTTCGGCATCGCGTCCATCGACACCCCACCATTCGTCCGGATCTCGTCCGGATCGCGTCCGTTCACGGTCGACGGCGGTACGGCGTGCTGCCGGCGGCGCCGAATGCTGGGTAACGTCATCGAATCAGCCCTTGCAGGTCGTTGTAGAAGGCGAGGCCCATGAGCCCCAGCAATAGGGCAAGCCCCACATATTGCCCGGCCGCCATCGCACGTTCGCTTAACGGACTGCCTTTGAGCAACTCAATAAGGTAATACAGCAGGTGCCCCCCATCCAAGACCGGAATGGGCAGCATGTTGAGAATCGCAAGGCTCAGACTGAGCGCGGCGAGCAGGCTGAGGTACCACGCAAGCCCGTTTTTGGCATACAGATTGGCTGCGCGGGCGATCCCGATCGGGCCGGAAACCGTGTTTTCCACCGCCAGTCGGCCGCTGAAAGCGCGTTCGAGCATGCCGAAGAGTTCCCCGGTCTGGAACCGGGTTTCGCGCAGCGCGGCCGGGAACGCCGCGAGCGGCCCATACCGCAGCACCGCGTCTTTGGGGGCTTTCGCGGCCGGCATCGGGCTGACCCCGAGCATCCATGAGGGCGTGCTGTCCGCCGCAGCGCCGGGCTGGCGCTGCAGCTTCGGTGCCAGGGTCAGGGTCAGCCGGGAGCCGTCGCGGAGCACCTCGACCGTGCCGCCGCCGCGCGGGCCGATACGCGCGACCAGCGGCGCAATGTCGCTCCAGGCTTGTACCGGGCTGCCGTCGATGGCCACGATGCGGTCGCCGCTGCGCAGCTTGCCTTCGCCCGCAGAGCCGGCCGCGACCGTGTCCACCACGGCCGCGCGCACCTGATGGCGGGGGGTGATACCGATCTTTCCGAGCGTTTCGTAGAGGTCATCGCTCTTGGGCAGCGTCGAGAAATCGACCCGGCGGGTCAGCTCGGTGCCGTTGGCGGTGCGGACCCGGATCGGGGTATCGCCACGATCGATGGCCGAGGTGACCAGCGCCATGCTGGCTTCGCTCCAGGTCGGTGTCTGGCGATCCCCGATGGCGAGCAGGGTATCGCCCGGCCGCATTCCGGCTGCGGCGGCGACGCCTTCGGCCTGACCGACCACCGGCGCGTAATCCGGGCGGCCGATCACGAACATCGCCCAGAACAGCGCAATACACAGGATCAGATTGGCGATGGGGCCGGCGGCGACAATCGCCATTCGTTGCCAGACGGTCTTGCGGTTGAAGGCCTGGTCGACCTCGTCCGCGCGCACGTCCCCTTCGCGCTCGTCGAGCATTTTCACGTAGCCGCCCAGCGGAATCGCGGCCACCACCCATTCGGTGCCGTCCTCGCCCCTGCGCATCCACAGTGGTTTGCCGAAACCGACCGAGAAGCGCAGCACTTTCACGCCGCAGCGGCGGGCCACCCAGTAGTGGCCGAATTCGTGGAACGTGACCAGGATGCCCAGCGCGACGATCAGCCACCAGGCGGAACTCAGGAAATCGATCACGGGTACACCTTGCGGGAAATGGCGTCGAGGGTCGCCGCGCGTGTGTCGGCGTCGGCGTGAAGCAGGGCATCGAGCGAATCGGCGGCGATGTGCGACATGCGTTGCAGCGCCTCTTCGACCAATGCGGGAATGGACAGGAAACCGATCCGGCCCTGAAGAAAGGCTGAAACCGCTTCCTCGTTCGCCGCGTTGAGGACCGCCGGGGCGCCGCCACCGGCTTCGAGCGCGGCGTAGGCCAGGCGCAGGCACGGAAATGCATCGAGGTCCGGTGGTTCGAAATCGAGCCGGCCGTGCGCCAGCAGGTCCAGCCCGGCGACGCCAGACACGATGCGCTCCGGCCATGCGAAACCCACGGCCAGGGCGGTGCGCATGTCCGGCAGACCGAGTTGGGCCAGCATGGAGCCGTCGACGAACTCCACCAGCGAATGCACCAGACTCTGCGGATGCACCAGCACATCGATGCGCGCGCCGGGAACACCGAACAGATGATGCGCCTCGATCACTTCGAGGCCCTTGTTCATCAGCGTGGCGGAATCGACCGAGATCTTCGGCCCCATCGACCACTTCGGGTGCGCCACCGCCTCCGCCGGAGTGACGTTGGCCAGATCGGCGCGTGAACGTCCCCGGAACGGGCCGCCGGACGCGGTGAGCTGGATCCGCCGCAGCCCGGCGTGCGCCTCTGCATTCGGCAGACACTGGAAGATCGCATTGTGTTCGCTGTCGATCGGGACGATGGCGGCGCCGGCCTCGCGCGCTGCGGAGGTCAGCAGCGCGCCGGCCAGCACCAGCGATTCCTTGTTTGCCAGCAACAGGCGCTTGCCGGCGCGCGCGGCGGCAAGCGTGGACGACAGCCCTGCGGCCCCGACGATCGCCGCCACCACGGTGTCGTTGTCTAGATCCGCAGCGAGCGCATCGATCGCGGCCATGCCGGCATGGGCCTCGGTGCCCAAGCCGGCCTCGCGCAGGCCGTCGCGGAGCGTCGTGTAGGCGCTGTCGTCGGCGATCGCCGCGTGAGCGGGCCGGTGCGTCCGGCACAGTGCGATCAGTGCATCGACATTGCTGCCGGCGACCAGTGTCCGCGCGGCGAGGCGATCCGGATGGCGTGCGATCACGTCCAGCGCCGAAGTGCCGATGGAACCGGTCGCACCGAGCACGGCGACCTGTCTCATCGCTGCGCTCCTGGCATGTACTGGCGGATCGGCCTGGGCATGGCGGTCATGGACCATGACGGGCAGGCGAAGTTCGGGCGATTCGAGTGCGAGCGGTTCAAGTGCGGGCTCAAAAGCCGAACAGCAGTTTGCCCAGCGCGAACACAGGCAGGGCCGCCAGCACGCTGTCGATGCGGTCCAGCACCCCGCCGTGGCCGGGGATGAGCGCCCCCGAATCCTTGGCGCCGATGTGGCGTTTGAGCAGACTTTCGTAGAGATCGCCGACGACCGAGAACAAAATGGTCCAGATCGCGACGATGGCGACGTAGAGCAACGCTTTCGGGCCGATATCGGGATCGGCGAACGGCGCGGCGATGAGGGCCACTGCCATGCCGGCGACGATGCCGCCGATCAGGCCCTCGACGGTCTTGTTCGGGCTGATACGGGGGCTCAGCTTGGTCTTTCCGAACTTCCGTCCGGCGAAGTAGGCGCCGCTGTCGGCGGCCCACACGATCATCAGGGCCACCAGCAGCCAGCGGTTGCCGTGCGGCTGGCTGGCGTGGATGAGCGCCAGCGCGCACCAGGCCGGGATCACGCTGAGGGTGGCGGCGGCCAGCTTGAACACCCGGGCATGGGTGTCGTGGTCCGAGGCGAAATCGTAGTACCGCAGCCACAGTGCCGCGAGGAACCACCAGCCCACGCCGATCATCACCATGATCTGCAGCAGTACCAGCGACCCGCCCGAGCCGGAGCGCGAGGCCCAGACCAAGGCCACCATCAACAGCAGATTCACCACCAGCAGCACACCGCGCGCGATCGGGTCGTCGATCTCGGCCAGCTTGAGCCATTCCCATAGACCGATCAGAAATGCGGCTGCGCTCAGCGCCGCCATCCACGGCGTCGAGAGCAGCAGCACTGCGGCGATGGCAAGGGGAGCCATGACCAAAGCGGCCAGCAAGCGCGTTCGGGTCATGCGTCGGTCCTGTCGGGCAGCGGGGGTAGTGCGGGCGCGACCTGCGCGCTGGTCAGGCCGAAGCGGCGCTCGCGTCCGGCGAAATCCTCGAGCGCGCTGTCCAGCGTCGCGGTATCGAGCTCGGGCCACAGCGTCTCGGTGAACCACAGCTCGGTGTAGGCCAATTGCCACAGCAGGAAATTGCTGACCCGGCGATCGCCGCCGGTGCGGATGAACAGATCCGGCGCGGGCAGGTCGCCCAGCGCCATGTGCCGGGAGACAGCGGCTTCGTCGATCTGCTCGGGCCGCAGGCGGCCTGCGGCCACCTCTTCGGCCAGCGCGCGTGCAGCATGCGCGATGTCCTGACGACCGCCGTAGCTGGCGGCGATCGTGAGATGCAGGGCGTGGTTGCCCTGGGTGCGCGTTTCCGCATCGCGCATCCGCGCGAGGATGTCCGGAGGGAACCGCTGGCGTTCGCCGATGAAGCGCAGGCGCACCCCTCGGCGGTGGAGTTCGTCGACCTCGCGTTCCAGCGCGTTGAGGAACAGCTTCATCAGCGCGCCGACTTCGTCCTCGGGGCGGCCCCAGTTTTCGCTGGAGAACGCGAACAGGGTCAGCGCTTCGATGCCGCGCAGCAGGCAATAGTCGATGCAGAGGTTGACCGCGCGCGCGCCGGCGCGATGGCCGATGACACGCGGTCGCCGCCGGCGTTCTGCCCAGCGGCCGTTGCCGTCCATGATCACGGCGATGTGGCGCGGAATCCGCGATGGTTGCAGCAAGGTCATTCCGAATGGCCTTAAACGGCCATGAGTTCCTGCTCTTTCGCCTTCACCACTTCGTCGACGTCTTTGATCGCCCTGTCGGTCAGCTTCTGGATGTCGTCCTCGCTGCGACGCTCTTCGTCTTCGGTGATCTTCTTTTCCTTCAGCAGCTCCTTGACCTGCTGATTGGAATCGCGACGGATGTTACGGATCGCGACCTTGGTGTCTTCGCCCTCGGCGTGGACGTGCTTGGACAGATCCTTGCGACGCTCTTCGGTGAGCGGCGGCAGGTTGATGCGGATCGTTGTACCGGCGGTGTTGGGGGTCAGGCCCAGGTCGGAGGCGTAGATCGCCTTCTCGACTGCAGCCACCATGTTCTTTTCCCAAGGGGTGATCACCAGCGAGCGCGCATCGGCGACGGCAATACTGGCGACCTGCGACAGCGGCATCTCCGAGCCGTAGTAATTGATCTTGAGATGATCGACCAGCGAAGGCGAGGCGCGGCCGGTGCGGACCTTGGTCAGGCTGTGGCGGAGCGCGTCCACGCTCTTGGCCATACGCGCCTGCGTGTCTTTCTTGATGTCGTTGAGCATGCCGGTTCCTGTTTCTATGCAGGTGTTGCTATCAGGTGTTTTTGTCTGGCGGAGGGCCGCAGCGGCCACTGCTGCGCGGCCGAAGCGCCAAGACCGGCGATTATATGCGATGCGCAGCCCCGGGCCGCGAGGGCGGGGTCGGCAGTGACTTCAGCGGGCGCCGTGGGGCGCGCGGTCGTGCTGGTCGTGGTCGCAGGCCTGGCCGTGTTCGATCTGCAGCGTCGGGTGGTTGATCCCGAAGCGCTCGTCCAGTGCGTGGACAACGGTGTCGAGGAACGCATCGTGATCTTCGTGCCCTGGCCGCACCAGATGCGCGGTCAGCGCGATTTCGCCCGCGCCCAGCGACCAGATGTGCAGGTGGTGCACGGCCTGAACCCCTGGCTGGCGTGCGAGGAAAGCCTGGACTTCGCCCTGGTCGATCCCACGCGGTACAGCGTCCATCGCGGCCTCGAAAGCATCGCGCAGCAGCCGGAACGCGCCCAGGGCCACCACGACTGCCACCAGCACCGCCGTTGCCGGATCCAGCCAACGCCAGTCAAGCCAGAGCATGCCGAAACCCGCCAGCACCGCCGCCAGCGACACGGCGGCGTCGGCCACCAGATGCAGGAACGCGCCGCGACGGTTGAGGTCCTGGCTGTGACTGTGTCCGCCGTGGCCGTCGCGTACAAACCAGGCTGCGCCCAGGTTCACCGCGATACCGATGGCGGCGACGATGATCACCGGCAGCGCCGGGATCTGCGGCGGGTCGGCGAAACGGCGCACTGCCTCCCAGCCCAGCGCACCGCTGAACCCGACCAGCAGCAGCGCATTGCCCAGCGGCGACAGCAGGGTCGCGCGCCGCCAGCCGTAGGTGTGGCGGCCGCTGGGCGGGCGTTTGGCCATGACCGCCGCACCCCAGGCCAGCGACAGCCCCAGCACATCGCCGAAGTTGTGCAGAGCATCGGACAGCAGCGCCAGCGAATCGGTGTAGAAGCCATAGCCCGCTTCGAGGGCGGTGTAGGCGAGATTGATCAGGGTCGCGATCGCGAACGCGCGGGTGCCGCTGGCGAAGCCGTGGCTGTGGCTGTGTGCATGGGCATGCGTGTGCGAATGCTCACGCGCGCCCGCATGCGAGTGTTCCGCAGCGTGGTCGCGATGATGATCGTGTGGAGACATACGCAGATGTTGGCATGGTGCCCGGGACGGACACTATCCGGCGATGCCTGTGCGGCACCGCCGGACAGCATCGAAAACAATCACTCGCGGGTCAAACGCTTCAGCAACGGCGTGGCGAGGAACAGCAGTGCGCCTGCAGCCAGACCGATCCACATCATCTTGGTGAACACATCGGCGTAAGTCGCCAGCGCTTCGGCGGCCGAAGCTTCCGGCGGAATCGCGGCCCAGGTCCCGAGGCGGCCTGCGATGATTTCGCCGAACGCAGAGAACAGGAACCACGCCCCCATCATCATGCCCACCGCACGCGGGATCGACAGTGAGGTCACTGCCGACAGCCCGATCGGCGACAGCACCATTTCGCCAAGCACCAGTGCGGCGTAAGCCAGAATCAGCCACCACATCGAAATGCTCTGGCCATCGCCGCCTGGGTTGGCTGCAGCGAACGCCAGCACGGCGAACGCGAGGCCGCAGAACACCAGCCCCCAAGCGAATTTGGCCGGGTAACTCGGATTGAGACCGAGTTTGTCCAGGCGCGGCCAGATCCACGCGAAGACCGGACTGAAGGCGATGACGAACAGCGCGCCGATCGCGGTGGTCTGTCCGGCGGTCCATTCCACGCCGAAGGTCGTGCGGTCCATGACCCGGTCGGCCATTGCCACCCATGGGCCGTAGGTCTGTTCGTAGAGGCCCCAGAACAGTGCGCTGACGGTGATCAGCACCATCAGCATGATCATCCGGCCCTTCTCCCGCGGGGTGATACCCGACATGAGCAGCCGGATAAACCAGATGTACAGCGCGGCACCCAGCACCACCGCCACCAATTCGGTCAAGGTGACCTCATGGCCCCCGGTCAGCGCCGACAACGGGCCTAGATCGATGCGGGTCTGCAGCACTTGCCACACCACCACCGCCATCACCGCGCCACCGATATAGATCAGCCACTCGCGCGACAGGCCGGCGAACACAGGGGCTTTCAGCATCGCCGGGTCGGCAGGTTCGGCCACGCCATACAGGTGTTTCTGGCCAATGACGAACTGCACCAGGCCCAGCGCCATCATCACGCCCGACAGCGCGAAACCGTAGCCCCAGCCGATGTTTTCGCCGATGTAGGCAACGATCAGCGAAGACAGGAACGCGCCGACGTTGATGCCCATGTAAAAGATAGTGAAACCCGAATCGCGGCGCGGATCGGTATCGCTGTACAGCCGCCCGACGATCGTCGAGATATTCGGCTTGAGAAAGCCCACCCCAACGCCGATCAGCGCCAACGAGGCGTACATGATCTGCACCGCAAAACCGTCCGGCACCGCATTGCCCACCGTACCGCTGGCGGCATGGCCGGTGTAGGCCATGCCCAACTGGCCCAGCACCAGTAAAATTCCGCCGAAAACTACAGCCTTGCGCATGCCGAGATAACGATCGGCGAGCAGACCGCCCAGCAGCGGCAGTGCATAGGCGAGACCCGCATACGTGCCCAGCAGCAGATAACCATCGGTATCGGTGAACAGGTGATGCTTGGTCAGGTACAGGAACAACAACGCCTTCATGCCGTAGAACGCGAAGCGCTCCCACATCTCGGTCAGAAAACAGACGTAAAGACCTTTGGGGTGGCCGAGGATTTGTTCCTGATCGGACAGGGCGGGGACTTGAGTGGCCACGGTGGTTTCCGGAAAGACGACCGGCGGAGTATGCCAGCGCCGGACCGGCGAAGCCCGCCGCATTCCCGGCCGGGGGTGTCTTTCGGACTATGCCGCGCCCCGCTTGCCGGCCTACCATCGCGGTCCGATCCCTTGCCGACCCTCAACAGGAAGCCCCATGTCCCCGATGCGCACCTCCCTGTGGCTGGCCCTGTGCCTGCTGATGCCCGCCGTCGCCGAAGCCGCTCGTGGCTTGGAAGCCCGCGACCTCGTCACCCTCGACCGCTATTCCGCACCCACCCTGTCGCCCAACGGCCGCATCCTGGTGTTCGCCAAGCGCAGCGTGGATTTCGCCGCGAACAAGTCCTCCACGGCGCTGTGGGTCGAAGATCTGGTCGCCCGCGATGCCGAGCCGCCGAAGCGGCTCACACCGGACGGCTGGAACGTCAACTCGCCGGCGTTCTCGCCGGACGGCGGCACCGTCTATTTCCTCAGCGCGAAATCGGGCAGTCAGCAGCTGTACGCCATGCCTGCGGCCGGCGGCACGCCGAAGCTGTTGACCGAACTGCCGGTGGATGTCGGCGGTTACAAGCTCTCACCCGACGGCAAGCGCGTGGCGCTGACCCTGGAAGCGTTCGCCGACTGCGGTTCGGATCTCGCCTGCACCAAGAAGCGCCTCGACGACACCGCGGCGCGCAAAAGCAGCGGTGTGCTCCACGACAGGATCTTCGTGCGCCACTGGGACACCTGGGCCGACGGTCGCCTCAACCGCGTGTTCGCCGCCGCTTTGCCGAAGGGCAAGGAAAAGCCGCTGAAGACAGCGACGCTGGTTGGCGCCGACGTCATCGGCGACGTTCCGTCCAAGCCCTTCGGCGACACCAGCGAATTCGCGTGGTCGCCCGACGGCACTTCATTCGTGCTGTCAGCACGCAAGTCCGACCGCACCGAGCCCACCAGCACCAATTTCGATCTGTATCTGGTCTCCGCGGACGGCAGCGGCACCGCGCGCAATCTCACCGAAGCCAACAAGGCCTGGGATACCGGCCCGGTGTTTTCCGCCGATGGCAAGACCCTCTACTACCGCGCGATGAAGCGCCCCGGTTTCGAAGCCGATCGCTTTGCGCTGATGGCGATGGATCTGGCCACAGGCAGCCGCCGCGAGATCGCGCCGAAGTGGGACGCTTCCGCCGACGGCATCATTTTGTCCGCAGACGGCAAGTCCATCTACACCACCGCGCAGGAACTGGGGCGGCACCCGCTGTTCTCGGTGTCGATCGACAATGGTGAGGTGACCTCGATCTTCAAGGAAGGTTCGGTCGGCGCATTCGAACTCGCCGGCGATACGCTGGCGATCGCCGCCAACTCCATGAAGACCGGCGATGTGATCCACATCACCACCGCCGATGGCAAGGCGCCGCTGCGCGCGATGACCCCCAGCGCAGAAAAAATGCTGCCCGACGTGCGCTTCGCCGAATACGAACAGTTCCGTTTCTCTGGTTGGAACAACGAGACCGTGCACGCCTACGTCATGAAGCCGTGGAACTACGAGGAAGGCAAACAGTATCCGGTCGCGTTCCTTGTTCACGGCGGCCCACAGGGCAGTTTCGGCGATGGCTGGAGCTATCGCTGGAACCCGCAGACCTACGCCGGACAGGGCTATGCGGTGGTGATGATCGACTTCCACGGCTCCACCGGCTATGGCCAGGCATTCACCGATTCGATCAGCGGCCACTGGGGCGACCGCCCGCTGGAAGACTTGCAGAAGGGCTGGGCCGCAGCGCAGAAAAAATATGCGTTCCTCGACGGTAGTCGCGCCTGCGCGCTCGGCGCCAGCTACGGCGGCTACATGATCAACTGGATCGCCGGCAACTGGTTCGACAAGAAAGGCAATGCGCCGTTCAAGTGTCTGGTGAACCACAACGGCGTGTTCGACACGCGCTCGATGGGCGCGGTCACCGAAGAGCTGTGGTTCACAGAATGGGAGTTCGGTGGTCCTCTGCACGAGAAGCCCGAAGGCTACGAACGCTTCAACCCCGCGCGCCATATCCAGAAATGGAAGACACCGATGATGGTGGTCGCCGGCCAGAACGATTTCCGCGTGCCGATCGACCAGAGTCTGTCCACGTTCACCGTGCTGCAGCGCCGCGGCATCGACTCGCAGCTGCTGTATTTCCCCGATGAGAACCACTGGGTGCTCAAGCCGCAGAACAGCGTGCAGTGGCACGACACCGTCAACGGCTGGCTGAAGAAGCACATCGGTCGGTAATGTCGCTGCGGGGCGCGTCGGACGCGCCCCGCGCCGCATTCAAGGCAGCCTCACGCACGTGCGTGCCCGACAGCGGCCGGGCATGATCGCCAATCGACAAACCTCCTGGACGACGACCGATGCTCGCAGCCGATACCGCCCCCGCCGGGCCGCCGCCGATGATCACCAACGATGCCGTGGTGCTCGGCATCCTGGTCGTCATCCTCGGTCTGGTGTTCTGGACCTCCTCGCGCGAATCCGGCGTGTGGAAAAAGTTCTACGGCGTCGTTCCGGCGCTGCTGCTGTGCTATTTCCTGCCGTCGATCCTCAACTCCCTGGGGGTGATCAACGGCAAAGTGTCCGGTCTGTATCCGATGGCGCGCGATTATCTGCTCCCGACCGCGCTGGTGCTGCTGTGCGTGGCGATCGATTTCAGGGCGATCCTCCGTCTTGGCCCCAAAGCCGTGGTGATGTTCCTGACCGGGACCTTCGGGGTCATGCTCGGCGCGGTGGTCTCGCTGCTCGCACTGCAGGTCATCCATCCCGAAACCGTCGCCGGCGATACCTGGCGCGGCATGACCACCGTCGCGGGTTCGTGGATCGGCGGCGGCGCCAATCAGGCGGCGATGAAGGAAGTGTTCGCGGTCGACGCCACCCTGTTCGGGCAGTTTGTCGCGGTGGATGTGCTGGTCGCGAATGTCTGGATGGCGGTGCTGCTGTTTCTCGCCGCGCGTCATGTCGCTTTCGACCGTTGGACCGGCGCCGACACGTCGGCGATCGAAGACGTGAAGCAGCGCATCGAGGCCTATCAGGCCGAGCACACCCGCAATCCGACGCTGACCGATTTGATGCTGATCCTTGCGCTGGGCCTCGGCGCCACCGGGCTGGCGCACGCCATCACCGATCCACTGGTCGCCTGGATCAAGACCCTGCCGGCGGAGTGGCGGCTGCAGGATTACAGCCTCACCGCGCGCTTCTTCTGGATCACTGTACTCGCCACCACGTTCGGACTGCTGCTGAGCTTCACCCGCGCACGCACGCTGGAAGGCGCCGGCGCATCGAAGATCGGTACGCTCATGCTCTACATACTGGTCGCCACCATCGGCATGCAGATGGATCTGGGGGCCTTGCTCGATCGGCCATGGCTGTTCGCGCTGGGCCTGATCTGGATCGCCGTGCACGGTCTGCTGATGATCGGCATGGCAAAACTCATCCGAGCGCCGCTGTTTTTCATGGCGGTGGGCTCGCAGGCCAACATCGGCGGGGCCGCATCGGCGCCTGTCGTCGCCAGCGCATTCCATCCATCTTTGGCGCCAGTGGGTGTGCTGCTCGCGGTGCTGGGCTACGCATTGGGCACCTATTGCGCGTATCTGGTCGGCCTGATCCTGCAGCGGATGGTGTAGGTCGCCGTCAGGACATTCTCTTGGAACAAAGAACGGGCCGCACAAGCGGCCCGTTCTCTTTGAAACGATCAGCACATTGCGAAAATCATTCCACTTTCGCCGTACCGCGCCAGGTGTTGCGGCCGCCGTTCATCACGGCATCGCCGGAACCGAACAACCAGCCGTTCCAGTTCAAAGTGTCCTCGTCGTCCTGGAACACCCAGCCGCGCTGCAGCGCGTATGGCGCGGGCAAGGCGGTTGGGGCGAACACGCCATGCGCGAATCCAAGCTTGGGGAAGCCCTGCATTTGGCCGAGGAACGATTTCGCGCCGCCATCGAAGTGGCAGTAGAAATTGAACCATGTGTTGTAGATCCTGAAGTTCGGGAAGATATCGCCGCTGGAACTGTTGGCGTTGCGCCATAGTTCGTTCTCCTCGATTCTCAAAACACGTCGCGCGCCCGACGGGCAAAGAATGCCCATGTTGACGACAGCATAGTCGTGCTCGTCCCCGGTTTTCGGCAGCGGACGATATGCCAGCGACGTGATGGTGTCCAGCTTGCAGAAACGATAGGTGGTGTTGTTGTTCGACGTGATCGCACCGATCCATCCGCCACGACCGTTCGCGTTCCTGCGATCCTCGTCGTCCATGTGGATCTGGATCCACTTGAACGGTGCCGGGCAGGCGTTGGCTTCGGGGATCACGCCGACGTTGAACAGATGGTTCAACAGCCATTCCCACCATTTCCCCCTGGCTTCGGCGATCTGGACTGTGGACGCTGAATCCAGAGCGACGAAAGTTTCTTCGCCGTCCTTCTCTTCCACGACGCACGCGCCCTTGAAGCCGAGTGCGCCGCAATACCCGAGCGCCAGACTCTCGCCTTCGGCGGCCATGAACTGTTCGATATCGACTTTTCCGCTGTCGGGATACCGGCGATCGATGTCCTCCAGCTTGGCAAGATAGGCCTTCACCGCTTCCGGGAGAGGATTGGTCTTCTGCGCAAGCTCGTATTCCTCGATCGGAGTCTCGCGTTCGGAGTCCTCCGCGTATGCGATGGGCGAGATGCACAGAGTGGTTGCGAATGCAGCCAGAGTGATGCGGTTGATATTCATTGGTCTGGTCCTTGTGAGGTTGGGTTCGATGATGCGTTCGGAGGAATGCGTATGGCGAAGAACCTTGCGGCGTTGGGCCCGGAACGTTTGTTTCGGTGTGATTTCGAGGCAATGCGTCGCCCGCGAAAATGCCGAAAGGCATTGACGTAAAAATGACGGAAAATATAGGGAATCTGTTTTCTGGAGAACGACGGTGGTGATCGAATTCGTGTTGCTGTTGTTGCGATATTGATTATAAGAATCGATCGAAGAATGTCTTGAATCGGATCACTGACCTTCGATGCATTAGAATGAAGAAACGCAATCGATGCCGCATATGCAAGTGCGACTGGAAGCAAACGGCGCGAGGCCGGGGAAAATACGCGTCGGAGATGCGCAATGGAGGCGGCGAAAAAAATTCGGCTGCGATTGCGCAGCCGAATAGTGGTATCGATCTTCGATGTTCTCGAGAGCCTGAAGGTATTACTGATAGGCCTCGAATTCGTTGATTCTGATGTAGCCGGGCTGTGCGGCGGAGCCTTGGGATCCGAGTATCCGCAAACGCATGGTCGTCACCGCTCCGAACGGATGGACGCGGCTGATGGCGGTATTGCCGGCGACAGTCGCCAGGGTCTGCCATGAACCGCTTTGCGCGCCCCCTGCCCAATACTGCAGCACGTAATCCCGCACTTCGTAGCCTGTCGTCGTGGTCATGATGACTTTGGATACCGTCACCGGAGCATTCCATGTCAGCTCGATCCACTGCGGCATCGGCATGCCCGCATTGTTCGTCCAACTGCTTTGCCCACCCAACGCCGAACTGGCGTTGCCGTCGTTGACTCGCCAGGCGGCGTAACAGTGCGGAGAGGTCTGCGGCGGACCAGCGCAATACGTACTGGAGGCGGTCGCGGTGGCGGACAGCGCCAGATTGGGCGGTGGCCCGCCGCCGGCGAGCGCCAGACTGCGCTCCCAGATCTGCAGATAGGTCTCCGCCGAAGTCTTTTCGATGCGGTCCATGTAGGAAGCAGGCACGCCGACGCGTTTCAGGTCGGCGATGAACTCAGGGAACAGCCCCACATGCCCGAAACCTTTGGCATGGAAGTCGTTGAAGCCGTTCGAGCTGATGAGCTGTACGTAATCGCTGTAGCAGTTCTGGCCGGGAAGGAAAAAAGTGCCATTCAGGCCTTTCATCTGCGCAATGAAGCCATTGAGGTCTGCGCCGAAGCCGACATTCAGGCCTTTGTCGATGGCGTAGGTCAGCGACTGCGCGAACGAGCGGGTGCTGCTCTGGCAGGTGTTGGCGACGAGCGGCTGCGCCAGTGGCGGGCGGATGTTCGCCAAGGTTTTTTCGTGTCCGGTACGCAAGCCGATCATGCCGCCGGTATCCGTGATCATGTGGATCTCGTCGTCGCGCAGATATTTCTCGTGCCGCTCTTCCTTGTTGCCGCCTTCCATCATCGACCACATGTGAGTGTGCGAGTAGGTGAGCGGGTATTTTCCGCGATTCATTGCGATCTGATAAGTCTCTCTGAACGCCTTTCTCGACAGGTGGGATACGTCCAGAAGCATGCCTCTGTCGATCATGGCGCTGACCAGCCCGACGCCATCCGCAGTCAAGCCCTGCTCGTTGAGATGCGCGTCGCCATCGCACTTCGGGCGGGCGAGGATCGGCAGACCATTACCTGGTATGTATTCGTATTGGATGGCGCCGTTGCTGTCGCGGCATGTGGTGTCGTTGATGGCGGTATTGATGCTTCCGCCACTCAGGATCTCAACCGCCGTCGCGGCGGTGCGGAGCTGATTGATCGGTGCGGCACCCGAGAAACGGTTGTTGGCGTGATGCACCAGCTGCAGAGAACGCACGCCGAGCGCATGCAGTTCGTCGAGCTGCTGGATGTAGTTGCCGTCCGGAAAAAGTTTTGTGAGTTCAGCTGTCAGTACGAGCGCAAGCTTGCCCTGCGCGATCAGCGCCCGCGCTTGCGCAGGTGTCTCAGCGATGCCGACCCAACTGCTGTTGCGGGCCGCGAAACCGCGCGCAAAACCGGCTTGCCGTTTGATGGATGCGATTTCGTTGCAATCGTAGCGACGCCGCAGCGGGGGCGTGGTCTTGCACAGGAACTCGGATTCGTCCAACGAGACCGCCATGATCTTCAGGCCACTGTTCTTCGCTTTCTGCAGATGTCCGTACCACATCTGCTGGTGCGCGATGGCGTCCCATTTCGGCCAGTGCTCGAAATGCGGGCGCGGGCAGGTTCCCGGGATCGGAATGCCCAGGAAGCGGCGGCATCGACGATTGTCGTAACCGCGCCGGCGCCCCAGGTGCCATCCGGTGTCCGCGCCGAGGAATTCGGAAAGCAGGGGATAGATGGTGGCGGCGTGACTGCCCTGTCCGGGGAGGTAACCGAAATTGCCGTCGCAGCGCGCGAGCGCGGCATTGATCGGTCCTTCGGTCGTGCCCCAGAACCAGCTGCCGCCGAACGCATGTTCGCCCATCAGATGTGAGTGCAGATCGACATACCCCTCGACAGTGGCGTGTGCGTTCGTAGCGAAGATGGCGGAGATCGCGATACCGAGCCTGAGCAGTGCAGGAGTGATGCGTTTCATATCGTGTCCTTGTCGAGGAATGGCGAAACGGGGGATGGCTCGATTCGGCGTTCTGCGGCATTACTCGTTGGACGTGACGGTATGTGGATGCGTGTCGACCGTTTGCTCCGCAGGCACGGGTTCCGGATCCGGATCCGTGTACGGAAGCGGGTAGGGTTCGCTCTCGGTCTGGATCAATCGTTCTGCGATGTTGTTGTTCAGATCGATTTTTCTCGTCATGCGGCCATTGATGTCGCCGACATAAAGCGTCATCGTCACCGGATCGAGCGCAAGCCCGTGCACTTGCTCGGTATCAGGCAACACCAGCAGCTCCTTGCTGCTTTCCTCTCCGCTCTGCAGGTCGACCGCATTCCTGTACACCACATTGCCGGTTGCCGTGTAATAGGCGCGCTCGTTCTCGGTGGATATATCGATCGCGTAAGGTTCTTCGAACTCGGTGAGCAGTTCGACCGGTTTGCCGCCGCCGACCGGAATCATCTGTACCGTTTCGCCGCCCGCGCTCGTCCATAGCAGGCTTTGCGAGCCCAGGTCGAATGCTAGGCCGTAAGGGATGTCCAGAGATGTGGCGATATCTTGCTGCGAAGCGCCGTCCGGCAGGCTCTTGCGCAGCGTGCCCTGGGTGGCGTCGACCCAATAGCGCATTGCGCCTGGCTCGGGGTCGTATCGGGAGCTGTCGATGTACAAGCCCGCTTGCTCCGCGATCATCAGCGATGTCGATTCGATCTTGGTAACGCCGACCCGGGAATGCAGTGCGAGATACGACATCAGCAGCAGGGCAGATGCGAATATCAACTTGTTTTTCATCGTGATACCTCCATGTTCGGGAGTATTCGGCATGCGCCAGTGCCTACCGCGCGATGCGGAGGCTTGCCGGCAATTTTTCTTGCCGGACGACAGGTTCATTGTGTTGAGCGTTGAAGCATGCGCGTGGACGACTGGGCAGATTGGATTCTGATCAAGGCCGGTCATCAATGATTGAATCAGATCACTGTCTTAGCCGATTGACTCCATCTTGATATCGGAGGGCCTGCTGCCCATGATCTGATGGAAACTGCGGCTGAGATGTGCGCAGTCGGAAAAGCCGGCGTTATGGGCGGCGGTCGTGATCGAATCGCCGCGTTCCAGACAATCGAACACATAGACGAGTCGGCGCCACAGGACGTAGTTGCGCACTGGCAAGCCGGTCTGTTCGCGGAACAGACTCGCGAACCGGCTGGCCGACAGGTGCACAAACGCCGCGAGATCGGAGTAGTTCAGATCCTTCAGCGGATCGGTATCGATGAAATCCAGCGCGCGCGCGATACGCGGATCGGAGGGCCTGATTTCGATCAGCCCCGGCAGGGTATGCCCGTACCAGCGATGCGCCAGCGCGTGCGCCTGTTGCGACGACTGCTTCGGCAGCACGATCAACCTGCGCAGGTCGTTCAGGATGTCTGCATCGGGTGGCGTGGCGATGCCTCCATGCTTCCTCCATGTGCTGAACGCGACCGGGCCGGTATCCACGAACAGATATGCCAATGGATTGTTCTTGGTCGTGATCCTGTGTTTCTGCTGTGGGGCGATGCAGGCGAAGCCGACACGTTGTATCGATCGGGAGCCATTCTCTTCCAGTTCAAGATCGAAATCGTCTTCCAGGCCAACGGTGATCTGCAGGGCCTGATGCGCATGCATGCTCGATCGGTGCTTCGTGGCGAAGCACAGTGCGATGTTCTTGTAGAGGTGAATGCGGACGGTCATGAGGCTCAGGGGCGCCCATGTCGCTTGTTCATGCGCAGGTGTTGCGTCTGTCGAAGTCGCCGTTCAAATCGCCGTTGAAATCGCCGCGATGCCGGCACGGGATGTCTCCCGGCGATGGCGCATGATCGGGCCGATTCAACGCAGTGCGGTGCGGTCCATTCAGAAAGCGGAGTCGATAACGGAGACATCCGGACGTGCTGCGCTCGCGCCGCGCTTCGACCCGGTTGGCGTAGCGGGTTTCGCGATCGTTCCGCAATGCGTTTGGGTGCGAGACGTGCGCCTCTGCGAGATGTCGTTTGCAGCCGGCCACGGTCAGTCGGCCAAGTCGGGAAACCCGGAGGGTCGAGTATCCGTTCCGCGCGTCGTCTGGATAGCGACATTGCCGAATGCTTCCGAAAGCGTTGTGTAATTCGTTCCGGTATTGGATAGCAAAGCAGGCGCCGCCGCACCAGCCGATCGTCATCCGTACTTTCAGGCAATCGGGGTGGTAACGGCGCAAGTGGCGGTACCGCAGCGATCGTCGCAGCGATCATCGCAGCAACCGTCCTGGCTGCGACCGCAGCGGCATCACGCTGGATAAGCGGGCCGCAGTGCGGCCCGTTTCGATGCGCCGGTGCTGCGCAGCGACTCAGCGCGAGGCCGTCGACTTCGCCGGCTGCGCCGTGCCCGCAGGCTTGCCGCCGATATGCCGTGCGAAGAAGTTCAGCATCTCGGTGTACAGCTTGAGCTTGTTCTCGTCCTTGTAGAAGCCGTGCATCTCGCCGCTGGTGATCATGACGCCTTCGGGCGGGTTGCCGGCGGCGATCAGCGCCTTCTGCATTGCCTCGGTATTTTCCGGCGGACAGCGCGGGTCGCGCGCGCCGGCGGCCAGATACACCGGGATATTGATCTTGGCGGCGTGGTTCACCGGCGACATCGCATCGCGTTCGGCCTTGGTCTTGCCCAGCGCGCGCAGCATGTAGCGGCGACCGCTGTCGGCTTCGCTGGTATCGCTCTTGGTCATCTGCACTTCGGCGTCGTAGGCGCCCACATAGCCGAAGGCGCATTTGAATACGCCCTGTTCGCGCGCCGGCGCCATCATCGAGGCGTAGCCGCCGAAGCTGCCGCCGTAGATGCAGACACGATCCTTGTCGGCGTAACCCTGGGCGATGGTCCATTTCGTGGCATCGATGATGTCGTCCATGATCCCGGTCGCCCAGGTGCCAAAGCCCATGTCCTGGAATGCCTTGCCGAAACCGCCCGAGCCGCGGAAATTGATCTGCAGCACCAGATAACCGCGGCTGGCCAGCAGTTGGCTTTCCCAGTTGAAGCCCCAGTTGTCGCGCGGGCCCATCGGGCCGCCGTGCACGTTGACGATCATCGGCAGGTTCTTGCCGTCGCTGCCGTTGGGTATGGTCAGATAACCATGGATTTTCAGTCCGTCGCGGGTGGTCAGCGCGATCGGTTTTACGCTGCCCATGCGCTTGGCGTCGATCCAGGCCCGGCCCTGCATCAGGAACCGCGCCTTGCCGGTGTCGCGGTCGTACAGATACAGCTCGCCCGGACTGCGATCGCTGTCCACGGACACCACGATCTGCTTGCCGTCGCGGGTCGCGCTTGAAAAGTTGACGAACTTGTCGGGGAATGCCGCCGCAAGCGAAGCATAGATCGCGGTGTCGGGATGCGCTTCGTCGATGATCGTGATCTGCGGTTTCCCGGCTTCGGTGACGATCGCCAGCACTGTATCGCGATCGGCCGAAACGATGTAGTTCGAAGGTTCCGACACCGGGTCCTGGAACAGGCTGCGGAATTCGCCGCTCTGCGCATCGATCAGGCCGAAGGCCTCGGGCGCCTTGCCGTCGCTCTGGGTCGCGTAGATCCGGCCGTCCTCCGAGGTGCCGAAGATCGACAGCATTTTTCCTGAAGATTTTGAACTGTTGACCAGCGTCCATTCCCCGTCGTCGCCGCGGCGATAGAGTTCGTTGTGCGAATCGTAATTTCCGGCGGCATCTTCGCTGTCGTAGCAGATCGCATAGCGCGGATTTTTTTTCTGGTCCAGCGCCATGCTGCAGTTTGCCCGCGGCGCGCGGGCGATGCTTTTCCAGCGACCGCTGAGCGTGTTCACTTCCACGACTTCGGTGTTCGAGCCTTCCGACGACCGCGGGTAACTCATGGTCATCAGGATCGTGCCTTCGTCGTTCTGGGGGTTGTCCAGCACGCTGAAGCGCGAGTAGGTGGGGACTTCGGTCGAGCCTTTCTTCGCCAGCTCCAGCATCCGCGGCGACGAACCGTCGGCATTGACCGAATACCACTCGCCGGTGCCGAACGGTTGTGCGAACCGTCCGAACTTCTTGATCGAATTGAACATCAGCCGCTCCGGGCTGACCCATTGGAACGCGCCCACGCTCTTCTCGTTCGGCAGGGTATTGACATGGACGATGCCCAGATCCTTCGTGCGCAACACCGCGAGCACGTCCTGGCCGCTGCGGTCGACGGTCATTGCCAGATACTCGCCGTTCGGCGAAATCCTCACCCCGCTGTAGGTGGGGTTGCGGACGAAATCCATGACCGGGATTTCGGACTCTGCTGCAGCTGAGAAGGGCGCGGCGCAGACGAGGGCGAGCGCAAAGATGGTTCGGTACATACAGATTCCCCGGAACGATTGAGAGAGACGTCGAATGTGGGTGCGCGCGACCGAAGCCCCCGGCCGTTGCGCCGCCCCCCGATCCTACAACAACACCACCACCGCTGCGTCCGGCATCAGCAGCATCGCGACGCCCCGCGCCCATAGCGCGCCTCCAGCCGGTTAACGAAAAACGCCTCGCGGGTCACTGGGGGGCGGATGCGTGCGATCGATCCTTTCCCCGGCAGCTCCAGTATCCGCAGCGACGAACCGTCCGCACTGACCGAATACCATTCGCCGCTGCCGAACGGCTGCGCGAAGCGCCCGAATTTCTTGACCGAATTGGACATCAGCCGCTTCGGGCTGACCCATTGGAACGCACCCATGCTCTTCTAGTTCGGCAGGGTGTCGACATGGACGATGCCCAGATCCTTCGTGCGCAATACCGCGAGCGCATCCTGGCCGCCGCGCTCGACGGTCATCGCCAGATACTCGCCGTTCGGCGAAATCTTGGCCCCGCTGTAAGTGGGGTTGCGCACGAAGTCCCCGACCGGAACGTCCGGCTGCGCGGCTCGCGCTAGTGGTGCGAAAAAAAGAGAACGAACGTGATGACGGTCCAGTATGTCCGCATGACGATCTGCCCCCGATGGCCTTTCAATATAGTCAATCTGGTAAGTGCTGAGCAGCATCAGCCTAGCGCCAGATACTTGTATGCCGAGGAACATAAAAAAGAAGCCGACGATGATGTCGGCCTCGGATGAAGTTTCAACTCGCTTCGCTGACGCTGTAAAGAGTGTCGATTAGCTCATGCGAAGCTGCACTGGGTTGGTCACACTGTGCGACTGCGCGGCGCTTCCTCAATTGACGCGGGGGCTTGCACATGCGACAAGTTCTGATTCAGCGAAGCGACCGCCGTCTCCGGAGTATGGCGATTGATGCTCGCATCGCTGATGAGCTGCCGATTGCCCTGTGACTCGTTGCCCAGACTCGCAATGAATCCATTGTCGTGACTATTACGCATAATTCTGTCGACGTCGCGCATGCCTGCATCTGTGGTCGCCGCGCTGATGCGCAGGGCGTCCGGGTTTCCAGTGGCATCCGCGATGCGGGTCACGAGGCGGCTTGCGTTGTCGTTAAGTTCTTGCTGGCCGGCGTTGGACTGGTAATTTCCATTCTGCTGCTGCTGTTGTGGCGCCGTAATCAGCTCACCATTCTGTACCCCTTGTTTGATGCGATTGTAAAGCGCTTCAGGGCTGTGGGTTTCACCGGAATACTGTGCTCCCATCCTGTTGTTGTGAAGATCCATCGCTGTCTCGGCAGCATCGTTTGGATGGCGCTTTTCATGTTCTCTTCCAATGGCCTCTGCAACAGGGCCACCATAAGTGTCGGCAAAGCGGCCCGTCACATAGGCGTGTCTCACAGCATCCAAAGTGTCATTGTGGCCCATGTTGGAAACACTTTGACCGGGCTGCAGAATGCCGTCGCGTTGGAGGAATCCATCCAGTTCTCTTACAAATTGATTTTTCTGGGCTGTCAAGTGGGCTTCGGCGGCTTGCAAGGGATTATTCATGATTGATCATCCTTAAAATGTTTAGAGTGGAAAAGCCGTTGAGTCTCTCTGTAGCGCTATCAATAGTAGTGTGGAATCCCGGAGAGTGTCGTGCTAGAACTGTGACAAAACGCCATTTACTGCACATTTCAACGTCGAAAAAGTAAGTGATGGTATTTTTCAGTTCTCTGTTAAAAAAGTATTTCGTGAAATGCGCGGCGTATCGAATCACAAATCAGCCGACATCTTTTTAACGGGCGATTTTTAACCCGAGTTGGTCAGCCAGGCTTTGAATTGCCATAACAGTCTCGTAAAACCCATCAACAGCACCGCGACGCCCCGCGCCCGTAGCGCGCTTCCAGCCGGTTGGCGAAAAAGGCCTCGCGGCTCATCGGCGCTGTGTCGGGATGCGTGCGGCGCATATGCGCGAGGTACAGGTCGTAATCCGGCACGCCCACGATCAGCCGCCCGGTCTGCACCAGGAAACCCCACAGGCCGCGCACTCGTTCAGCGAAGCGCATCGATGGCGACATAATCGCTCTCCTGCACGGTCGGCTGCGCATGCCGGCGTGCGGCCAGCGCGGCGCGGACGCCGAAGATCAGCATCAGCGTCACCACGCTCATGAACAGCACGCACAGCGCCGCATCCAGCTGGTTGTTGAAGACGATGCGCTCCATGTCCTTCAGCGATTTGGCCGGTGCCAGAATCTCGCCGGACGACAGCGCCGCGCCGAATTTCTCGGCGTTGGCCAGGAAGCCGATCTTGGGGTCGGCGTGGAAGAGTTTCTGCCAGCCCGCAGTCATCGTGCAGATCAGCAGCCACGCGGTGGGCAATGCCGGGATCCACAGATACCGTTCGCGCTTCATCTTCACCAGGGTCACGCAGACAAAGATCATCGCCATGCTGGCCAGCATCTGATTGGCGATGCCGAACAGCGGCCACAGCGTATTGATGCCGCCCAGCGGGTCCACCACGCCCTGATACAGGAACCAGCCCCAGCCCGACACCGCAAGCCCGGTGCAGACGATGTTCGCGGTCCAGCTTTCGGTGCGGCGGAACGGCGCATACACCACGCCGATCACTTCCTGGATCATGAACCGTGCGACCCGCGTGCCAGCATCGATCGTAGTGAGGATGAACAGCGCCTCGAACAGAATCGCGTAGTGGTACCAGAACGCCATCATCCCGCTGCCGCCGATCATGCCGTGCAGGATCTGCGCCATGCCCACCGCCAGCGTCGGCGCACCGCCGGTGCGCGACAGCACGGTCGATTCGCCGATTTCGGTCGCGGTCGCGGTCAACATCTCCGGCGTGATCATGAAGCCCCAGCTGGAAATCGTCGCCGCCGCCGATTCCGGCGTGGTGCCGATCAGCGCGGCCGGCGCGTTCATCGCGAAATACAGACCCGGATCCAGCACGCAGGCCGCGATCAGTGCCATCACCGCCACGAACGCCTCCATCAGCATGCCGCCGTAACCGATCAGCCGCGCATCGCGCTCGTTTTCCAGCATCTTCGGCGTGGTGCCGCTGCTGATCAGCGCATGAAAACCGGAGATCGCGCCGCAGGCGATGGTGATGAACAGGAACGGAAACAGCGTGCCGGAGAACACCGGCCCGGTGCCGTCGATGAACTTGGTCACCGCCGGCATCTTGAGTTCCGGCATCGCGAACAGAATCGCGATCGCCAGCATCACCACCGTGCCGATCTTCAGAAACGTGCTGAGGTAATCGCGCGGCGCCAGCAGCAGCCACACCGGCAGCACCGCAGCCACAAAGCCGTAGACGATCAACATCCACGCCAGCGCCTTGCCGTCGAAGGTGAACATCGGGCCCCACGTCGGCGACGCCGCCACCGATTCGCCCAGCCAGATCGACGCCAGCAGCAGCACCAGACCGATGAGCGACACTTCCATGATCCGCCCCGGCCGCAGCCAGCGCAGATACACCCCCATCAACAGCGCGATCGGGATGGTCATCGCCACCGTGAACGTGCCCCAGGGACTGATCGCCAGCGCCTTCACCACCACCAGCCCCAACACCGCCAGCAGGATCACCATGATCGCCAGAATGCCGATCATCGCCGTCAGCCCAGCCGCGTTGCCCATCTCGCTGCGGATCATGTCCCCCAACGAGCGCCCATCGCGCCGCGACGACAGGAACAGCACCATGAAGTCCTGCACCGCACCGGCGAACACCACCCCGAACAGGATCCACAGCATCCCCGGCAGATAGCCCATCTGCGCCGCCAGCACCGGCCCCACCAACGGCCCCGCGCCCGCGATCGCCGCGAAATGGTGGCCGAATAGCACCCGCTTGTCAGTGGGCACGTAGTCCAGCCCATCGTTGCGCCGCCACGCCGGCGTCGCCCGCGTGCCGTCCAGCCGCAGCGCGTAATCGGCGATGTATTTCGAATAGAAGCGATAGCCGATCGCGAAGATCGACACCGCCGCCGCCACGATCCAGAACGCACTGATCGTCTCGCCGCGCGACAGCGCCACCGTGCCCAGACAGAACGCCGCGAACAGCGACAGCAGCACCCAGCCCACGGCCTTGACCATCGTCATGCCCCACTCCATGAATGCGCGGCCCCACCGGCCGAAGCCGGAAGGGTCTCCCGGAAGCCGACTGCGGTCAATCGGCCGCCGGCGTCCCGCGTTCCTTCACCCGTGCCTCGCACTGCTTTCCTTCTCCCTGTGCCCCGCACGGGGAGAGGATCAAGACCGGGGCAGGCTCTTCTCCCCGCAAAGCAGGGAGAAGGAGAGCAGCCGACTGCCCGCCGTCGCCCCTGTAGGAGCGGCGCAAGCCGCGATGCCTTTGCCTTTGTAGGAGCGACGGAAGTCGCGACACAACCTCCCAGCGCCGGCACCGTCCCGCATAGCCCATGGGCCCTGTCAGATGCGACAGCCCCACCACGGCGAACCATCCGCTCCGGTAACATCCGGGCACACGTATAGGGGAACGACAATGGAAGCAGCAAAGGAATCCTGGATCCAATGGCGTCGGGGGCACTGAGGAAGCATGAACAACCAGTTCTTCGAGAAACCGATCCTCAACTCTCCCTATGCTTACCCGACGCAACACTGGGAACTGGACGACACCGGGCAACCGACCCAACAGATCGAGCCTACTTCGCCAAGAAGATCGAAGCGGAGTTCGACCGGATGATCGTCACCGTCGCGCAACCACAGCAGCAGAGGAACACCGTATGAGAACGGACCTTGTACTTGCGTTGACCGAGACCTTCGAAGGCCACGCGCAGCAGACCGATAGTGGCATCGAGTTCTGGCTGGCGCGCGACCTGCAGCACTTGCTGGGGTACACCAAGTGGGACAACTTCCTCAATGTCGTCTCCAAGGCGAAAACCGCCTGCGAGGTGTCCGGGCATCCGGTGGCTGACCATTTTGCCGACGTCGGCAAAATGGTCGACTTGGGCTCCGCCCGTGAAGCCGGTGACGCCAGCTTCGACGTGCTGATCGCCTGCGCCTTCAACGACGACGCGCATTCCTCCGAGTTCGACAAACTCGGCCGCATCCCGGTGCTGAAAGCGCGCATGAACGCCGACCTGCACATGGCCGAAGACCTGAAGAACACCGGCAAAGGCAACCTGTTCGTGATCTTCGGCGAACCCGACATCGACATCCTCGACGCCGGCAACAACCAGATCGCGGTCAAGGTCAACGGCGTCGACGTCTTCCACCCCAACACCGGCGAAGTCCGCAGCGACGGCGCCGACGGCATCGCCTGCTGGTTCATCGACAGCGACTACAACGAAGAAAGCTTCTTCGTTCGCCACGCCTACTTCCTGGGCGCCAACGACCCGTACAGAGCCCTGAAAACCAAGCTGAAAGCCGAGGTCGACCCCGACGCCTGGGCCACGCTCAACAGCGATACCTCCCGCGCCTTCGACAAACCCAAGTCGGGACGGATTGCAGTGAAAGTCATCAACCATCTGGGGGATGAGGTGATGAAGGTATTCAAGGTGAGCTGACAGGAAATTCACGGGAAGGCATGTCGACAACGCCTATAACAATGACCCACAACGCCAGGACAGGGGAACTACATGGACGTGAAAGTGCTGCATACGACCGAGGCGTCGCTCGACGCCCTGGAAAAGCTGTTCCGCTGGGCCGACGCCGTCGACATCAGCTACGCATGGGCCGGCGCGAAGGGCGGCAAGGCCGCCCACTGGCAGGCGCTGTCGCTCGACAAGATCGGCCGCGCCCTGATCGGTACGCAGTTCGCGCAGACCGAGCCGTGGGCGCTCGAGGCTCTGGAGGCGGCGCCCTGCGAGCTGAAGGTGATACTGGATTCGGAAGGTACGTTCCACCCGAAGCTGGCCATCGGTCGGCGCAAGGACGGCAGCGTCCGCATTCTGATGGGATCGTCCAACCTGACGGTCGGCGGCTTCGCGAAGAACACCGAATTGAACGTCCTTCTGGAGGCTGGCAACCGCAACCCCCAGGTCAGGAAAGTACTGGGTTTCTTCGATGAATGCTGGGGGCGTGGGACCTCGCTCGATTTCGACCCCGGCTGGCTGGATAGATACAAGGTCGCTCATGCCCGGCGCCCGAAGCCGACGGGCATCGTGCCGATGGCGCCTTGGCGATTGGAAGGCATCGCATCGCTAGCGAAGGATTGGCACGGCTATGTCGAGATGATTCTTTCGCAAGTTGGTCGCCGGATCAGTCCAACCTTCCGCATCGCCATCAGGGGCACCAAGCCTTCGTACGAGTATGAGTTCGTGGGCGCTGCGCGGGCATTCTCGGGCGGGGACAGCTTTGCATCGCTCTCGCTAGACGAACTCAGGTTCGTGATGGGCATGGGCGATTCCAGCGGTCTGCTCGGCAACATGTCGGCGGCCGGCGATGCGAAGTCGATTGTCTTCAAGCATGCGGACTGGGTCGCGCCATGGCTGGACCGAATTCCTCTGCAGGGCGACGTGTCGGCGGTGCTGCCGGAAGTGCTGGAGGGAATGACTTCGCTTGATGGCATCAGCATCGGCGTTGCATCCCGTCTGCTGGTCGCGAAGCGGCCGGATGTGTTTGTATCCGTGAACAACGGTAGTCGTACCCAACTGATTCGCGTGTACGGAAAGAACATCAAGACTGTCGACCACTATCTAGAATTCCTTCAATCCATCTGGGCCATGGAATGGTTCAGGGGCGCGCGTCCGGAAGCCCCGGACAAGCAATTCATGTGGGACCATCGCGCCGCATTGCTGGATGCCGTGCTCTATGAGGCAGTCTGAGCGGCAAGTAGCCCGAGTAAGCGAACAACGCCCACCCGGGGTGAATGTAAGCGGTCGGGTCTCCGCGACTGATCGAGATCAAAAGCCCCGGGGGCGGCATGCGGCCTTACCCGGCCTGCTCGCTGAAGAGCGATATCTCGCGCGCCTTCGACAAACCAAAGTCGGGGCGGATTGCAGTAAAGGTCATCAATTATTCGGGTCCAAAATCTGATCCGATTCGCTAAAAAAAGCCGACTAGCGCCGCGGTCGATACTAATCACTAACGAAGGAATGCAATGAGCAGCAAGAAAGGACAAATCGAAAGTGCCAAGGTCGTGATCCAGGAAGTGTTTTCCCGCTTCTGGTTCCGTATCCCCGACTATCAGCGCGCCTACGTCTGGGGAAAGGACGAAATCTCCGAGTTGATCGATGACGTCAATCACGCCAGCGAGCACAATCCAGAAGGCCAGTATTTTCTCGGCTCGATGGTGCTGTGCAATACCGCGCGTGATGTCGATGGCGTCGACTTCGAAGAATATGAGCTGCTGGACGGGCAACAACGCTTGACCACGCTGATGTTGATGCTTGCCTGTATCCGTGACCGGGTTACTGACCCGAAGCTCAGCGAGGCCTGCCGCGGGATGCTGTTCCAGGACGAGAACAAGTGGAAGAAGATTCCCGGCCGCAACCGGATCGTGTACGACATCCGCGACAATGTAGGCGATTTCATCGAGCGCTATGTGAAGGCGGATAACGGTACGCGAAGTGCCGATCTTTGCGACATCGCCAGCGACAAGAATTTGTCGTTGGCCAATATGGCCGGCGGCATGCGGACATTGCACGCGAGCTTCGATGACAATGACAAATTTCCTTCCGAGTCCGATTTCGATCGTTTCGTAGGCTACTTGTTGAACAATGCACTGTTCATCTATGTCTCCACAGACAATCTGGACGATGCTTTCCGCTTGTTCACCATCCTCAACGACCGGGGTGTTCCGCTTTCGAACAGCGATATTCTCAAAGCCAGAAATCTTGGAGAGATCAAGGATGAAAGGCAGCGCAGCAGATGGGCGGAATACTGGGAGAAGATTGAGGGCGAGAAGGGCCGAGACGAATTTGACCGTTTTCTATCGCTTGTCCGCACCATTTATGTCAAAGACAAAGCGCGCGAAGGCTTGCTCAAGGAATTCGATGAGCGGATCTATGGTGCGAAGCCGCCGCTTCTCGCGCAGGGCGTAGCGACGTTCGAAGCGGTGAAGGCTTACAAGAGCGCTTACGATGAATGCATCCTGCTCGACGAGTTGCCGGCGACACTGGGCAATGCCTATCGCAACCGGATCAATGTCATGACGCGAGGTCTGCCCAGTACAGACTGGATTCCACCGGTGCTGGCCTGGTATTGCAAGTTCAAGGGAGAGGGGCTTCTCGAATTCATCGACCGCATCGACAACAAATTCTCGGCCGACTGGATTCTGCAGCTCACGCCGACAGAGCGCATCAAAAACATGAACGATGTGTTGAAAATCATCGACGCATCAATGACCCCGGCCGATGTGCTCTCCGCGAATCTGTTCTATTTTGATCGTTCGCAATTGCGTGGCCTGCTGGATGGCGCGATGTACGGGCGCCGTTTCGCAAAATATGTGCTGCTGCGTCTGGAATATGTGCTGGCGACGCATGCGGCTCCGCTGAATCTCCCCGGCGAAATCAGCGTCGAGCATATCCTGCCGCAATCTCCTCGAAAAATGAGTCGGTGGGACCATGATTTCACCGAAGAGCAGCAAGCGTATTGGTTGCACAGGCTCGGCAATCTCATGCTGATATCGCGGCGCAAAAATTCGACATTGAGCAATCTGGATTTCCCAGACAAGAAATCCCGGTACATCCGTTCTAATGTGGAGAGTCTTCCAAATTCCCAATGCATTCTGGCGTTGCCTGCGTTTGCGCCGCACGATCTCGAATTGCGGCATCAGGATCTGTTGGCGCGCTTGTTGGCTTCTTATGAGCGAAAGTGATGAAATTCGAAATGCGGGGTTTCCCATCTCTCATTGTTGCCATTCTGGAGTTTGAACATGGCGAATGATCTTTTTCTGGTTCGGCCTCACTTTCATGGTGTCGGTATCGATCTGGTCGAGGCTTGGCGTCGATGGAAAGGCCGTAAGCCAAGTGACATCGAACGGGTCGCTGTCCGCTTCGTCGAGCTGTTCGATGCGCATGGTGTCGCAGTGACGCAGATTCCACGGTTGATCCCCGAGATCACCCTCGCGCATCTTGCATCCCCCAAAGACCTGTTGCCTGCGCTGACCGGAGCCGTGCTGGACACGGCCTGCACGCTGTTCGGTATCCGCCGCGAGTGGTTGGAAGGTCAGGGCGATCGAATCTATGACAGTTCCTATTGTTACAAGTCCCCGGAGCGATTCTTCGCCGAGCTGAAGCAGTTGTCGTCGCCGGCCACCATCGCCCCTGTGCGTGCAGTCGCCACTGTCGATAGTCTCGACTACCGAAGCAGTGCGGTTCAACGCGTCGAATTGGTGATGGTGGAAACCGCAGCGTGGATCGGGGATGAAGAAATTGAACGGTTCCGGGTGTTTTCCGACGGCTGGGATTGGCGATATCCGGAATGCAGGATTCAGTTGAAGGCGATGATCCGCGCGTACAGAGAGCCGGTTCCGTTGTACACGGTGACACCCAAAGAAATAGAAGCGTGGTACGCCGGAGAAGTTGTGCCCCGAGCATTGATGCGCGGTGCGCTGTGTACCAGTCCTTCGTTGGAGGACTATTGCATGTCCATGCAGGAAAACCGCCAGGCGAAAGAGATCGAGGAGCTGGAGGCTGTGATGCGTTTTCAGAGTCAGCGTTTGTTGATGGGTGCTTGACGCCAGAAATTCTCGCCCGTTTCGAGGCATTGTTTCTTCTGCTGTTTCGATGGTCGCGACTCCCGTCGCTCCTACGGAAAGCAACAACAGGTCCCTCCACGGGCTGCGCCAGTGTTCGGGATGACAGCGTGTGTGGGGTTGGTGGAGGCGTGATGCGTTGTGCGAAGAGCGCCCCTCATCCGGCGCTGCGCGCCACCTTCTCCCCGCTGCGCGAGGAGAAGGCATTGCTGAAGCTGGACATTCGCGACAATGGATCGCATTGCTTTTGTGGGAGCGACGCGAGTCGCAAAGTCGGCAACTTCGCAGCGACCGCTTCAATCGCCATCCTGCTGGACTTGATTCACGGCATTTGCCGGGCGTAGGGCGCCGTCGTTCGCGGTTGGAGCGCGGTCGCCCGAGCTCGGAGCTCGGTCATCCCAGCCCGGAGCGCGGCGGTCCGAGCCTGGCACCCGGTCGTCCGAGGCTTGAGCCCGGCTGCCCGAGTAGAGATGGGCGTGTCCCTGTGTCTGTCGGTCAGCGCCTGCGCCCGAGGCTCCCGCGCAGCCTGTCAGCGCGAATACGCCGCACGCGGTTCGTTGACGCTGTCGTCGGTGTCGAGCACCAGATGCGCGCGCAGCCATGCGGCGAGTTCGCCTTCGGTGAGGCTGCCTTCGGCGAGCTTCAGCATGGTGATGTATTTCTCTTCATCCGTTGCGATAAGCCGGGCATCGTTGAGCGCGAGGAAGACGCGATAGCAGACGTGTGCGGTGCGCTTGTTGCCGTCGACGAACGGATGATTGCGCGCAAGACCGTAGGCAAGACTCGCGGCCAGCGCTGCGAGGTCCGGCGGTGGGTCGCCGTATGCGAACAACTGCTGTGGTCGCGCGAGTGCGGAGTCGAGCAGGGCTTCGTCGCGTACGCCGGTGCCGCCGCCGTGTTCGGCGAGCTGGCGCTCGTGGATGGCCAGCGCGAGGGTTTTTTCGATCCAGACGATCATGGTGATGTCCCCCGTCTTATTGCGCGAGCTTGTGCAGGACATGGCGGTCTTCGCGCATGATCTGCTCGGCCACTTCCATCTGCGCGGCGAGCTGCGGGTCGTAGCGGGTCAGCTTGATGCCGTCGGGGGTTTCCAGCGCGTAAAGTTCATCGCCTTTTTCCAGGCGCAGGCGGGCCAGCAGTTCCTTGGGCAGGATCACGCCGGCGGAGTTGCCGATGCTGCTGATCTTCAGTTTCATGCCGTGCTCACAGAATGTAGTTATAACAAACGTAATACTACCGGGGCTTTGCGGAATTGCAAGCTCGCGCAGGGAGGTGCCGGACTGCGGCGATGCCATCTGAACCACCGGCGTTCCGACGGTCGAATGAAACAATCTGAAATGAAACAAGCGGTTTCATTCCGGCGACAAGTCATTGATCTGGATGACGTGAGCGGTGCAGGTCTTGCAGGCAGGGTGCAGAGTGCTGGTGCCACGTCGGGCCGCCCCCGGATCAGGTCCGGGGCAGGCGCTACAGCCACTTCACCTTTTTCAGATACCGGTACAGCGCGAAGCAGAAGACGCTGACCCCGCCGATCAGGATCCAGTAGCTGTGCGGCCCGGCGAGTTCGGGCATGTGCTTGAAGTTCATGCCGTACCAGCTGGTGACGAGGGTGGGCGCCGCAAGCAGGGCGGCCCAGCCGGCGAGCTTCTTCACCACTTCGCCCTGATTGATGGTGACCAAGGAAAGATTCACGCTCATCGCGGCGCTGAGCATTTCGCGCAGCGTGTCGATGGCGTCGTTGAGGCGGACCACGTGATCGAGGACGTCGCGGAAGTAGAGCTTGGCCTCGTCGGTGACCTGGGTCATCTGGGTGCGGGTGAGCTGGGCGAGGATGTCCTGCAGTGGCGCGACCGCCAACCGCAGTTGGGTCAGTTCTTTCTTCAGTTCGTAGAGCTTGACGATGGTGTCGCGACGGAATTCGGCAGCGAAAATATCGTGCTCCAGCGTGTTCAGCTCATCCCGGAACTCGTTGACGATGGGCTGGTAGTTGTCGACGATGAAATCGAGGATGCCGTACAGCGCGAACGCCGGGCCCTGCGCGAGCAGCTCCGGTTCGCGCTCGAAGCGGGCGCGCACGTGGCGGTAGGACAGCGACGCACCGTGGCGCACGGTGATCAGGAAACGCGGGCCGACGAAGGCGTGGGTTTCGCCGAAGCGCACATGGCCGTCGAGCAGCTGCGAGGTATGCACGGCGAGAAACAGCGAATTGCCGTAGCCCTCGATCTTCGGACGCTGGTGGGCGTGCTGGGCGTCTTCGATGGCGAGGTCGTGCAGGCCGAATTCCTCCTGGAGCTTGTCCAGCAGGGTTTCCTCGGGCTCGTACAGCCCGACCCAGACGAAACTGCCATCGTCGATGGCGAGGGCGTCGCTGATATGGTCCAGGCTGATGTCGGAGCGCACGCCGTTGCGGTAGACGGCGCAATTGACGACGCACTGCGGCAGCGTCGGAACGGAGGCGGGTTCGGTCATGGCGGGCATCGTGCCGGGATGGGGCGGTTCCGGCAAGCCGGCGGACATTGGGTGCAGACCGTTGGCTGGTGTTCTGTCCGCAATCGCGCCGATCTCGATCGTTGCGCATGCATCGAGAAGCGACGCGATGAGTTGATCTTGAACAGAGCCGGTATGCAAACCGTTGACGGTTTGCAGAAGGGCACATTCGTCTTCAATCCACTGAAGCCGGCAACGACCTCAGGGCTGCCTCGTTGTTCGAGTGCAGCGGGGTCGGAACTATTTCGGCAACGTCTTCTCCCTGCGCCCCGCCAGCTTCGCCGCGATCAAAGCCACCGGAATCGGCAGCAGCAGGCCAAGCGCGGAGACCCAGCGCGGGTGATCGGGCACGATCATGATCATCCCCGCGACGCCGGCCATTACGAACAGCGCGACTGCGATCGCAGCGGCGCGGCTGTGGCGGGCGATGCGTGCGGCGACCCAGCCGCCGACGAAAGCGCCGGCCGTCCAGGCGAAGACCAGCATCGCCAGTGCGCCGAAGGATGCCTCGGCGATGATGATCTGCAGGTGTTCGGGATTCTGCGGGTCGAGGCCAGTGGGCGGCGGGAACAGCGCGTGACCGAGGAATTCCAGTGCGGCAACGGTCAGCCACATCGTGACCAGGCCCGCCAGCATGCCAAGCATCGTGCGTCCCATCGTCACTGTCCCCACCATCGATCAGGTGGGCGAAGCATGTGCCCGTCTGGCCGGGCTCGCAAGCAGGCCGTGCAGCCGGTGGTGGTGAAAAGCGAAAGGCCGCTTTCGCGGCCTTTGCGGACACCTGCGACGGTCGCTATGGCTCAGTGCGTAGCGACGCGGCGGGCCTGGAAGAACTTCTGGCTCCAGTAGCCGGTGGCGAGGGTCGCCACTTCCACGTCTTTGCCGGTACGTGGTGCATGGACGAACTGGCCGTCGCCGATATAGATGCCGACATGGTCGACGTTCTTGCCGCGGCGGCTGAAGAACACCAGATCGCCTTCGGTCAGGGCTTTGGGGTCGCGGATCAGTTCGCCGACGTTGGCCATGTCGCGCGAGATGCGCGGCAGTTCGATCCCCAGGGTATTGCGGAACACATAGCCGACCAGACCGCTGCAGTCGAAGCCGCCTTCAGGGCTGGTGCCGCCCCAGCGGTAGGGGGTGCCGAGCAGCGCCAGTGCGCGCTTGAGCATGGTCTTGATGCGGCCCTCGCCGGGCGCATCCGCTTCGGCCGTGCTCTGTCCGGGCACTGCCGCAAGGTTGAAGATGGTGCGGATGTCCTTGGCGAACAACACGCTGCGGCTGGGGAGGGATAGCGGGCCCTGCAGGGTGATGTCGCCGACCGGCGCGAGCAGGGCGTTGGAGAATTCGAGGGGATCGTGCGGGACCGTTGTCTGGCTGTGCTGCTGCGCGAACACAGGCAGGCTGGCGATGGCGAACAGGCCGGCGACAAGAAAAGAGCAGGGGCCGCGAAGCGGACGGTGGATGGCAATGGGGCGGCCGGAGCCTTGGGCTGGGGTCGTCACGCGTCATGCACTTTGCGAAAGGAGACCGGATAGTGCCCGACCATGGCCGCAAGGGGGTTCAGATTTCGTTAGGGTCGGCCCGCAAAGGGTGACCTGGGTCGCGGAATGACACTTCCATGTCACTGCAGGACGCGTTTCGCCCCGGTGTAGTGGTTCCGCCAGTAGGCGCCGTCGAGGTGGTCCAGCCGGACCGTGCCCCCGGTGCGCGGGGCGTGCACGAAGCGGCCTTCGCCGACGTAGATGCCGACATGGCTGACTTCGCCCCCCGCGCCGAAAAACACCAGATCGGCGGGTGCCAGGCGGTTGGTGGCGATCTTCGGGCCCTGCATCGCGGCCAGCTCGCGTGAGGTGCGCGGCAGGCGCAGGTCCAGCATGTCGCGGAACACGTAGTTGACCAGTCCGCTGCAGTCGAACCCGCTGTCGGGGGTGTTGCCGCCGTACCGGTAGGGCGTACCGACCAGGCCGATCGCCCGCATCAGCACCGCATTGGCGGCAGCGGGATCGGTCGGTCGGCTGCCGGACCAGTCGCGGGATGGCTCGCGGGGCGGCGGCGAATGGGGCGGTGAGGAGCGCACCGTCTGCGGCTTCCCGCAGCCAGTCACGACAGCCGCCATCAGCATGCCGGCCACGACAGCCCGCAGCACCAATGGCGCCGGGGCGGTGGAGCACGGATAATGCGCGGCCTTCACGGTGGCCATCTTGGCCGCATCGCCGGGCGGCGATCAAGCCGTCTCCATGCCGCGTTCCGCGGCCAGCTCCTCTCCGGACCCTCCTGAGCCAGACCCATGAAAATCGAAAAAGACCGCGTTGTCCGCTTCCACTACACCGTCGGCGAAGTCGGCCAGCCGGCGACCGAAAGCTCCCAGGGCGCGGAGCCGCTGGCGATCCTGATGGGCCACGGCAACATCATCCCGGGACTGGAGAACGCAATGGAAGGCCGTGAGGCCGGCGAGACCTTCGCTGTCGACGTGGCCGCCGCCGACGCCTACGGCGAGCGCCGCGAAGGCCTGACCCAGCGCATCGCCAAGAAGCATTTCGGCGATCAGCGCCTGATGCCGGGCATGCAGGTCGTCCTGCAGACCGAGTACGGCCCGCGCGCCGTCACCGTCGAAAAAGTCGGCATGAGCGTGGTCGATATCGACCTGAACCATCCGATGGCCGGCAAGTCGCTGCATTTCGACATCGAAGTGGTCGAAGTGCGCGAAGCCAGCGCCGAAGAGCTCGAGCACGGCCACGTGCACGGCGACGGCGGTCATCACCACTGATCGATGCACCGGACTGATCGATGCACCGGTCGCAGCAGACATGGCGACAGCACAAACGGCCCGCGAAAGCGGGCCGTTTGTTTTGGTGGCGGATGCACGCGCGGCGAACGCATGCGCTGCGGTTAGAATTCATGGGTAAACCATTGACGGACCGACGTGCCACCGATGAACCAGCATGACGATGTGATCGTGATCGGCGGCGGCGTTGCCGGTCTGGCCAGTGCATTGGCATTGCTGCAGTCGGGGCGCAGTGTGCGCGTGATCGATGCCGGCGTCGTTGGCCGTGGCGCGTCTCACGGCAACTGCGGCACGATTACGCCCAGTCACGCGCCGCCGCTGGCGGCGCCGGGCACCGTATTGAAAGCGATGAAGTGGATGCTCACGCCGGATGCGCCGCTGTACATCCGCCCGCGTTACGACCCGCAGCTGTGGGCTTGGCTGTTCGATTTCGCGCGTCGCTGCAATCCGCGCGACTGGGAGGCGAGCGCCCGCGCCAAATCGACCCTGCTCAACGATTCCAGAGCGCGTCTCGCCGATTGGGTGCGCGATTTCGGCCTGCAGTGCGAGTTCATCGAGTCCGGCGAGGATTACGTGTATCGCGATGCTCGCGGATTCGAGCATGGACAGCGCGAGATTCCGCTGCTGCGCGAACTGGGCATCGATGTCGAACTGATCGATGGCGGCGCGTACGAAGCGCAGGAACCGGCGGTGAAAGCCGGCGTCGCCGGTGCGATCCGGTTTTCCGGCGATGCGTCGCTGCGCCCCGACCGGTATCTTGCCGAACTCGCGCGCGCGGTGCGCGAACGCGGCGGCCACATCGTCGAGCACTGCGCACTGCAGTCGCTGGAAGAAACCACCGATGGGGTGATCGCGCGCACCGCGCAGGGCGAGATGCGCGCGGGCGTTGCGGTGCTGGCGCTCGGCGCGTGGTCGCCCCGGCTGTCCGATGCGGTCGGCCTGCCGTGGATGAAGCGGGTGATCCAGCCGGGCAAGGGCTATTCGATCACCTACGACCGCCCGGCGCTGGTGCCCCGACGTCCGCTGATCCTCAAGGAGCGTTCGGTGTGCGTCAGCCATTGGCCGCAGGGGTTCCGGCTCGGCAGCACGATGGAGTTTTCGGGTTTCGACGAAAGCCTCAACCAGCGGCGGTTGGCCGCACTGGAGCGCGGCGCCCGCGAGTATCTGCACACGCCCTACGGCGCGCATGTGCAGGAACGCTGGTACGGCTGGCGGCCGATGTGCCGCGATGATGTGCCGTTGATCGGACTCGCGCCGGGCAAGCGCCGGACGTGGCTGGCGACCGGTCACGGCATGATGGGCGTGGGCATGAGCACCGGCACCGGCCAGCTCATCGCCGATCTCATCGCCGGCCGCGCGCCGGCGCTCGATCCGGCGCCGTTTCGACCGGAGCGTTTCGCATGAACGAGGCTTCCGCGCTGTCCTCGATCTTGCCCGAGGCGTATCCGTTGCTGGCCGAACTGACGCTGCCGCTGCAGCAGGCGGTGCTGGCGCAGGCGGCGATCCAGGAATTCCACGATGGCAGCCGGATCTTCTGCGAAGGCCAACGCTGCGGCGGCCTGCCGCTGGTGCTGCGGGGCGGCATCAAGGTGTTGAAGCGTTCCGAATCCGGGCGCGAGATTGTGCTGTACCGGGTCGGGCGCGGTGAAACCTGCATCCTCACGTCGAGTTGTCTGCTCGGCGATTCCGACTACAGCGCAGAGGGCGTGGCCGAGGGTGGGTTGCGGCTGGCGATCCTGCCGCCCGCACTGTTTCAGCGGATGATCGCGGAATCGCCCGGGTTCAGGCATTTCCTGTTCGCGATGCTCTCCGAGCGGCTGTCCGACCTGATGGAGCGGGTCGAACGTCTGGCGTTTCATCGACTCGATCGCCGCATCGCCGAATTCCTGAGCGAACGCGCCGATGCGGGTTTTCCAATGATCGCCATGACCCACCAGCAGATCGCCGACGAGATCGGCAGCGTCCGCGAGATGGTGACGCGTACGCTCGGCCAACTGGCGGAGCAGGGACTGGTCGAACTGTCGCGCGCCGGAGTTCGCATCGTCGATAGCGATGGGCTGCGCGGATTGGCGCACGGAGTAACGCACGGAGTAGCGGTGCCCGGCGACAGGCCGGCC
>JBIITV010000103.1:0-16399 GCA_044340325.1 Lysobacteraceae bacterium
CGCCGCATTCCTGTTCACGACCGACGAGGAGGCCAACGACGCGCGGTGCATCGCCGCCTTCCTCGCTGGCGATCATGGCTTCAGCGAGGCGATCATCGCCGAGCCAACCCAGTGCGATGCGGTGCTCGCGCATCGCGGTATCAGCTCGGTGCTGATGAAGTTCCGTGGCGCTGCGGGTCATGCCTCCGGCGCGAATGCGATGCACAGCAATGCACTGCACCATGCGATGCGCTGGGGGGCGAATGCGCTGGACCTGGTCGAAGCCGAAGCGCATCGCCGCTTCGGAGGTTTGACCGGCCTGCGCTTCAACATCGGCAAGGTCGAAGGCGGCATCAAGGCCAACGTAATCGCACCGAGCGCCGAAGTACGCTTCGGTTTCCGCCCGCTGCCGTCGCACGACATCGATGAGCTGCACGCCCGCTTCCGCGACTGCGTCGCAGTCGATGCCATCGGCCATTACGAAGAGACCTTTCGCGGTCCGTCGCTGCCGGCCGGAGATGTCGCCAACGCCGAAGAGCGCCGCCTCGCGGCGCGCGATCTCGCCGACGAACTCGGCCTGCCGATCGGCAGCGCGGTCGATTTCTGGACCGAAGCTTCGCTGTTCTCGGCGGCCGGTTTGACGGCATTCGTCTATGGTCCGGGCGACATCGCCCAGGCGCATACCGCCGACGAGTGGGTCGCACTCGACCAGTTGGAACGCTACACCGCTGCCATCATCCGCATTCTCGACGGAACCGTTTCGCCATGACCCCCGCTTTCCACACGCGCGCCATCGATCACAAAGTCCACGACCCGCAGACCCGTCAGACCATCGTCCGTCTGCTGTCGAGCATGGCCGGCGCGAAAGAGATTTCGCAGTATCTCAAGCGCTTCTCGCAGCTCGACGCGGCGCGGTTCGCGCTGGTCAAGGTCGGCGGCGCGGTGCTGCGCGACGATCTGGATGCATTGACCTCGTCGCTCGCGTTCCTGCAGGACGTCGGCCTCACGCCGATCGTCATCCACGGCGCCGGTCCGCAGCTCGATGAAGCGCTGTCCGCCGCCGGCATCCAGAAGCAGACCGTCAACGGGCTGCGCGTGACCACGCCGCAGGCGCTGGCGATCGTGCGCCGCGTGTTTCATGCGCAGAATCTGAAGCTGGTGGAAGCGCTGCAGCTGCAGGACGCGCGCGCGACGTCGATCGTCTCCGGCGTGTTCGAGGCCGATTACCTCGACCGCGACACCTACGGCCTGGTCGGCGAAGTGAAGCAGGTCGATCTCGCGCCGATCTATGCCAGCCTGCAGGCCGGCTCGATTCCGGTCATCGCCAGCCTCGGCGAAACCGTCGGCGGCCAGATCCTCAACGTCAATGCGGATTTCGCCGCGAACGAACTGGTGCAGGTGCTGCAACCGTACAAGATCGTATTCCTCACCGGCACCGGTGGTCTGCTCGACGGCGACGGCAAGGTCATCGATTCGATCAATCTGTCGACCGAGTACGATGCGCTGATGGCGCAGCCCTGGATCAACGGCGGCATGCGGGTGAAGATCGAACAGATCAAGCAATTGCTGGACGCGCTGCCGCTGTCGTCGTCGGTGTCGATCACGCGTCCGGATGAACTGGCGAAAGAGCTGTTCACGCACAAGGGTTCGGGCACGCTGGTGCGCCGCGGCGAACGCGTGCTGCAGGCGACGCGCTGGGACGAGCTCGACACCGAGCGTCTGCGCGGCTTGATCGATTCCGCGTTCGGCCGGACGCTGGTGCCGGATTACTTCGAACGCACCGCGCTGCGTCGCGCCTATGTCAGCGAGAACTATCGCGCTGCGGTGATCATCACCGAAGTGAACGGCCTGCCGTATCTCGACAAGTTCGCGGTGCTCGACGATGCGCAGGGCGAGGGTCTCGGCCGGGCGGTGTGGCAGCTGATGCGCGAAGCGCAGCCGCAGTTGTTCTGGCGCTCGCGTCACGGCAATCCGGTCAATGCGTTCTACGACGCTGAGGCAGACGGCAGCGTCAAACAGGAACGCTGGCGCGCTTACTGGTATGGGCTCGGCGATCTCGATCGCGAAGGTCTGGAGACGATCCGCGCCTGTCTCGAACACTGCCGGCGGCGGCCGGCGACGCTGACGGATTGAGTCGCAGATGGATCTTTGGAATACGCCGACCCTGATCGGCCGCCACGTGCGGCTGGAGCCGCTGCGCGTCGAGCATGCCGATGCGCTGCGCGTCGCCGCCGCCGATGGCGAGCTGTGGTCGCTGCGTTACACCAGCGTGCCCGGACCTGCGCTCGACGATGTCGAACGCTACCTCGAACTTGCGCTGGCCGCGCGCGACGCGGGCCAGTCGCTGCCGTTCGCGGTGCTCGATGCGGCTGGCACGGTCGTCGGCAGCACCCGTTTCTACGATATCGACCGCAGCGTGCCGCGCGTCAAACTCGGCTACACCTGGTATGCGCAACGCGTTCAGCGCACCGGTCTGAATACCGAAGCGAAGCTGCTGCTGATCGATCATGCGTTCGCGCAGTGGGGCTGCGAAGCGGTGGTGCTGGAGACGAGTCATGCCAATCTTCGGTCGCAGGCGGCTATCCTGCGCTTAGGCGCCAAGCGCGACGGTATTCTGCGTGCGAATGTGCGGCATCGCGACGGCACGTTGCGCGACACGCACGTGTTCTCCATCCTGCGCGGGGAATGGCCCGAACGCCGCCAGGGTCTCGAACTGAAATTGCAGGAGCACGCCGCATGAGTTCAGTCTGTCTTCGCGTCGGTATCGTCGGCGCCCGCGGCCATGTCGGCGCCGAGTTGATCCGGCTGTTGGTCGAACATCCGCATTTCGAGTTGGCCTATGTCGGCTCGCGCGAACTCGACGGGCAGCGACTCGCCGAACACATCGATGCTTACGCCGACGAGCTGCGCTATAGCTCGCCAGCGAACGAGATGCTTCCGTCGCTGGGCGCTGACGCTGTCGTGCTGGCTCTGCCCAATGGCAAGGCTGCCGCCTGCGTTGCCGCATTCGACGCCGCGCAGGCGGACCCGATCATCGTCGATCTCTCCGCCGATTACCGATTCGACGATCGCTGGTACTACGGTTTGCCGGAACTCACCCGCACGCGGTATCGCAGCGAACGCCGGATCAGCAATCCCGGCTGTTACGCGACCGCAATGCAGCTCGCCGTGGCGCCGATGCGCAGCCTGCTGGAAGGGCCTGTGCAATGCTTCGGCGTCTCCGGCTATTCCGGCGCCGGTACCACGCCTTCTGACAAGAACGATCCCGTGAAGCTGCGCGACAACCTCATGCCGTATGCGCTCACCGGCCATATCCACGAGCGCGAAGTGACGCGTCAGCTCGGGCATCCGGTCGAATTCATGCCGCACGTCGCGGCGCATTTCCGCGGCATCACCATGACCGCGAATCTGCATCTGAATCGGGCGCTGACCCGCGACGAGGTCAGCGCACGGTACCGTGAGGCCTATGCCGGCGAAGCGCTGGTGCGGGTGCTGGACGAGGCGCCCTGGGTCAGTCGCATCGCCGGTCGGCATCACGTCGAGATCGGTGGCTTCACGCTTTCGGAAGACGGACGCCGCCTGGTCGTCGTCGCGACCGAGGACAATCTGCTCAAGGGCGCGGCGACTCAGGCGCTGCAGAATTTGAATATGGCGTTTGGTTTGGATGAGCTCACCGGAATTCCGGCGAGTATTTGATCGCGGCTCCCGCCGCTCCCACTGGGATGTTCCCGAAGAGGATGCATCCCGCGCTGCAGGTGTTCCGATGTCCGATCTGCTCTGGCAAAAACCCGGTGTGAAAGTCGATGAGCGCATCCAGCGCTTTCTGGCGGGCGAGGACGTGATCCTCGATCGCGAGTTCTTTCTGTTCGACATCGAAGCCAGCCGTGCGCATGCCGAGGGGCTGCTGCGGATCGGCATGCTAGCCGCCGATGAGTTCGCGGGGATCAAGGTCGAGTTGACCACGCTTGCCGAGGATTTCCGCAACGGCGACTTCGTGCTGGACGAGCGCTACGAGGACTGCCATTCGGCGATCGAAGCGCGATTGATCGAACGCCTGGGCGATGCCGGCCGCAGGATCCACACCGGGCGCAGCCGCAACGATCAGATTCTCGTCGCGACGCGACTGTGGTTGAAGGACCGGCTCGCGCGGCTGCATGCGCTGTGCGTCGAATGCGCGGAGGTCGCGCTGGCCCGCGCCGAAGCAGAGGCCAGCGTACCGCTGCCGGGATATACGCACCTGCAGCGCGCAGTGGTGTCTTCGCTGGGAATGTGGTGGGCGGCGTGGGCCGAAGGGTTCATCGACGACGCGCAGCGCGCGCGCGACACGCTGGCGTGGGTGGACGCCAATCCGCTCGGCAGCGCCGCCGGTTACGGCGTGAATTTGCCACTGGATCGCGACCATGTCACCGCATCGCTCGGCTTCGCACGCCTGCAGGTCTCGGCGGCATACGCGCAGCTGTCGCGCGGCAAGTTCGAGATGGCGGCGATCGAAGCTCTGGCTTCGGCGCTGCTCGATCTGCGCCGTCTCGCCTGGGATCTGAGCCTGTTCACCAGCGCCGAGTTCGCGTTCGTAGCGCTGCCGGCGCAGTACACCACCGGCAGCTCGATCATGCCGAACAAGCGCAATCCCGATGTGATCGAACTGATGCGTGCGACCTACGCCAGCGTCGCCGCCGCGCGGACCGAGATCGAACAGTTGTTGTCGTTGCCTTCGGGCTATCACCGCGATCTGCAGTTCAGCAAGGGCGCGATCGTGCATGCGTTCGGCCGTGGGCTTGGCGCGCTGGAATTGTTGCCGGACCTGCTGCGCAATCTGGAATGGAAGCCCGACGCGCTGCGTGCTGCGCTGGATCCATCGATGTATGCGACCGATCTCGCAGTCGATCTCGCGCGTCAGGGCATGCCGTTCCGCGACGCGTACCAACAGGCTGCCGATCCGGCGCGCTGGGCCGAGGGCGATCCCGATGCCAGCCTGAAGGCGCGCGTGTCGCCGGGCGCAGCCGCCGATCTGCGCCTCGATGCGCTGCGTGCGCGGCTGCGGGACGTATGAGCCCTGCATGAGCGCGCGGATCACATTCACGGAACAGACGCTGCCCGCGTGGAAACGGGCGGTACTGAAGGTCGGCAGCAGTCTGCTCGCTGGCGACGGCGGGCTGTCGCCGCGCAATGCGCAGCATCTCGCCGCATTCGTCGAGGCCTGTCAGGCGCGGGGCAGGGAAGTGGTGATCGTGTCGTCGGGCGCAGTGGCCGCAGGTCGCGCCATCCTGCATGCCTCTCCGCGGCCCGGTGCGGCGATGGCCGAACGTCAGGCGCTTGCAGCGCTGGGACAGGCGAAACTGATGGCGTTCTGGCAGGGCTTCTTCGCGAAACCCGTGGCGCAGGTGCTGCTCACGCATGACGACGTGCGTAACCGCCGTCGCTATCTCAATGCGCAGGCGACGCTGCGCGAGCTGCTGCGCTGCGGCGCGCTGCCGATCGTCAACGAGAACGACACGGTGTCGGTCGACGAACTCAAGCTCGGCGACAACGATACGCTCGGCGCGATCGTCGCGGCGCTGATCGATGCCGACGTGCTGTTCATCGCCACCGATATCGATGGTCTCTACGATGCCGATCCGCGCACCACGCCCGGCGCGCAGCCGATGCAACTCGTGACCGAACCTGGCGATGACGTTCTCGCGATCGCGGGCGGCGCAGGCTCCAAGGTCGGCACCGGCGGTATGCGCACCAAGATCCTCGCCGCGCAGCGCGCGGGCGCGGCCGGCATCGATACGGTGTTGTTCAACGGTACACGCGCCGAAGTGTCGTTGGCGTTGGCGGAAGACCGGCTCAGCGGCACCCGTCTCATCGCCGCGCGCAGTCGCGTCGCGGCGCGCAAACACTGGCTGCGGCATGCGCCGGTGGAGGCGGGCGCGTCGATCGTGATCGATGCCGGCGCCGCGACGGCGCTGATCGATCGCGGCGCATCGCTGCTGCCGATCGGCGTCGTCGATGCGCAGGGTGAGTTCCGGCGCGGCGATCTGGTCGAGATCGTGCTGCCCGAAATCATGCTGCGCGAAAGCATGCGCATCTACGGCGAGCGCACGCAGCGTATCGCGCGCGGCGTGACCCAGTATTCCGCCGCCGATATCCGCCGCATCGCGCGGCGGCAGTCGGACGAGATCGAAAGCATCCTTGGCTACAACTACGGCGAGACCATCGTCCACCGCGATGATCTTTCTCTGCACGCACCGCATCCGAACGAGGTTGCCGATGGCTGATTCTTTGATCCGCGCGCAGGCGCTGGCCTGCCGCGAGGCCGCGCAGGCGGTCGCCGCGCTGTCCACCGACGCCAAGAACGCGCTGCTGCGGGCGATGGCCGATACGCTGGAGGCCGATGCTGATGCGATCCTCGCCGCCAACGCCGAGGATCTGCGCGCGGCGGAAGCGAAAGGCATCGGCAGCGCGATGCTCGATCGTTTGATGCTCAACCCGCAGCGGCTCGCGGGTATCGCCGATGCGCTGCGTGAAGTCGCTGAGCTTCCCGACCCGGTCGGACGGGTGACCCGACGCGATGTGCGGCCCAACGGCATCGAGATCGAACGCGTGCGCGTGCCGCTGGGGGTGATCGCGATGATTTACGAGGCGCGGCCGAATGTGACTGCCGATGCCGCAGCGCTGTGCCTGAAGGCGGGGAATGGTGTGATTCTGCGCGGGGGTTCGGAGGCTGTCCGGTCGAATGTGGCGATTGTCGGCGCGCTTGAGCGCGCCCTATGCGCGCATAAGGTTCCGGCGGCGGCGATCACGCTGATCGACGATCTGCGCCGCGAGGCGATGGTGGAACTGCTGCAGCTCAACGACATCATCGATCTGGCGATTCCACGCGGTGGTGAGGGCCTGATCCGCTTCGTCGCCGAACACGCGCGCGTGCCGGTGATCAAGCACTACAAGGGCGTGTGCCATCTGTACGTGGATGCCGCCGCCGATCTCGATCTTGCGCTGGATCTGCTGCTCGACGGCAAGGTCGCGCGGCCCAGCGCCTGCAATGCGCTGGAAACGCTGCTGGTGCATGCGGGTGTCGCCGCAGACTTCCTGCCGCGTGCCGCCGCGATGCTGCGCGAGCGCGGGGTCGAACTGCGCGGCGATGCCCGCAGCTGCGCATTGATCGATGCGACACCCGCGACCGACGACGACTGGGATGCCGAATTCCTCGATCTGATCCTCGCCGTGCGCGTGGTCGACTCGCTGGACGAGGCTATCGCCCATATCCGCAGACACGGCTCGGATCACACCGAAGTCATCGCGACCGGAGACGAAGCCGCCGCCGCACGCTTCGTGCATGCATTGCGCAGCGCGGTGGTGATGGTCAACGCATCGTCGCGGTTCTCCGACGGCGGCGAGTTGGGCCTGGGGGCCGAGATCGGCATCTCGACGACGCGCCTGCATGCTTACGGCCCGATGGGCGCGGAATCGTTGACCATCGAACGGTTTGTGGTTCGCGGGGTGGGTCAGACCCGGAATCTGCGCTGTTGATCGATCGTTCTTGTGGGTTTTTCGCGATGTTATAGGGTTCGGCGGTGGTACAACTTCTTGCCCCGCCATTGCGACCGGGACGGCGCGCCACGCTGTCCCCCGTGCGGCTTCAGCGATCAAGCCGGGCACTGATGAATCGGCAGTGAGCCGGCTTCCTGCAATACGTTGTCTGGTGGGGTGGACAGTATTCGAACCCGCCGCCGGCGATCCCTGCGCGCCGATGATGCGATGATGCGATGCTGCGCTTGTGGCTGATGTGCTCACTGCCGATCAGACAACAAAAAAGAAATGGCACTTGCTCGATTCTGCTGTGTTGAAAATTTCAGTTAACGCTTGACTCCATGGGTGTCCGGCAGTCATGGAAATAGGCCTTCAGCGGTAGACGCCAGTCGAAATCACCAGTCGAAATCAAGTGGTTTCATTTTTACGTAGCACAGTAGAAGCAGGTGCCATTCGGATCAATCTGGATTCGCTCTGGATTGCATGCAATGCGACGGAAATCTCAACCGCGCCGCGCCGCCAGGGTCCGCTTCACGTCGTCCAGACTCAGGCCGCGCGCGCGCAGCAGCACAATCAGGTGATAGATGAGGTCCGATGCTTCACCAAGCAACGCGTCGTCGTCTTCGACCACCGCCGCCAGCGCGGTTTCCAGGCCCTCCTCGCCGACTTTCTGCGCGATGCGCTTGATGCCGCTCTCGAACAGTTTCGTGGTGTAGCTGCCCGCCGGCAACTCGACCGCGCGCCGCGCGATCAGCGTATCCAGATCGCCGAGCACATCGCCGGGCGCGTGGGGAAAACAGCTCGCCGTGCCGAGATGGCAGGTCGGCCCCTGCGGTCGCGCCTGTACCAGCAGCGTGTCGTTGTCGCAGTCGACTTCAAGACGCACCAGCGACAACGTATGCCCGCTGCTCTCGCCCTTGGTCCACAGCCGCTGTTTGCTGCGGCTGAAGAACGTCACCTGACGCAGTTCGAATGTCCTGGCCAAGGCTTCGCGCGACATGTAGCCCAGCATCAGCACGCGACGCGAGTCGGCGTCCTGGACGATCGCCGGCAACAGGCCGTCCTGCTTGTCCCAAGCCAGGGCTTCGGCGTCGAACGCCTGCGCACAAACCGCATGGATTTCGCTCACAGCCGCACCTCGATGCCTTGCGCGCGGAGTTCGCGCTTGAGTTCCGGGATCGCGATCGCGCCGGAGTGGAAGACGCTTGCGGCCAGCGCCGCATCGACGTCGGCCTCGCGGAACGCATCGGTGAAATGTTCGACCGCGCCGGCGCCACCGGACGCGACCAGCGGCACGTTGCAGATCGCGCGCACCGCCTTGAGCTGTTCCAGGTCGTAACCCTTGCGCACGCCGTCGCTGTCCATGCAGTTGAGCACGATCTCGCCGGCGCCCAGCGCCTGCGCTTCGCGCACCCAGTCCAGCGTGGCCTTGGCCAATGCTTTGGTCTTGTCGGGATCGCCGGTATAGCTGCGCACGCGCCAGACGCCGTCGGCATCGCGCATCGAATCGATGCCGACCACCACGCACTGACTGCCGTAGGCCTCGGCGATTTCGGCGATCAATGCCGGCCGCTCCAGCGCGGGGGTATTGATCGAGACTTTATCCGCACCCGCGAACAGCACGCGCCGCGCGGTCTCGACGCTGCGGATGCCGCCGGCCACGCAGAACGGGATATCGATCACCGAAGCCACGCGTTCGACCCAGTCGACGTCGACCGCGCGACCGTCCGGGCTCGCGCCGATGTCGTAGAACACCAGTTCGTCGGCGCCTTCATCGCGATAGCGACACGCCAGTTCGACGATATCGCCCATATCGACGTGATCGCGGAAGCGCACGCCCTTGACGACGCGGCCGCCGCGCACATCCAGACACGGCACGATCCGCACGCTCAGCATGTCAGCGCATCCTCGATGGCCATGCCGCCTTCCAGCAGCGCACGGCCGAGCACCGCACCGGCGCAGCCAGCTTCGCGCGCTGCGACGATGTCGGCGACATCGCGCATGCCGCCGCTGGCCTGCAGGGCGAAACCTTCTTCGCGCGCCACGATCATCCGATAGAGTTCGATGTTCGGGCCGCGCATCATCCCGTCGCGGGCGATATCGGTGCAAAGCAGATGCTTCGCGCCGGCATCGCGATAGCGGCGCAGGCAGGCATCGAGATCAAGTTCCGCGCGTTCAGTCCAGCCGTGGATCGGCAGCTGCCAGAGGCCCGCATCGTCCTGTCGGGTGTCGAGTGCGATGGTGATGCGCTCCGCGCCGTAGCGCTGCAGCCAGCTGTCCACCAGCGCCGGATCGCGCACCGACAGCGAGCCGATCACGACCCGCGACGCGCCCTGTTCGAGCATCATCGACACTGCGGCCTCATCGCGCACACCGCCACCGGTCTGTACGCGCAGGCGGCCGTCGTCGGCGATTTTGCGCAACAGCGGCGCGAGCGTGTAGCCGCCTGCGCGCGCGGCGTCGAGATCGACCAGATGCAGCCAGCGCGCGCCGGCATCGGCATAGCGCATCGCAACCGCGAACGGATCCTCGGCATAGCGCGTTTCGCGATCGTAGTCGCCCTGCTGCAGACGCACGACGCGACCGTCGCGGACATCGATGGCGGGATAGGCGATGAAATCAATGATTGCGGGGTCGATGACAGCAGTGCTCATACTGGAAGCTTCAGGAAATTGTCGAGCAGGCGCAGCCCGGCTGCGGACGAACGCTCGGGATGGAACTGCGCGCCGTAGCGCCTGCCGCTGCCGACGACGGCCGCGAAACGCTGACCGTGATCGCTCTCGGCGAGCACGCATGTGTCGGTAGCGTCGTCGACCAGTACGGCATAGCTGTGGACGAAATAGGCATGCGCGCCATCGTCGATACCGTCGAGCAGCGGCGAGGTCGCGCCGTTCGCATCGGCACGCTTTCGCAGTCGGTTCCAGCCCATGTGCGGCACGCGCAATCCGGGGCTACCGGAGAGTTTACGCACGCGGCCTTTCAACAGACCGAGACAATCGACATCGCCTTCTTCCGACGACTCGAACAACAGTTGCATACCGACGCAGACACCGAGCAGCGGCACCGTGCTGGCATTCAGTGCGGCGTCGAGCCCCCGCGCACGCAGCAGCGCCATCGACGGCGCCGCGGCACCCACGCCCGGCAGAATGATCCGTTCCGGCGCGCCAAGCTCATCGGCATCGCGCACGAGACGCGGATTCGCACCGATCCGGCTCAGCGCATAGCGCACCGATCCGAGATTCGCGCCGCCGGCATCGATCAGCACGAGGTCGTTGCCAGCCGGATCGTTCACAGCGTTCCCTTGGTGCTGGGCAGCGCATCGCCCTCGCGCTTGAACGACTGCCGCAGCGCGCGCGCGACTGCTTTGAAGCACGCCTCGATCTGGTGATGATCGTTTTCGCCGCGTACGGTGAGATGCAGGTTCAGACCAGCGGTTTCGCACAGCGAGCGGAACACGTGCGGCACCAGCTCGGTGGCGAGGTCGCCGACTTTTTCGCGTTTGAAGGCGCCGTCGAACACGAAGTACGGGCGCCCCGACCAGTCCAGCGTCGCGCTTGCCTGCGCTTCGTCCATCGGCAATGTGAAGCCATAGCGCCCGATACCACGCTTGTCGCCCAGCGCCTGACGCAGCGCCTGCCCCAGCGCGAGCGCGCTGTCCTCGACGGTGTGGTGCTCGTCGATGTGCAGATCGCCCTCGCAGCGCAGCCGCAGCGCGAAACCGCCGTGCTTGCCCAGTTGTTCCAGCATGTGGTCGTAGAAACCCAGGCCGGTCTTCACGTCGGGATCGGCTTCGCGGTCGAGATCGACCTCCACCTCGATCCTGGTTTCCTTGGTCTTTCTCTCGACGCGCGCGGTGCGCGGCAGGTCGACCAGCGCATGCGCGATATGCGCCCAATCGACGCCATCGCCGAACTGCGGCGATTTGAGCTTGAAGCCGCGAATATCGAGATTGACCGCGAACTGGATGTCGGTCTCGCGGTCTCCGACCATCGCCGAGCGCGCCCAGTCGATGCTGCGGTCGCGCAGCAGCGGTTGCATCAGACCGAGCGCCGGCTTGCGGTCCGGAGAATTCTCGTGCGGAAAGCTGCGGTCGATCAGAACGTCGCGGAAGCGGATGCCCTGGCTTTCGAAGATCTGCAGCATCAGCGCATGCGGGCCGTCGAAGTTTTCCTGGGGAAATGCATCGGTGCCGAGCCCGTCCTGATTGGTCACCATGACGAAGTCGTAGCCGGCATCGCGCAGACGCAGCATCGCCGGAATCACGCCGTCGACAAGCGCCAACTTGTCGTAGGCATCGATCTGGAAATCCGCAGGCTCACGGATCAGGGTGCCGTCGCGATCGACGAACAGGATGGGTCTTGTCGCACTCATGCCGCAGCTTCCTCCAGGCGCAGCGCCGCGAACACCGCATCGTTCTCTTCAGGCCGACCGACCGTGATCCGCAGCGCGTCGCCGAGCCGAGCCGTCGCGCGCATGTCGCGCACCACCACACCGGCAGCCAGCAGACGGCGATACGCGGTCTCGGCGTCGTCGAATCTTGCCAGCAGGAAATTGCCGGCGCTGGGATAGACCTTGGCAACGCCCGCGAGATGGCGCAACGATTCGAACATGCGATCGCGCTCCGCGCGGACCACCGTCACCCGCGCGGTGGCTTGCGCCAACGCTGCGGGTTCGAGCGCGCGCAGCGCGAGATCGGCGCAGGGCTGCGGCACCGGATAAGGCGCCTGGCAGCGGCGCAACACGTCGATCAGCGCCGCGTCGGCGAGCAGGCAGCCGATGCGCGCGCCGGCCAGAGCGTGCAGTTTGGACAGCGTGCGCAGCACCGCGATGTTGGGATACGCATCGATCAGCGAGGCCGCCGACGGTGCGTCCGCGAATTCGATGTAGGCCTCATCGACCACCACCAGGGCGCGGCCGACCAGCGACTGCGCCAGTGCGCGGATGGCGGCGAGCGAAATCAGTTCGCCGGTCGGGTTGCCGGGCGAGCACACGAACACCAGCTTCGCGCGACGGGCGATGGCGAGATCGCGCATCGCGGCGAGATCGGTCATCCAGCCGTCGGTACGCCCATCGGCGTGTGCGTCGCGCATCGGCGCTTCGATCAGCGGCGCGCCCTGCAGCCGCGCAGAGACCGCATACATGCCGAAGACCGGCGGCGCGATCACGATCGGATCGTGTTCGGCGCGGCACAGCGCGCGCACCAGCAGGTCGATGGCTTCATCGCTGCCTCGGCCGATCAGCACCTGTTCGGTGCGCACACCGTAGACCTCGGCCAGGCGTGCGCGCAGCGCTTCGGGCTGCGGCTGCGGATAACGCTGCAGCGCACCTGCGTCATCGGCCGCGCTCGCCCAGGGCGATTCGTTGGCGTTCAGCCAGACCGTTCCATCCACCGCGTGGCTGCGCGCGGATTTGTAGCCGGCGAACGCGCGCAGATCCTCGCGCACCAGATCAGTGATGGCCGGTTTCACGTGAGTCGCGGACGGAGCACTCATCGCGATCTCTCCGCCTCGACCGCCGCGATCCGGATCGATACCGCGTTGGCATGCGCGCGCAGACCTTCGGCCTCGGCGATGCGGATCGCGCTCGGGCCGATCCGCAGCAGCCCTTCCGACGACACGCTCTGCACGCTGATGGAGGTCTGGAAACTGGTGACCGACAGCCCACTCCAGGCGCGCGCGGCGCCTCCGGTCGGCAATACATGATTGGTGCCGCTGCAATAGTCGCCCAGCGCTTCCGCAGCGTAGTCGCCGAGAAAAACCGAACCCGCCGCGCGCACGCGATCCAGCCAGATCTCGGGCTCGCGCAGCGCAAGAATGAGATGTTCCGGCGCGTAGCGATTGCTGACCTCGAACGCACCCGCGATCGACGCGACCCGGATCAGTCGCGACTGCGCCAGGGCTTCGCGCGCGATCGCCGCGCGCGGCAGCTGCGCGAGCTGGATCACGAGGGAACGCGCGACGTGCGCGATCAACACGTCCGAATCGCTGAGCAGGATCACCTGCGAATCGGGACCGTGTTCGGCCTGCGACAGCAGGTCGGCGGCGACGAACGCGGGATTGGCGCCGCCGTCGGCGATCACCAGCAATTCCGACGGGCCCGCAGGCATGTCGATGGCCGGGCCGCCTTCGACGGTGGACACCTGACGCTTGGCTTCGGTCACCCAGGCATTGCCGGGGCCGAACAGTTTGTCGCAGGCGGGGATGCTCTCGGTACCGAGCGCCATCGCCGCGATCGCCTGTGCGCCGCCGAGCTTGAACACCCGGCTCACCCCGCACTGGCGCGCGGCGAACAGCACCGCAGCATCGGCGGTACCGTCGGCGCGCGGCGGCGTGCACACCACCACTTCTTCGCAGCCGGCGATGCGCGCGGGGATCCCCAGCATCAGCATCGTCGAAGGCAAGGGCGCACTTCCGGCCGGAATATACAGGCCCACGCGCGCGATCGGACGCACCACGCGACGGCACTGCACACCCGGCGCGGTCTCGACTGCGTATTCGCGCGCGCCGCTGTCGCGATGGAACGCATCGATGCGTTCAGATGCATCCACGATCGCCGCCTTCAGTGCCGGATCCAGCATCGCCTCGGCCGCAGCGAATTCTTCCGCACCGACTTCGAACACATCGATCGCGGCGCGATCGAGCAGGCGCGAATACTTGCGAAGCGCGGTATCGCCATCGGCGCGGACGCGGGCCAGGATCTTGCCGACGCCCAGCCGTACCGCAGCAGCCGAGTCCTGCGTGGGGCGACGCAGCGCGGCGCGACGGCCGTCGTCGTCCAGCGAATCCCAGACCAGAAGATTCAGATCGATCCGATTGCCGAGCGGAGGATTCGTGGAAACATTCATGCGAGCATCCTCTCGACCGGCAGGACCATCAGACCGCGGGCACCGGCGCGCTTCAGATCTTCCAGCCGCTGCCAGGTCATCGCGCCATGGCACAGCGCCTGCAGCGCGACATCGCCGGTACCCATGAGGTTGCCGTCGAGCGGCATGACAGTCGGCGGCTCGGCGTCCGGCAGCAGTTGCATCAGGCCCGGCAATACCGAGCGCGGGGCCTGGAACATCAGCAGCTTGCTGTCGCGGATCTTCATCACCCCGTCGAGTCTGCGCAGCAGCAGGTCGGCGATGCCCGCACGCACGTCACTGAATGCATCGGCCGGTCCGGCCAGCACCGCTTCGCTGTCGAGCACGATTTCCACAGGCTTCAAACCATTGGCGATCAGGGTCGCGCCGCTGGACACCAGATCGCAGACCAGATCTGCCTGACCCAGACGCGGGGCGATCTCGACCGAACCGGACATCGTCACCACATCTGCGGCAATGCCGCGCTCGGACAGCCAGCGCGACAGCAATGCCGGATAGCTGGTGGCGATGCGTTTACCCGGCAACTGCGTCTCCGGCGCCCACGTCCATTCGGCGGGAATGCCGAACATCAGCCGGCAGCGGCCGAAGCCCAGCGCGCGCCATTCGCTGAACGCCGGCGCAGCACCGCGCGATTCGCGATCGTAGGACTGCTCCAGCAGTACGTTGCGGCCGACCATGCCGAGGTCGCAGACGCCGTCGGCAATGAGGCCCGGAATGTCGTCGTCGCGCACCAGCAGCAGATCCACCGGCAGCGATTCGCCGTAGTAAAACAGTTTGTCGCGGCTTTCCTGCCAACTCAGGCCGGCGGCGGCGAGCAGCGCCAGCGCGGGCTCGCTGAGCCGCCCGCTTTTCTGGATGGCGATGCGCAGGCGGTCCCGCTCGGTCGCGGCAGTGGTTCGTTGCATGACAATGTCCTCAGGCGCGGCGACGTTTCGATCGCTGCAGATGTTCGATGGCCAGGCCATAGCCGCCGGCGCCGTGCTCAAGCACGCGCGCGACCCGGCCGATGGTGGTGACACTGACCAGCGTGCGGTCGTGGATTTCGCGGTATGGAATGCTTTCCAGCAGCAAGGGCACCACCTTCCAGCGGTCGGCCATGGCTTCGAGTTCGGCGGGCGTACACAGATCGATCAGAAACGCGCGCACTGCTTCCGGCGTCGACAGCCCCGCCAGCGCACGCGACAGGGCGTCGAGGGCGGCCTTGGCGTCACGGTCGGGGACGGGCTGGGGGCGTTGTTTCATGGCCGAGCGGGTCAATCAATGTATTAGCGTGTTAATACAATAGTTCGCGGAAGCGACAGCGTCAACCCCTGCCGGGACCGTTGCGGTCCCGAACACCCTGAGTCCAGCGGCCTGCTTCGATGATGCTGCAGTAGCGGACGGTCGATTGACGTCGCGCCGAAGGCGTGACAGTCGTGCAGTCCGTGCCGCGCAGGACAGCTTGAACCGTTCGCGTCCTTTCGGGGGTGACTTCTATACTCTGCCGGCAGATCGGCACGCGGGGGCGTGCGGTCGATATCGACCGCACCTGGGCCAATCAATGGGAGCCAACTGGCAGTGAGCAGTACACCAAGAATGGAAGACCGTTATCTGGACCGCGCCTACACCATCGCCGGCCGGGTGATTGATCCGATCGGCGGGACCGTCACCCATGCCGATCAATGCATTCCGCTCAAGCGCAAACAGCTGGAAGTGCTGGCCTGTCTCGCGTCCGCCGGGACCACGATGGTCACCCGCAAAGCGTTCATCTATCTGGTCTGGAGAGGCAATGCGCTGGTCGGCGAAAACGGCCTGAACAGTTCCATCCACGCGCTGCGGCGCGCATTGCAGGACACCGACGCCGATTCCCCGCTGATCAGGACGATTCCGCGGCGCGGGTATCGGCTCACCATGATTGCAGGCGAGGTGCAGGAAGCGTTGCCGGAGGCGTTCGCACCCGGCATGCCGATCGCCGGGAAGCCGGGCTGGCATTTGTCGCGCAAGCTGGGGGGCAACGCGGCCAGCGAACTGTGGCTGGCCCAAGACCGGACCAGCGGCGACAAACGC
>JBIITV010000013.1:0-54730 GCA_044340325.1 Lysobacteraceae bacterium
TCTCGGCGGTGGCCTTGTCGAGGAACAGGCCGGTGGATTCGATGACGATCTCGGCGCCGACTTCGTCCCACTTCAGGTTGGCCGGGTCGCGCTCCTGGGTGAGGCGGATGCGGGTGCCGTTGACGATCAGGGTGTTGCCGTCGACCGAGACCTCGCCCTTGAAGCGGCCGTGGACCGAGTCGTAGCGGAGCATGTAGGCCAGATAGTCTGGTTCGAGCAGATCGTTGATGCCGACGATCTCGATCTCGCCGCCGAAATTCTGCACGGCGGAACGCAGCACATTGCGGCCGATGCGGCCGAAACCATTGATACCAACCTTGATCGCCATGGGCGAGGAGCTCCTGAGCGGGGGTGAAGACGGAAGGCGGGCATTTTAGCGGATCGGCCACGGGCACGGCGGTTCGGCGGCACGGCGGCACATCCTGGGGAGGCTGGACTTCGCCGCCCTGCCAGGGCTGGTCACTGGTCATTTGTTAAAAAATTGATCATCCTCAAGGTGCGCCGGGAAAGGCGCCGCGATACTGCCGGGCAACCCGGTAGTCAACTTTAGTGCCCAAGGAGGCCATCAAATGATTCATCGTTTCGCTCCGCTCGCCGTCGCACTTGCCCTCGGCAGCATTGCCGCCCCCGCCTTCGCCCAGCAGGCAGGCGACTGGACCTTCGGTATCGGCGCCCATCAGGTCAACCCGAAATCCGGCAACGGCAGCCTCGTCGGTGGCACGCTGGATGTGGAAGTGGGCAGCAATGTCCGCCCCACCATCACCGCCGAGTATTTCATCCGCGATAATCTGGGTATCGAAGTGCTGGCCTCGTGGCCGTTCGAGCACGACATCAGCATCGCCGGTCTCGGTCAGGTCGGTTCCACCAAGCACCTGCCGCCGACCGTCTCGCTGCAGTACCACTTCGGTCAGGGCACGGTGAAGCCGTTCGTTGGCGCAGGCATCAACTACACCCTGTTCATGAGCGAAGACACCGAAGGCGCGCTGGCCGGAAGCGACCTTGAACTGGACGACTCCTTCGGTCTGGCGCTGCATGCCGGCATCGATTTCGAAGTGGGCGAGAAGGGTGCGATCCGCATCGATGCCCGCTGGATCGACATCGATACCGACGCCAAGCTCAACGGCGCCGACATCGGCACCGTGAACATCGACCCGCTGGTGTACGGCGCGGCCTACGTGTTCAAGTTCTGATCGAAAACATGTCGCATCGCCGGTCTACGTCAAGTCCGGCGGCGCAACACAAGGGTGCTGCAAAAAACGGATCATGTCGGCTACTCTCCTCCGCATGATCCGTTTTTCTTTTTCCAATCCACGACCGCTGGCGCTCTGCGGTCTGCTCATCGCATCCCTGCTGCCTGCAGGGGCTTTCGCGTGGGGCCCCAAGGGCCATCGTCTGGTCGCCGAACTGGCCGCCACCGAACTGTCGCCACAGGCCCGCGCTGAAGTGGCGCGGCTGCTGCGCGGCGCACCCGAGCCCACCCTGGCCGGCGTTTCCAACTGGGCAGACGAGCTGCGCGACAATCCCGACGCAGCCGACCCGGACCTCGGCAAACGCTCCGCACGCTGGCACTACGTCAATCTGGCCGAAGACGACTGCGGTTATCGTCCGCCGGCGCATTGCCCCGACGGCGACTGCGTGATCGAGGCCATCGTCCGTCAGCGCGCGCTGCTCGCGGACCGCCGCCAACCCGATGCGGTGCGCGCGCAGGCGTTGAAATTGCTGGTGCATTTCGTCGGCGACGCGCATCAGCCGCTGCATGCGGGCTACGCGCGAGACAAAGGCGGCAACACCATCCAATTGCAGGTCGACGGCCAGGGCAGCAACCTGCACCGGCTGTGGGACAGCGGGATCCTGGCGTCCGCAGACATGAGCGAGCGCCGCTATCTGCGCCATCTGCAGCGCATGCCATTACCGCCGCAGGCGCGCATCGGCATCGACAGTCCGGCCGCATGGGCCGAGGCGTCCTGCCGAATTGTGCTGAAGGACGGCTTCTACCCGCCGCGACCGAAACTGCAACCGGCGTATTTCACGCAATGGCGGCCGACCGCAGACATGCAGCTGCGGATCGCCGGGCATCGCCTTGCTGCGCTGTTGAATACAGCACTCAACACGGGGACAGACACACATTGAGCCCTGACGTCCTGCTGCTCGCGGCGCTGTTCCTGCTGGTCGCGACGCTCTACTCGTCGGTGGGCCATGCCGGCGCCAGCGGGTATCTGGCGGCGATGGCGCTGGTCGGATTGGCGCCGGAGCAGATGCGGCCGACCGCGCTGGCGCTGAATCTGCTGGTCGGGGGAATCGGCCTGTATCGCTTCTGGCGCGGCGGCTTCGTCCGCTGGCGGAATATCCTGCCGTTCGTGCTGGCATCGGCGCCGGCCGCGTACTTCGCGGCGCAGATCAAACTGCCCAAAGACAGTTATTCGATGCTGCTGGCAGGCGTGCTGCTGGTCGCTGCGGTCGGGGTATTCCGTTCGGCCGCACGCGCCGAAACCGACGATCAACAGGCGACCGGTCGACAAGTGCCGTGGATCATCGGGCTTATCGTCGGCGGCGCCATCGGTACGCTGTCCGGGCTCACCGGCACCGGTGGCGCGATCTTCCTCACCCCGCTGCTGCTGTTCGCGCACTGGATGCCCACGCGCGAAGCCAGCGGCACCTCGGTGGCATTCGTGTGGATCAATTCGCTGACCGCCTTGGCAGGTCTTATGCAGTCCGAACAAACCTTGCCGACGATGCTGCCGCTGTGGCTGGGCGCAGTGGCGGTGGGTGCGCTGATCGGTACTCAGCTCGGGCTGAAGTGGTTGCCGGTGCGGGGCCTGCGCTACGCGCTTGGCGTGGTGTTGTTGATCGCGGCGGGAAAGCTCCTGCTCTGACAGCATGGCCGCGCGGATGTGCCGCGAGTGCAGCCATCGACTACTTTGACTTTGGAAGTCCTTTGATCCAATCGATCGCGATGGAAAAGGTCTCATCCATGTTGTTGTGGCCATGCGAAACGAGAACATGGCCATATTTGCCGCCGTCAGCGGCCAGCTTCTCCAGCCTTCGAACAGACAGGTCGACAGGAATGCTGCCGTCGAACGCTCCAAAAATCCAAAGCCCCGGGATATCGAGATTTGCCAGGCTTTCGCTTGGATCGGTGTCTTTTCCGAGAAAGTCCGGCCAGATGTATTTCGTCTTTCTCGAACTCAACGCCTCGTCGTAACTTGGCACATCCCTGCCATCCAGATCATCCGTGTACTTGCTGTAGATATCTTCTTCACTCACCTTGCAGACTGGACCACTCCATAACACCATGAAGTCTGCGTGTGGACTTCTTTCGGCGGCCAAAGGCACGATCCATCCCGCCTGACTGATGCCAGTGAGCCCCAAAGGCACATCTTTCAATGCGGGATGTTTCGATAGCGTATCCATTGCCGACATCGCATCTTCCGCCAGGATCGCGAGATTCTCTTCACTGACGCTTTGTTCTGCTTCATATCGACCACCCGACTCGCCTGCGCCGCGCTTGTCGTATACCAAGGCGGCAATGCCATTTTCGGCGAATTGTTCGGCCACAGACATGTTTCTGGTCTGCTTTCCCGAGCCGTGCACGAATACGACCGCAGCATGTATTTTCTTGTCGCCCGGAAGCACTATGGAGCCAGCCATTTTTGTCCCCCGGCTGACGAACTCGACATCCTCTACGCTTTGGTTTGCGGCGAATAGTCGAGGGACGAAAAACAAGATCACAACAACGACGCATATCCTGGACAGCATCATCACGATCTCCCGTGAGGGGTTGCGGAAAACAACACGCATTGACACAGCAGCGAAGGGTGTAACCGGCATCGGTGATTCCGCCATCACGACGCATCCTTCATTTCGAAATTCAACCACAACGGGCAACGAAAAGACGGTGCAGTCCGCTTCGAGGGTTACACCCTGCGAATGCGCCGTACGGCCGTGTCATCCCGAACGAGGGCGAAGCCCGAGGAGGGATCTGCTTCTGTTCGGTGGTGCCACAACAGCAGATCCCTCCACCCGCTGCGCGGGCGTTCGGGATGACAGATGGTGGATGCATTCACGGTTGAGGGTGTTTTGAACAGGCCCTGAAATACGATGCGGATGTCACGCGGCGACCGCATCCTGCTTCGTGAACGCTCAGCGCCTGCCGTCGGCGCGTGCGGCCGCATGGCCCTGCATACGCGCATTCGCTTCGGCTTGTCGCTTCGCCGCATCGGCCTCTTGCTGCGCCGCTTCGGCTTGCTGCTTGGCCGCCTGAGCCTGCTGATGGGCCGCTTCGGCTTCTTCCTTGGATGCTTGGGCCTGCTGCCGACCCGCTTCGGCTTGTTCCCTGGCCGCTTGGGCTTGCTGGAACATCGCTTCTGCCTGCTGCTTGGCCACTTGGGCGGGTAGATCGGGAGCCTCGGGGGGAGGCGGTGGGGACGGTGGCGCAGGCGGCGCGACATGGTCCATCGGCGCGGGCGGTGCCGGTGGCGCGGGAGGTGCGGGCGGTGCAGCGTGATCCATGAATACCGGCGGTGCAGGCGGCGCCGGTGGCGCAGGCGGCGAAAGTGAGGAGGACCAAGTGTTCGCCGCCGACGGTGCCTCTGCGCCGATCGCGACCGCAAGCTCGACGCCCTTGAAACCGCTGCCACGGAGGTCATCGCCGACTCTCACGGTGGCCGCTTCTCCGCGCGCGACGATCAGCCGTGGCCTCGCCAGCACCTTGCCGTTCTGTTTCAGCACCATCGCGATGTCGTAACGCGATGCGCCGGCTTCGCGCACGGTGGCATCGACATCGATCCGACCACCGTGAGCGTCCGGTCGCGCGAACGAAAAGGGTTTGCCGACCGCGTTCGCGAGCGCGATCGCGAAAGACTCGGTGTCGCCGCCATCGATCCGCATGCGGATATCGGCATTGAAATCGGCGCCCGACGGCGACACGGTTCTTGCCGGCTGCGCCGACCACACCGCGAATCCAGCGCCGCACATCAGCATCGCTACCGCAGCGATGCCGACCCGCCGCACCCACGTGCGCGGTATCGGTGATTTGAGTTGCATGACTCTCTCCTTCAAAGGATGTGAAAGCCCCCAGTGGCAGCCCAGCGGCGCCTGCTGTTCGATCATGAGGGTTTTGAGCATCGCTTCGCCGTACGCGCGTCGCGATTGGGGATGGGCCGCGACCACCGCCTGATCGCAGGCGAGTTCCTGGTCGTGGCGGAAACGGGCCGCCGCCAGATGTACCAGCGGGTTGAACCAGAACACACAGCGGACGATAGCGACGGCGAGATTCGCGAGCGGATCGCCGCAGCGCAGATGCCGACGTTCGTGCGCGAGCATCAAGGCCCGTTGTTCGTCATCGTAACGCTGGACGAAGTCGGCCGGCAGCACGATCTTCGCGCGTATCGCACCGACCACCGCAGGCAGGCCATGGCTGACCTGCGAACGCCACAGACGTTCGCTCAATGGTTGCAACGGACCCAGCGCGCGCTCGAAGCGACGCTGCTGATGCCACAAACGCAAAGCCATACCCACGACGCCGATCAGCCACACCATCAACCACAGCGATGAGCGATCCGCGTCGACCCCGACCGGCGCCATCGCGACAGGTTCGGCGATGGTCCGCAATGTCTGCGCAACGGCGACGGTCTGCACCGTGCGCCCGGGCAGCAGACACGCGATCAACACTGCGGGCAGCAACCACCATGATGCATAGGCCACACCGGCACCAAAATGGCGACGCAACAGACGCGGCAGGATCAACAGCGCCAGCACCGCGACACCGACCGCAAGCGTTGCGGCCCACAACCACTGCAGGACCTCATGGGTCGCGATCATGGTCCGTCTCCTCGTCCAGGGAATCGACCAGTCGCCGCAATTCGGCGACATCGTCCGCACTCAATTTGCGGTGCTGGCTGAAATGCGCGACCAGCGGCGCGACGCGGCCGTCGAACAGACGCGCCAGCAGGCTCTCGCTTTCGCCCATCACCCAGTCCTCGCGCCGCAGACGCGGGCTGTAGAGATAACGACGACCGTCCTTCTGCGCCTCGATCGCGCCCTTGTTGAGCAGGCGGTTGAGCAGAGTCTTCACCGTCGCTTCCTGCCACTGCTGATGCTCGACCAAGGCGGCGATCACCTCTTCCGAGGTCAATGGGCTGCGCTGCCAGAGGACTTCCATCACCACCGATTCGGCTTCACTGATTTGCATAGATGACCTGCATGGACGGCCTGATGTTTACGGGTGTAATTGCAATTCAGATTACACCCGTAAACGAACATGTCAAGCCCGTTGCGCACCGTCCTCCCCAACCCCACCGGTCGCGACAGCCTTCGATTCGGGACTTTGATCCAAAACAGAGCAAAACGCAGCAAACTCCGCGATGATGTCGGCATGACCGACCCGCACGCGCCCCACCGCCTCGACCACCTCGACGACGCGGTCGAAACCCTCCTCGCCAGCATCGACGGCCCACTGCACGTGGCCGCGCCGCTGGGCATCGGCAAGCCGCATCGGCTGCTGAATGCCCTGTACGCCCGGATCGCGAAAGATCCGTCGCGGCAACTGCATCTGTACACCGCGCTGTCGCTGGATCCACCCACCGCAGCGAACGATCTGCAGCGCCGGTTTCTGGCGCCGTTCGTGTCGCGCCATTTCGGCGACGACTTCCCGCGCCTCGCCTATGTGCAGGCGCAGAAACGCGACGCGCTGCCGGCGCATATCGAAATCGAAGAGTTCTACCTGCAGTCCGGCGCGCTGCTGCGCTCGCGTCAGGCGCAGTCGCGCTATGTCAGCCTCAACTACACCCATGTCGCGCGCGCCGTCGCCGAGCGCGGCGTGAACTGCATCGTGCAGAAAGTCGCAAGCAGCGCAGATGGTTCGCGGCTGTCGCTGTCGTCGAACACCGACCTGACCTTCGATGCGATCGACGCGATACTCGCGCGCGGCCAGCCGCGACCGCTGATGGTGGCCGAGGTCGATCCGGAATTGCCGTGGCTGGACAACGGCGCCGCAGTGGATGCGGGGTTCTTCGACATTGTGCTGACGCCGCCGGGCCCGTATCCGAAACTCTTCGCCATGCCGCGACAGCCGGTGGCCGATCCCGAATACGCGATCGGTTTCTACGCCAGCGCGCTGGTGCGCGACGGCGGTACGCTGCAGATCGGCATCGGCGCCTTGGCCGATGCGCTGTGCCATGCGCTGGTGCTGCGTCACACCGACAACGCCGCGTACCGGCGCGTCATGCAGGCGCTGGATCCGGAGATCGAACGGCATCCGGCGGTGATCGCCAGCGGCGGGCTGGATGCATTCGAGCACGGCCTGTACGGCTGCAGCGAAATGATCAACGAAGGCTTCCGCAAATTGGTGCAGAGCGGCGTGCTGCGGCGCAAAGTGGTGGACGACGAAGCGCTGATGCGCCGGATCAACGACGGCAGCGCCAGCGACGCCGACCGCGAACGGCTGGACCGCGAAGGCGAATTCCTGCACGGCGCGTTCTATCTGGGCTCGCACGAGTTCTACGACTGGCTACGAGGTCTTGATGATGCGGGGCAGCGCGGCATCGGCATGCGCCGGGTCAGCGAGGTCAACGAACTCTACGGCGGCCGCGAAACCCTGGAGCGCGTGCAGCGCCATCACGCCCGGTTCTTCAATACCTGCATGATGGCGACCGCATTGGGTGCGGCGGTATCGGACGCCCTCGCCGACGGCCGCGTGGTCTCGGGCGTGGGCGGCCAATACAACTTCGTCGCGATGGCGCATGCGCTGCCCGAGGCGCGTTCGGTGCTGATGCTGCGCGCGACCCGCGAAGAGCCCGGCAAACCCGCGATCTCCAGCATCGTCTGGAACTATGGCCACGCCACCATCCCACGCCACCTCCGCGACATCTACGTCAGCGAATACGGCATCGCCGATGTCCACGGCGCCTGCGATGAGGACTGCATAGAGGCGATGGCGGCAATCACCGACAGCCGCTTCCAGCATGCGTTGCTGGCTACCGCCAACATCACCGGCAAACGCTACGACGAACGCGCGACATTCAGACTCTCGGGCCGCAACTCACCGGAACGCCTGCAGTCCGCCCTGGCACCGCTGCGTCGCGACGGCACCTTGCCCGACTATCCGTTGGGCAGCGATTTCACGCCGGTCGAACAGCGATTGGTGAAAGCGCTGTCCTGGCTGAAAGCGAACACCGCCACCCACGCAACCCAGCTGAAAACGATGGCGCGCGCACTGCTCGGCGCACGCGCAACCTCGCCCGATGATCTGGAAGCCGTGGCACGGATGGGGTATGCGCAGCCATCGGGCCTAGTCGAAGCGCTTTATGCGAAGGTGGTGGCGTTGGCGCTGCGGGAAACTGCGCACTGACCTCAAGGCTATGCGCTGCGCGCAAGCGCGCCGCACTGCGGATCATGTTGGCCCGTGAACATCGCCCCTTCCCGGCCGTTGCCGGAAAAGGGCGAAAGAACTCTCGAGTACCAGAAGCTTATTGCACCCGCACGAGGTAGCGCAGCGTGTTGGTCAGCCCCATGAACATCGCGCTGTTCGAAGGCAGATTGATCCACAGATTGACGTTGTTGAAATCCTCGTCGTCCTGATACACGCGCCCGGTCTGCAATGCATATCCGGCCGGCATGTACTGCGATCCGAAGACGCCATATCTGAAGCCCAGATTCGGGAATGCGCTCATGGTGCCGACGCTTGCGTTCCCGCCACGGAAATGACAAGTGAAGGTCAACCAGTTACGACCAGCCACGTTGACGCTGGGGAACACGGTGCCGGTCGAATAGTTGTTGTTCGGGCCGCCCTGATTGTCATGGAAGCGGCCAGCGCGGGTGGCGCCAGGCGGGCAGAACACACCCATGTTCTGCACGGCGTAGTTGTAGTCCGTGCCCGTCAGCGGCAAGGGCCGGAACTGCATCGACGACGCGTAACCCAGGCGGCAATAGCGCCAGATGGTGTCCGTCGTGGAACCGGTTGCACCGATCCAGCCGCCACGGCTGTTGATGTTGCTGCGATTCTCGTCGTCCATCGCCATCACCACCAATTGCGTCGGCGCCGGGCAGGCTTTGACTTCCGGAATCACACCGATGTTGTAGGCGATGTTTTCCAGCCAGACCCACCATTTGCCATCGCCGCCGAGCCGGGCGGTTGCGTCGGCACCGCCGACCGCGACGAAATTGCCTGTGGTGGCGTCCGGCGCGCACGGGCCATCGATGCCGATCGCATTGCAGTACAGCGAGGCCATGATCTCGCCCTCCTCCGCGATCACCTGGGTGGTGTCGACAAGGGCGCTGTCGGGATAGCGCGCATCGAAATCCTGCATGTAGCTGATGTACAGCTTCACGGCAGCGGGCAGATTGGCTTCGGCAAGCTGCTGCTTCTGTTCGTCCAGCGGGGTGATCTTCTCCGAACCTTCGGCAAAAACGGCTCCGGGCAGCACCAGTGCGAGGGCACAGGCGAGCAACGGGATGCGGCAGGGTGTGGACTTGGTATGCATGACGGAATCTCCTGGATGACAACGGGCTTCTTGTGTCGCCCGCTGGCTGGGCGTACCGCCCGGAAGCCATTCGGGCGGATGACGGCGACCCGTCGCGCAGGCGCAGCGGGCCGTACACCGTGCATGGGCACGGACTGGAAGACGGATCTGGGAAGTCGCGACGCTTCGGCGTCGACGCGGGTGACTAGCCGGTGTCGGTCGTCAGGCAGCTGTTCTGAAACGACCGACAACAGGCGCGGACAAGCGTGATCGGGAGCATGGGGACTGACCTGGATCGGGCCGCGACCGTGCGGCGATGGATCGACCTTAGGCCCGGCTGCCAACGCGTGGACAGGGTAAGCCCGGGTTGATATTCGAGCCACCCACCCCGTAAATCATCAAAATCAATGCTTTATTGGAATTTTTTGCCCGGGATAAGCCCGGGGAATCGATGGTATCCGGCGTTGATGGGTCTCTAGACTGGCCGCACTCGACCCGCCGGTGCGTACCTTTGCGCGCCGCACGACACAGGAAAACCGATATGCGTCCGCCAAGCGTGTTGTCCGCCATCAGCCTTACACTGAGCCTCTTCATCAGCACCACAGTGCACGCGCACGACGACATGCCGCAGACATGGTGCTCGGCACCCGGTTCCACGCCGCTGATCGCCGCCCAGTACAGCTTTACTCCGCAGGCCCTGCAGCAGTTCAAGGACATGATTACGGCCCAGGCCCAGGCTCTGAAAGTGTGCCCTGCGGACATTCTCGGGATCGTGGTGCCGCCAGCGCCGGGGGTGACCTGCGGCATCGTCGACGATTGGTTCTATGCGGATCAGCGCGCGCTGCGCTACTGCAGGAGTCTGCTGCCGAACGCATTGCCAGCCGACAAGCCGCTGTCGTTCGTGAACGGCCCGAGCGATTTCAAAAACGAGCTGCAGCATCACGGCTTGTATCGCTTCAGCGACGGCAATCTCAATGGCGTGTGTTCTATCTGCGCGACACCGTCCGTGCAGAAGCCGCCGGCGGGTACGAACTGAGTGGCAGGAGAGCGGATGCTGGCCGGAGGTGGGATCCATCATGCGTCCGCCCGCGAAAGCGCGTGGCGGCATCAGCGGGTCCATGCTGGCGCCTCGCCCTCGTCCCGCACGCCGGATATTCGCGATACAGGCGTGCAATCCGCCTCTCAGACCAGAGGACTGCGCCGGGTGAAGGACAACACGGCATCGACCCGTTGCTGCAAAGCATCGCGCACAGCGGTATCGAGGCGGCACTCGCCCAGTACGAAGTAAGCCGTGCGCACGACATCGCGCCAACGCGGGTTCTGCGGCAGACGCGCGACATTGAGATAGCGTTCCATCGCGCGCGTCCGCAGCCGGCCATCGTCGATATACACCCGCCAGAGCTTGCTGCGCTCGGCCAGTTCGATGCGGTTCTGGCCGCTGCCACGTTCCCAGGTATCGATCGTGGTCAACATCAGATCGACCAGCGCATGGCGGAACTCCGTACGGGCATCGTCGGTAGCCGACATTGCGACTCGACGCGTCCCGCCATCTTCGACGGGCGATCCAACCGTGGACGACGGCCCAAGCTGCAGCAACACCAGACCGTCGCCATGCTCCCACTGGCTCAACTCGCCGCGGAGTGCGGGGCGCGATTCGTCTGTGGGCAGGGTGATCGTCTGCCGGCTGCTGTCTTCCATGCGTTCCAGCGCCAGCGCGAGTGCGTCGCCATCGGTCGCGCCCAGCAGTGACGGCAGACCCGCGCCGACCAGACCTCCCGGCGCGACGGTCAACAGGCCGCAGGCGGCGCGGTTGGCGGCAAGCACCTGGCCTTCGGTATCGAGCAGACACACAGCATCCTCACGGCTGTCGAGCAGCGTCTGCAGCAGGCTGCGATCTTCGGCCAGGGCTTCGGCTTCACGCCGATAATGCGCGAGCGCTTCTTCGTGGCGCGACTCCTGTGCCGCTGCGGCAAGACGGTGACGGTGCTGACGCCGCTGCAGCAACAACCACAGGCCCAGGACGGCCGCCAGTGCCGACACTGCCAACGCCCACAGCAACAGCGTGCGCTGTCGCAAGCTGGCGGCGCGCTGCTGATTCTGATGCTCCAACGCAGCGATGGTGCGATCGCGTTCGGCGGTTTCGAAGCGCGAACGCAACCAGCCGAGCTGACGGTCGTAGCGCGCCTTCGCCAGCGTGCGCTCGGCCTCACGCGCGCGCCTGAACGTCGCGAGCGCACCCACCGGGTCGGCATCGGCCTCCTGGGCAACGGCCAATTCCTCCAGTAACAGGACACGTTCGGCATCGGCCTCCGGCAACTCCGCCAATGCCGCAGTCAAACGCGCCTTCGCGGCTTGCGGGCGCCCGCGCAGGCGATCGACTCGTGCTGCCTGCAATTGCAGCGCCGCCGGCACGGTCAAGCGATGGGCTTCAGCCAAGGCCAGCCCAGCAGCGCTGAATTCGGCCGCCGCTGGGATCTCGCCGCGACTGAGCGCCGTGCGCGTCAACCAGGCATGTACTCGCACCTGGTACGGCACCTGACCCGCGCTGCGGTAATCGGCCAGCGCCTGTTGCAACTTGGTCTGTGCCTGCGCCGGATCGCCGTTGTCCAACGCCAGCGTGGCCATGCTCTCCAACACATGCGCGGCTTCGACCACATTGCCGGCCTTGCGCAATGCGCCAGCGGCGTCGCGATAGTAGCGTTCGGCCTCTTCCGACTCGCCAAGATCGCGATAGATGTCGGCGACGTTGTTGGACACCGCGCCGGTATCGCCGCCATCGGCGCGCAGCATGTCGAGACTGCGCGTCGACGCCCGCAACGCGCCCGGGTAATCGCCCAGTCGACGCAGGGCGCTGCCGACATTTTTCAGATCCTTGGCGATGGCGGCACGGTCGCCCTGTTCAGTCGCCATGTGCAGCGCGCATTCGAAACCGGCCAGCGCGACATCGATGCGCTGCTCGCGATACGCCAACAAGCCACGGCGCCGCACCGCCTGATAGCGCAATGGCCAGTCGCCCACAGGATCCGATGCGGCGATCACCGCATCGGCGCAATCCAAAGCCTCCGTCGCGCGCTGTGGACGGCCACTTTCGACCGCTCCACTGGCCACTTCGAACAGCGATTCGACCAGTGCCCCAATGTCGCGCGGCATCCCTGCGCTCGAGCGCAAGACAGCACGGGTGCAGGCCTCCGGGTCCGGCAATGCCTGCGCCGGTCGTTGCAAAGTGGAACAGGCCGCAGGCCGCGCCGCGAACGCTGTCGCCATGACCCCGGGCAACAGCGTCAACAGCAACCATGCCAACGTATGACTTCGTTCCATCGTGCTTCCGATACTGATTGGCGCCGCCCGATTGGCGGCACTTCTGACCGACTACGATAGAACAACTGTCCGCACGCGACATGCCGGAATGCCCGCAGTCCGCCTTGGCGCCTCTGCGGCGCGACAGCACGCTGCCCGACAATCCGCTGGGCAGCGATTTCACGCGGGCAGAACAGCGACTGGTGAAAGCGCTGACCTGTCGGATCGCGACATCATGCGCCTCGCGACTCACCTGCGGCGTGTGGGACGCGCACGCGCCGACGGGCGAGTGCGCGTCCCACACAGCAAACCGATCGACTCAGAATGCGCGCAGACCGATCGACCAGGCCTGCACTGCGGAGGGATCCGGGACCAGATGCTCCTTTGCCGAAACCCGGCAGCCAGCATCGGCGCTGGATTGCGGGTGCAAGATGGGCTCGATGCGCCAGAGCAGACTGCCGGCACCGGTCCAGTGCGCTTTCGCGCCACAACCGGTACGCACGTAGGCGTTATCAGTGAACAGGCTGGCCTCCGGGTACGGTGCGGGGTCGGAGACTGCGGTCTGCGCGAAAGACTCCATGCGCCCGACACCGGGGATGTATTCGCGGATGCCGATGGCGAAGGCAGTGACCGTTCCGGGCGAGATTTGCAGATGATCCTTGGCGCTTGCGGTCCAGCCCGGTACGCGCGGCCCGGTGGTCGGAAACTCCGGCCAACTGCCCGTGGCAAGCATGCCCGGGCCACGGGTGTCGGTGTAGAAACCGCCGCCCAACAAGACGAAACCGCTGGGCAGATAGGCCGTCGCTTGCGGATGCTGTGTCGGGTTGCTGGTGCTCTGGACTACGGCGATATGTTGAAGCAGTTGCGCACGATACAGATTGGCGACGCTCAGGCCGATCACCCAGCCGCGGATTTTTGTCGGCGCCGGGGCGAGATGTTGGCGTGTGGAGATGACCCACGCGCTGCGATCGGCGTTCGGATGGGAGGCGGTGATCAGATGCCCGTGCGGGAAGAGGTCACCTTCGACGCCGCCACCGATCGCCACCCAGCCCGGCGGCAGCGGGATCTCCACGCTCTGATGCTCGCCTGCCGGCACCACGACGTCGAGCTTGACCAGCACCGTCTCCAGTTTGTTCCGGCGCTGAAAACTCAATACCCGGGGAAGATCATCGCCTTGGGTATAGGCCAGGCCGCCGGTGCCCCCGAAGTAAGGCGATGTGACCGCGATGGTGACCGCGCTCCTGACCAGCGCGTGGATCTCGGCCGGCGTTGAAGCAGGGTCGTCCTCGAGATGAAGTGCGGCCACGCCGGAGACGTGAGCGGTCGCCATCGAGGTGCCGCTGCGATCGGCGAAAGCGGTGGTGTGATCGTGCGCTGCCGAGACGATGTCGCTGCCGGGGGCATAGAGATCGATGCAGGCACCCACATTGGAATACGTGGCCGCACGATCATCACTGTCGGTGGCGCCCACGGTCAGCGCGGCCCACACTCTGCTGGGCGATAGGTAGCATGCGTCATCGTTGCCGTTGCCGGCGGACACCACCGTGCTGACGCCACGGGCGATCAGCGCAGAGACCGCAGCATCAAGGCTCGCGTTGTAGCGGCTGTTGAAACTGAGATTGGCCACCGCAGGAAGCTGGCGATTGGCCGCAACCCAGTCGATCCCTGCAATGACCTCACTCGCCTCGCTGGTCATGGCGCAACCGAACACGCGCACAGGGTGGAGGATGACCCCGGGAGCGACCCCCGCAGTCGCGCCACCGATGGTGCCGGCGACGTGGCTGCCGTGACCGATGCAGTCACCGGTGCCCCGACCATCGGCCACACCGGCATAGCCAGGCCCGATACGACCGGCGAACTCGCTGTGCGTGGCATTGATCCCACTGTCGATCACGTAGACGCGCACGCCCGCACCGGTGCGATAGAACGAATAACGGCCATCCTGGATCGGGCTGCGCTGGTCGATGCGATCCTGCCCCCAGGACACTGCGGGCCTGGATTGCATGCTGTCCACCCACACGACCGCATCTTGTTCGACATACTCCACACGAGGATCGGCGAGCAGACGTTTCAAAGCCCGCGGTGAGGCCTGCACCGCAAAACCGCGCAGGGCGCTGCGATACACGTGGCGCAGTTCCACGCCGTCGAAGGTATCGACTTCGCTGGCCAGCTCGGCCACGCCAGGCAGATTCCGCGCCTCATCGGGCAAACGGGCAGCCTCGGGTTTCAATACCACCAGATAACGATCGGCGACCGGGAACTCCACTGTACGCAGCGTGTTCTGCGCCAGCGCGGGCATGGCGATCAGACACGCCGCCGCGCAGAGCCATACGGCACATCGCCGGACACGCGCAAGGAGAGGAGCGTGGAATCTCGAAGAATCAGACAAGTCGGGCATGAGAGGCTCGGATGATTGAATAAAGACGATGACCAGCACGTCAGGGCCGCCACACCGCCACAGCGAGTGCGAAAGCGGGCGAAGCCGGGAACGAGCCGGGACGATTCAGCGCAGCGGTGGGCGATCTGCGCTTTGCTTGGGCAACGCGACAACTCCGCCAGTTCGAGGGCTTCACGTCCGCCCTGTCTTCCATCACCCCGCCCGAAGGGCCTTGGCCGTCACCCGCTCGCTGCGCTGACGGCGCGTGCGCATCATCGACGCAAGACTGTTCGAGGCATTGAGGCAAGACGGATCATGCGGATCATCCTGCGGGCGGGCAGGCGCTGTATGCAAAGCACAGTCCCTGTCGCTGCGCGAGACCGGGTCAGACCAGGCAGCCGGGGCTGGCGAACCCCCACGCGATCGGCCCCCGATTCTCACCGGAAGCCGATCGCAATCAAGCGGGCATCATTCGGCGATCAGCTCGCCCGCGATTTGCGACGCACCGGAGCTGATCGCGCCGGCCAGCGGCGCAGTCGCCCCAAGGTTGACCGCGATGACCATGCCACCAATGTCTGCGGCAACGATCGCCAGCCTGCGCAGCCACTTCGGCCAGCGTTCCGCGCTCGACAGATTGTCCGCAATCGGCTCGTAGCGGATCCAGTATTCGAGCGAATCCCGGGCCACAGCCACCGCTGCGAGAATGCTCTGTCCGCCGAAACCGTTGATGTCGAGATTGACGACAGCCTCGGCCTCGAGATCCGCGAACATCCGTCGGGCTTCGGCCTCGTTCAGCGCGGTTTCGGTGACCGCATCGATGCGATCGAAGAACCCGTACTCGTAGTCGCTGTAGCGGTCACGGTAGGGCTGCATCCGCTGGGCCAACGGTACGGTCGGATCGCCGTTCATCACTGGGCCGAAGGTCTGGACGAACTGCCTGATGGGCATGCCGGGTTGCAATCCGCACTTCCTCACCAGCGTCACCAACGGCGATACCCCGGGCTCCGCATTGGCATGCAGACAGGCGAGTTGCTGGTTGTGGACCTGACCCACGAAAGTCATCGGGTTGTTGGCGGCGAAGGCGGGAGCAGCGGCGAATGCCAGCAAGAGAGCGGCGGCGAAGCGCAGGCGGCTGCTTTGCGCATGAATGGTCATGGTGTTCTCCGGATCGTGTCGAAAGGGGGACGCCGTGATGGAATGCGGCGACTGGATTCACCGGATCGGAACGCCTCTGTATGGCGCCGATCCGGCCACGAACACCGTATCGACGTCGCTCGAAGGCATGAAGGATCGAACCGGGACACGCCGGGGAGGAAGCGGGAAGCAATCGTCCCCATCCATCGAGAAAGCGGCGGGCCGGGCCTGCGCCCTACGCCAGCCGAATAAATAAAAAATATTTGAATCAAATACTTATGACGATTACTACCCGTTTTCTACCCTCGATCAATGTGGACCTGTGGCGAATGCATCCGTAGGCTTGCGACCCAATCCGCCCACTACCAGAACCACCATGCGCCCAACCTGCCCCCGACTCCTCCCGCCGTTGCTCATGATCGCCCTGCTGTTGCCCTCGGCCGCGCGCCCCCACGAGACCATGCCCGCCAACTGGTGCACAGGCGCCAACGAAACTCCCGTCATCGTCTCCACCTTCAGCTTCACGTCCACGCAGCTTCAGACGATCGCCGAAGAGACCACAGAGATCCTCGGACCGGAAGGTCTGATCGCGGAAGGGCTCGCGGAACGGATGTCGGACGGGCGTTGCGGCATTGTCGACCGCTGGAACATGGCCACCTACATCGCACGCAACCACTGCTCCATGCTGAGTGGCCACCCGAACGCGATCATCCACATCACCGGTCCGACCACCTACACCAGCAGCGCACATCACTCGCTGTACGACTACAGCCACGCGCTGGAAGGTTCGTGCGTGGTCTGCGCCGTCCCCGGCACCCCTCTGCTGGGTCCGTGAGCCGGAGACGGAACGCCGGCTAACGGACTCAGGCTGACGGAATCAAGCTGACGAAATCAGGCCAGCGCGTCGCGGCGGGTCATGGCCAGGATCGCGTCGACCCGCCGTTGCAGCGCTTCGCGCGCTTCCGGCGCGAGTTTCTCGCATTGCCCAAGCACGAAATAGGCCGAGCGCAGTACGTCGCGCCAGCGCGGATTGCTCGGCAGTTTCGCCAGACTCAGATAACGCTCCATCGCGCGGGCGCGCAGCCGTCCGTCATCAATGCCGACCCGCCAGATACGACTGCGTTCGGCCAACTCGATCCGATGCAGCCCGGTCGTGCTCTCCCAGGCCTCGACCACGGCAAGCATCAATTCGACCAACCCGCGACGAAACAGCTCGCGTTGTGCGTCCGCCTCGCGTTGTTCGCCGGCCTGGCGTGTCGGCTCCGGCTGCGGCCCAGCCGCAGAAGCGCCCGATTCGCCCGCCGATGGCGCCTCCTGCGCATTCGCATGCAGCGCGATGACGATCAGACCGTCACCATGCTCCCAGGGTCGCAATTCGACCCCGATCGCAACCCCACCCGCACCGAGCGCGAGCGGCAGGATCTGCTGCTGCGAATCCTCCATCTGCTCGAGTGCGCGCTTGAACATCCGACCCGACAGGTCATCGCGACCGGCTCCAAGCAATCCACAGGCGGCTTGGTTGACTGCCAGCACTTGGCCTTCAGAATCGAGCAAAGCGAGCGCCTCCGCCCGACTGTCCAGCAGCGCCTGCAGCAAGCGGCGGTCCTCGGTCAGCGCTTCTGCCTCCCGACGGTAGTGCTCCAGCGCCTCTTCGTAACGCGCACGCCGCGCGGCTTCGTCCAGACTCGCGCGATGCTGTCGGCGCAGGAAATACATGCTCAGCAGCGACAGCGCCGCGATCGCGGACACCGCGATGAGCCACAGCAGCAACGTGCGCTGTCGCAGCTCGGCGCGACGCAGGCGGTTATCGGTCTCCAGCGCGACAATGGTGCGGTCGCGTTCGGCGGTTTCGAAACGGGTGCGCAGCCAGCCCAACTCGCGGTCTTGCCGCGCGCGCGACAGCGCGAGCGCATCGGCGTGCGCGCGGCGCAGGGTCTCGATCGCCGCGACGCGATCGCCCGAGCGTTCCTGGATCGCCGCCAGTTCTTCCAGCAGTGCGGCACGCTCGGCATCGCCCTCGGCCATCCCGGCCAGGCCCGCGCGGATGTGTCGCGACGCCGCGAGCAGATCGCCGGAGCTGCGCGCGGTGCGCGCGATCTGCAGCTGCAACGCGGCCGGCAGTGGCAGGTTGTGCTCGGTCGCGACCGCGAGCGCGGCGGCGACCTGCCTGCGCGCCTGCGCGATATCGCCCAGAGCCAGCGCGGCATGCGTCAAGCCGATGTAGACGCGCAATTCGTAGGCATGGTTGCCACCGTCGCGATAGGCGCGCAGCGCTTCTTCCAGCCAACGCGCCGACTGCGCCGCATCGCCGGTATCGAGCCCGAGTTCGGCCATGCTTTCCAGCACATGCGCCGCCTCGATGCGCTCGCTTTGCGACTGGAACGTCGAAAACGCCTCGCGATAGAAGCGCATCGCCTCTTCGGGCTGGTCCAGCTCACGATAGACATCGGCGATATTGTTCTGGACCGCACCGCTGACTTCACCGCTGTTGCGCTGCATCTGCAGGCTTGAGGTCAACGCGCGCAATGCGCCGTGAAAATCGCCGAGCCTGCGCAGCGAAGTGCCCACATTCTTGAGATCGCGGGCGATGGCGACCCGATCCTCGCCCGCCGTCGAGAGCGCCAGCGCGCATTCGAAACGCTTCAATGCATCCGGGATGCGCTCGCGCCGGTAATCGAGGATGCCGCGCCGGCGCACAAGCTCGTATTGCGCAGTCCGGTCGCCGTCGTCGCCGATCACCGCGTCGGCGCAGTCGAGCGCTTGCTCGGCTTCGTCGAAACGCCCCGCAGAGAGTCGGCTTTCCGCATGCGCGAACAATGCCGCTGCGTCCGCCCCGTCCTCGACAGACGCATCGCGCGTATCGATGCCGGCGCGCCGCAGGCAGACGATGGGATCGGGCAATCTGCGGCGCTCGATGTCCGTCCGCGCGCAGGCCGCCGGTGTCGCTGCCTGGGCAGGAAAAAGCGCGGCAACGCAGATCAGAGCCGCCAACGCAGCGGTCCGCGCGAACGAACATGTAGTGCGCTGACCGAAATTCACACGCCGGTTCCGCGAATCCTCGTCATCGGGCGCTCCGATTCAATCATTCGCGCGCTCCAGCTTGACCGCCAGCGTGAACCGCGGCGCATAGCACACGCGATTCGGCGGACGCCCGGCATGCAGCAGCTCGCCGTCGAAAATCGCGAGCCGGCCCGGACGCGGCGTAACCGCCGCACGCACGTCGCGGGTGTCGTCGTAGAACACCGTCTCGCCGCCCCACTCGTGATCCCAGCGGTCGCAGATGTACCACAGTGCGGTCACTTCGCCGGCGCCGGGATGGGCGTCGGTATGGGTGAACAACATGTCGCCGTAGTGCGCGACATTCACGTAGCTGCGATAGGCGCGATAGCGGTGCGCCGGCGAAAAATCGGCCAGCGCATCCATCGTCGGCGCGAAGAACGGCATGGTCTGCAGCGCCTCGACCGCGATCTCGGTCGCCCAGTGCCGGTGCTCGGCGGTGTCGGGCCGTGCGATTTCGGTGCGGGTGAAGCCGGCGCGGTTCAACACCGACCAGAGTTTGAGCAGTTCCGCCTCGGGGAACAGTCCGTCGTAGACCGCGACCTGGCGCCCATCGATCGCGGCACGCCAGGTCGGAGAGATGCGGTTTACCGTTTCGATCATGTCGTTCTGCTCGCAGGCCGACAGGCGCCGATCAGAGCGCGCGCGCTGCGGCGACCGCCGCGTCGACGGTGATGCCGAAATGCGGATAGAGTTTTTCGGCCGGCGCCGACGCGCCGTAGGTGTCGATACCGATCACGTCGCCATCCAGACCGACATATTTGCACCAGAAGTCGCGCACGCCCGCTTCGATCGCGACGCGCTTGCGGCAGGCGTTCGGCAGCACCGCTTCGCGATACGCCGCGTCCTGCCGGTCGAAGACATCGGTCGACGGCATCGACACGACGCGCGCGCCGTCGCCGAGCTGCGCGGCGGCCTGCATCGCCAGACCGACTTCGGAACCGGTCGCGATCAGAATGAATTCCGGTGCGCCGACGCTGTCCTTCAGAACGTAACCGCCACGGCGGATATCGCCGACCTGCGCGTCGCTGCGCGGCTGATGCGGCAGGTTCTGGCGCGAGAAGACGAGACACGACGGGCCATCGGCGCGTTCGATCGCCGCGCGCCACGCCACCGCCGATTCGACCGCGTCGCAGGGGCGCCATACGTCGTTGTGCGGGATGTAGCGCAGCGACGCGAGATGTTCGACCGGCTGATGGGTCGGACCGTCTTCGCCGAGGCCGATGGAATCGTGGGTGTAAACGTGGATCGCGCGCGCGCCCATCAGCGCACTCATCCGCACCGCGTTGCGCGCGTAGTCGCTGAACACAAGGAAGGTGGCGTCGTAGGGCACGAAGCCGCCGTGCAATGCGAGACCATTGCTGATCGCGGTCATCGCGAATTCGCGCACACCGTAATACACGTAGTTCGCGTCCGGATCGCTGCTCGCGACCGACTTGCTGCCTTTCCACAGGGTCAGATTGGAGTGGGCGAGATCGGCGGAACCACCGACCAGTTCGGGCAGATGCGGCGCGAAGGCTTCGATCGCCATCTGCGAGGCCTTGCGCGATGCGACCACCGGGCCTTCGATCTGCAGCTTCGCGATGTAGGCGTCCGCGATGCCTGCGAAATCGGCGGGCAGATCGCCGCGCATGCGTCGGGTGAGCTCATCGGCCAGCTCGGGATACTGCGCGGCATAGCGGCCGAAGAGATCGTTCCAGCGATGCTCGCGCGCGGTACCGGCAGTCTCCGCGCCCCAGGCGTCGCGGATGTCCTGCGGAATCTCGAAGGTGTCGTGCGTCCAGCCCAGCGCGGCGCGGGTGGCCGCCACTTCGTCCTTGCCCAGCGGCGCGCCGTGCGAGGATTCCTTTCCCGCCTTCGCGGGAGAACCGAATCCGATCGTGGTACGGCAGCAGAGCAGCACCGGCCTGTCGGACGAGCGCAGCGCGGTGTCGATCGCGGTCCTGATCTCGACCGGGTCGTGGCCGTCAACATTGCGCACCACCAGCCAGCCATAGGCTTCGAAACGCGCAGGAGTGTCGTCGGTGAACCAACCCTGGACCTGTCCGTCGATGGAAATGTTGTTGTCGTCCCAGAACGCGACGAGTTTGTTCAGCCCCCAGGTGCCGGCCAGCGACGCGGCTTCGTGCGAAATGCCCTCCATGAGACAGCCGTCGCCCATGAACACCCAGGTGCGGTGATCGACAACGCTCAGCTCGGCGCGGTTGAAGCGCTGCGCCAGCAGTTTTTCGGCGAGCGCGAAGCCGACCGCATTGGCGAAGCCCTGGCCCAGTGGGCCGGTGGTGGTCTCTACGCCGGGGGTCATGTGGTTCTCGGGATGACCGGCGGTTTTCGAACCCAGCTGACGGAAATTCTTAAGCTCATCGAGCGGCAGGTCATAGCCGGTGAGATGTAGCAGCGCGTAGTGCAGCATCGAGCCGTGGCCGTTGGAGAGCACGAACCGGTCGCGGTTGGCCCAGTGCGGGTTGGCCGGGTTGTGCTGCAGAAAGTCGTTCCAGAGCACCTCGGCGATGTCGGCCATGCCCATCGGCATGCCCGGATGACCGGAATTGGCGGCCTGTACCGCGTCGATGGCGAGAAAACGGATGGCGTTGGCGAGATCGCGGCGGCTGGGTGTCGTCATGGGGCGGAAGGATTCGGCAGCGCCCGGCGGGCTGCGGGCCGCGCATTGTCCCATCCGGGGGGGCGGGATGTCTCGCACCGACATCGGCCCGTCGCTCGATCAGCCCGTCGCTCGCTTTGGCCGGACTAGACCATCACGGTATTGCACAGCCCCCGGAGCACCTCAAAAAAACCGGTGCTCCGGGGGGGATTGGCATACTGATGTGCAGCCGCGAACAAATGCACAAGCACATGACTGGCCAAGAGCTTGCCCGAATCATGCGACGAGGCAGACTCCTCTGCATACGTCATCGCGAATCGAACACATGTGCGGCGAGGGCTGGGGCATTCGTTGATTCCAGCAAGTGACTTACTGGTCAGAATTGCCAACCGCACCGACGACTTGGACGCAAGGATCGGCACGATGGAAAATATACCTGTAGCCAGACGACGTGTATTGATTGCTTGCGTAAATCAACACTTCCAGTTGACAGCTTTGAAGGGTTGGCGCATGGGTTATCGCTTCCGTCGAAATGACGCCGCTTGGGGCACCATTGATGTAGTACTCGATGTAAACCCTGCTGTAGTAAGACGGTTTCGGCGGTTCATTTCTGGCCTGCGCTATTGCTGCGAAACCAAGCAGAGCCGCCAACACGGCAGACATCGCAAAGCCGAACTTCTTCCGAATCATATGCATGTTCATTCTCATGAAACCGTGGCAAACGGCCATCGAAGATCGATGTCCTTCTGCCCGGAAGGTGGACGCTCGCCGGACGACGAGGTGTCTACACACTATTGATTGAGGCGCGAGGCCTGACAGTGCAAAGCCGGGCAGATCCGGGCAGATCCGGGGAAAAATCCAACCAGCTGCCATCGCGTAGCGTCCGGATGCAGAAAAGCGACTGTCTGAAACAAAATCAATGGCTTAGCTTGAATTTTTACCCGCTTTTTGCCACAGAAAAGACTGGCCATACGCATGGATCGCCATCTAGAGTGGCTTCATCTTGATCGACAGGCGACACCCCATGCGCAATTCATTATCGCTAGCCATGTGCATCTGCCTCTTGGCTTCCCCGCTTGCACACGCTCACAACGAGCCTGTTCCATTGAAGTGCCTCGCTCCAAACACCGTACCGGTGTTGAAAAAGAGCTTTACTTTCAGCCCAGCCGAGCTGACTGCCTACCGGACAAGCGGTGCTGCTTGCGCATCGAAACTTCAAACTTGCGGAGGCGTTGATGACTACTTCTATGCAAGCCGGATGGCGCAGGAGTTCTGCGCAGCACAGACTCCGGACGCACCCGACTGGGACAAGGCGCAGCCCACCATCGCATCGCCGTCAATTTTCAACGATCAGGGAGCTACCCATATCGATGGCATCCTGAAACATCATGACTATCGCTTCTCCGGCGGCCTGAGTGGCTCATGTTACGTTTGCGAGGTGGCGACCGACTGAGCTGGCTGAGGCGCAGGCGGATACCCGCAGACTCAGCCGCACCCGCTTCGGAATGCGCAGGAGTTAGCGCCTGCTCAAGATATTTCCTCCATCGCAAACGGAAACCTGTTTGTCATCCCGAACGCCCGCGCAGCGGGTGGAGGGATCTGCTGTTGTGGCACCACCGAACAGAAGCAGATCCCTCCTCGGGCTTCGCCTTCGTTCGGGATGACATCAGTTCTTTCAGATCATGGAGATTTTGAACAGCCACTCAGACCAACGCGCTGCGCCGGGTGTAGCCGAGCACCGCATCGACCCGACGCTGAAGATCATCGCGCGCACTCTTTTCCAGCGAGCACTGCGCCATGACGAAATAGGCGGTCCGCAGCACGTCGCGCCAGCGCGGGTTTTGCGGCAGTTTCGACAGACTCAGGTAACGGTCCATCGATCGCGCACGCAGTCGTCCGTCATCGATGTTCACCCGCCAGATTTTGCTGCGTTCGGCCAATTCAAGGCGGTTGGACCCGGAACTGCGTTCCCACAAATCGACAACCGCCAGCATGAGCTCGACCAGATCCCGACGGAAGTCCGTACGCGCACCGGTCTCGTCGATTGCATTGACGGGCTCCGATGCCGGTGCCTGTATCGATGTCGTCACTGGCCCAACCGCTTCTTCCAAGGCAAGTACGATCAAGCCATCGCCCTGTTCCCACTGCGTAAGCCGTGCAGTCAAGTGGGATGCCGCACCTGGAGACGCGAACGTGAAACTCTGGTCGGAAACGTCCTCCATCCGCTCAAGCGCAGAAGCAAGCGCTTTGCGACCGGCCTCATCGAGACACTGCGAAAGCACAGCGCCGATCACGGAGGTCCCGACCGGGTCGAGCATCCGACGTGCGGCACGATTCGCGGCCATGAGCTGACCCTCGGCATCGAGCAGGCAGACTGCATCTTCGCGACTGTCCAGAAGCACTTGCAACAAATTGCGATCTTCGGCCAAAGCATCCGTTTCGCGCTGGTAGCGCGCCAGCTCTTCTTCATGCCGCACTTGACGCGCCGTATCGGCCAGACGAGCGCGCTGCCGTCGGCGCATCGACAGCAGCAGTATCGCGAGGAACACGATTGCCGCCACCATTGCCGCGAGCCAGAGTTGGATCGTGCGCAAGCGGTTTTCCGCTTCGAGCCCGGCGATCGTGCGCTCCCGCTCGGCCGCCTCGAATCGCGAACGCTGCCAACCCAGCTCCACATCGCGACGGGTGTCTGCCAGTACGCGCTCCTTGGTCTGCGCAACACGCAAAGTCGCGATCGCCCCATCAAGATCACCGAGCGCTTCCTGCGCCGAAGCCGATTCTTCCAGGAGCGCAACGTGATCGGCATCGCCTTCCGACAGCCCGGCGATGGTCGACTGTAGTCGCGCCAAGGCCGCATCGGGTTTCCCGTCCATGCGATCGAGTCTCGCCATCTGCAGCTGCAGCGGCGCCGGTATCGGCAAATCGTAGCGATCCGCCAGCGATGAAGCTTCTGAACGCCATGCGTATGCACGCTCGAATTCGGAGCGCTCGATCGCAATCCTCATCAGTCCGGAATACGCCCGCAGCTGAAACTTGTGACTGCGGTTCTTCCGATACACATCCAGCGCTTCTTCCAGCCATTGCGCCGCTTGCGGCATATCCTGCTGATCGAATGCGACATCGCTCATGTTTTCCAGGTTATGCGCGGCATCGATCGGCTCATTGTTGCGGCGATGCGCTTCGATGGAGTCGCGGTAATATCGCAGCGACTGCTTTGGATCATCGAGCTTGCGATACACGTCGGCGATATTCATCAGCGTCAGACCACTGACGCCCTGACCATCCGCGCGCTGCATCTCCAGACTCTTGATCAGGAACTGGAGCGCGTTGCGATAATCGCCGAGACGGCGCAGGGCACTGCCGGCATTGCTGAGACTCTTGGCGATTGCGGCGCGATCCTGGTGATCCGAGGCGATTTGCAGCGCGCATTCGTAATGATGCAGCGCATCCGACATCCGTTCGTCGTGATAAGCCAACGTGCCGCGGCGGCGCACGAGCTCGTAGCGATGTCGCCAGTCTTCAGCGTCGCCGACCATGACTTCGACGCAATCCAGCGCGTTTCTGGCCTCGCTGAAACTGCCCGCGTCTCGCAACACTTTCTCTTGCCTGTATAGCAATTCTGCGGCTTTTTCCCGGCCAGCCCCATCAGAGAAGGCAGTGATGCCGAAGTCTTTTGCGCAGGTCGCCGGATCAGGAAAATTTCGCAGTGGCGTCGCCATCGCGGTGCAAACCGCATGTTTCGGAGGCGTGGCTGCGGCAACCGAAAACGCCATCAGCACAGTCAGCGAGAACAACAGCCTCCGCATTGAGCGGAATTGAATCGATACGGCCCACGGTGGATTCAAAATGGCTCTCCACGCACACCATCGCCGACACTAGGCCGGCAAGGACGCACAACAGCAACGATCAGCGCGCAGCGTCGATCACCGCACACATCGAGGTGATCTGGAAATCGGTGCTGGTGGGGAAACCGCCCGGGATGGTCTTGGTGACCGTGATCTTCGCGCTCTTGCCCTGCGGCTCGATCAGCACATTCCACGTCGGGCCCGCCTTGGCGCCTGCGAGATCAGCGCCGCCATTGGGCTGCTCGAAGGAGATCACGCCCGCATTCTCGTCGCTGGAAGCCACGCGCAGACCCGATTTGGTCCCTTCCATGTAGATGCGCTTGAACGCCGTGGACACGTTCACGCCGGGAACCGTATCCCAGGTGGTGAAGCTGCGCCCGGCCATGAATTCGCCCTCCTGCTTGAAGTTGCGCTTGCAGGCCGGATCCGCAGCGACCGCCGTAGCGGCCATGGCCAGCAGCAGCATCGTCGCCAATAGCTTTCGCATCTTTGCAGTCCTTGACCGGGCCGCGCCCGGAATAGGCGGATCACCCGTCGATTTTGCCGGCGGCAACCAACGCCGACAAGCAAGCCGCAGATGCGCAAGGCAGCAGTCGGCAATGGCCGGCCATGCGCGAGCGGCGGCGCACGCTGTACGCACAGTCATGCGTCGGACCGCGCGTCCGGCGCGACGTCCGACTCGCCGCGCGAGACCATTGCGGCGATGCCCAGGTCGCCGGTGACGTTGACCGTAGTCCTGCACATGTCCAGAAAATGATTCACCCCGAGCACCAGGCCGATGCCTTCGGGCGGCACGCCGACCATCACGCAGATCAGCGCGATCACCGGCAGCGAACCCGACGGCACGCCCGCAGTGCCGATGCCGCCGAGGATGCAGACGAACATCACCGTAACCTGCTGGGACAGCGACAGGTCGATGCCGAAGTACTGGGCCAGAAACAGCACCGTCACACCCTCGAACAGCGCGGTGCCGTTCTGGTTGGCGGTGGCGCCGACGGTCAGCACGAAGCGCGAAACCCGTTTCGGCAGATGCAGCTTCTGGTCGGCCACGCGCAGCGCGGTGGGCAGCGTGGCATTGCTGGACGCGGTGGAGAACGCCATCAGCATCGCTTCCTGGACATCGCGGAAGAACGCCAGCGGCGAACGCTTCGCGATCAACCAGATCGCCAGCGAATAGACCACGAACTGATGCACCGCCAGCGCCAGCAGCACCACCAGCACGAACGCGCCCAGCCTCACCAGCAGGTCCCAACCGAACTGGGAGACGAGGTTGAACATCAGACAGAACACCGCGTACGGCGCCAGTTTGATCACCAGACCGATCAGGGTCATCGAGACATCGAACAGGCCTTCGATACCGCGCTTCAGCGTGCCGGCCGCTTCGCTGCGGGTCAGCACCAGACCGATGCCCAGCATCAGCGCGAAGAACATCACCGCGAGGATGGTGTTCTCGGCCGCCGCTTTGACCACGTTGTCGGGCACGATCGCGATCAGCATGTCCAGACCCTTGGGCTGGGCCGCGCTGTCGCTGACGATGCTCTTCGCGCGCTCGGCGCCCTCGCTGATCATGTTCAACGCCTCGGCGCTGTTCACGCCGACGCCCGGCTTCAGCCAGTTCACCAGCACCAGGCCGATCAGCACCGCGATCGCCGACAGCACCGTGGTGTAGCCCAGGGTGCGCCAACCGATGCGGCCGAGCGCGCGGACATCGCCCATCTCGCTGATGCCGACCACCAGCGCCGAAAACAGCAGCGGGATGACCAGCATGAAGATCAGGCGCAGGAAGATGGTGGAGAACGGCTCGGTGCCGTATTCGATGAAGGCGCGCACCCACGGCGCGTCCGCCCCGACGAAGCGGTAGACGATCAGCCCGAGCGCGATGCCCAGGGCAAAACCGATCGCGATTTTCCAGTGCATCGGCAGCCGCGGCGGCGCGGTGGCGGTTTCGGTGCTCATGGCGGCTCCCGCTGAAGGTCGACGGAGGATATCAGGCGCCGCAAGCGTGAAGTCCGGGCCTGGGCCCGTCGACACGCTGAGCACCATGGATGTCCCTGAGTAGTCGGCAGTCGGCCGCCGAGTCGGCCAACAAAATGAACACTTGGCGTTTTCCCAAATCGTGGGCATCAGCGCTTCGCCGTACCCTCATCCGGCGCTTCGCGCCACCTTCTCCCGAGGGGAGAAGGGTTTTACGGCGCTTCCTTAAACCGGGATATATCAGGCACTGGGCACCGCGTTTCGCAATCAACGTTCTGGATACAGCGGCGGCAACAGCATGCCTGGGGCGGGCGTCTCCGGCGTGCGCCAGCGCGGGCCCCGGGCGAAGGCGATGCGCACCGCAGCGACCGCGTCCGCAGGATCGCCGCGACCCCAGCGCGCGCGCAGCAGTGCCTCGACCGCTGCGAGCTGGGCAGGTTCGGACAAGCGTTGGCGCAGGGCATCCAGATCGGCCACCGGCGGCGACGCCATCGCGCACAGCGTGCGCGCGATCTCGTCGTGTCGGCCGCGCGCCAGCGCCTGTGTCAGCGCGAGCGCATCCGCGCGCGGCGGCGCGCGGCCACCGGCAGGCGTTGCTGGCAGCGCCACGACTGGCGCGGTTTTGCCCCGCGCGGACCACAGTCGCCATGCCCAGACCACGACGCCTGTCCACAGCAACGCCAGCGAGATCCCCATCCACAGCCAGCGGCGATCGGCCATCCACGCCCAGCCGCCCAGCGACGGCGCATCGTCCGCAGCCACATTGGCGTCCTGTACGGCGGGCGCGGTCGTTCCGGCAGGTCCGGGCGCCACCTGCAGGATCAGATCGGGCAGCGATGCCACCCGCGCGACGCCGGCCTGGGTATCCCACCAGGCGACGCGCGGCGCGGCGATGCGCAGGGTGCCGTCGCGGCTGGGCAGAACGGAAAAACGACGAACGATGGTGGCCTGCGGGCGGCCCTGCTGGAAACGATCGTCCATCTGCGCCGGATCGGCGAACACCTGCGCATCGCTGCCGGCCTGCACCATCAGCGCCGGCAACTGCGCTGCGGTCGCGCCGTCGGCGACCACTTCCACAGTGACGGTCGCGCTTTTGCCGACGCGCATGGACTGCGGGGCTTCGAGATACCGCAACCGCAGCGCGCGCGCCGGCAGCCATGGCTGCGGCGCGGTATCGGGAATGGGTTTGACCTGCAGCGCGATCGGTTTGCTGGCGATGGTGACTTCTTTGCGACTGGTGTCGAACAAGCTTTCGAACAGTCCGAGGGCGCGGCCACGGAACACCGCCGCCGGCACCGTGACCGGACCGCTGCGTTCGGGGATCAACAGGTATCGGCGTTCGACGCCGGCGTAGTCGGTGCTGCCGATCCGGGTCGTGACCCGCAGTTCCTCGCCGATCTTCTGCAGGGAGGCGCCTTCGGGCGGATCCTGATCCAGACGCCCTTCGATCTGGCTGCCCAGCGGGTAATAGAGCCGCAAGGTGTAACCGACGGACTGCTGGATGTAGGGAGTTTCGCTGTCGATCCGCGTTTCGATGAAGACCGGGACGCCGGGGGTCTCGATCTCCGGCGGCGGCGCGGCGGCGTTGCGCGGATCGCGCGGCGGCAATACGGTCAGACGCAGCGGTGCGACGGCGTTTCTTCCGGCCCACAGCGACCGGATTTCGATCTCGCCCTCGCGCAGCGGCGCCAGCGTCATCCGGATCGTGACATTCGCCGTCAGCTCGCCGTTGACCCACGCGATCTCCTGCTGCGACTGCTGATCGACGATGTTGAAATTGCGGCCCAATTCGGCCAGGTCCGGCATCGCGACCACTTTGGTGGTGTCGAGCTGAACATTCAGGGTGACAGTCTCGTCCAGCGCGATGCGATCGCGATCCAGCCACACGCGAGTCTGCGCCGATGCGGGCATGGTGAAGGCCAGCGCGCACAGCACCCAGAAAACGGCGCGCCTGTGGATCGTGATCGCGCAGCGCATCAGCGATCGCCCTCGCGACGACGGCGCCGCTGTTCGAGTTTGAATTTGGCGCGCAGCAGTCCACCCGGATCGTCGGGCACGCGACGCAGCCACGCTTCATTGGCGATTATCCGCTCCCGATCGACACCGGTCCGCTTGCGCGGCTCCGCTGCTTCCGCCGCAGTGACGCCCTGACCCGTCTGCGCACGGCGCATGCGTTCGCGCTGCGCGGCGTCCGCCTCACGCTGCGCCTTCGCCTGCGCTTGGGCATCGCCCGGTTCGTCCGGCGCAGACGGCGGAGGTTTGTCGCCGCTGCGAGCGGATTGCGGTGGCTGCGGCGGCGGCGGCGGGTCCGGTCGTACGGGTTTCGGCGACGGCTGTGCTCCGTTCTGCGGCTTCGGAGAATCGCCCTGCTTTGGCGTCTGTTTGGGATCCTGTTTCGGATCCTGTTTCGGATCCTGTTTGGGGTCCTGTTTCGAGTCGCGCGGTTTGTCCTGACCCGGTTGCTGCGGATTGTTCTGGGGTGCTTTTTTCGGATCGTTCTTCGGATCGTTCTTCGGATCGTTCTTCGGATCGTTCTTCGGATCGTTCTTCGGATCGTTCTTCGGATCGTTCTTCGGATCGCTCTTCGGATCCTGGGGCTTGTCCTGCGGTGGTTTGCGCTTGCGCGCGGCATCGACCAGACGCCGATTCTCGACGGCGTCCCGCATCGACGGCTGCAGCGTCAGCGCGCGATCGTATTCGGCGATGGCTTCGTCGTAGCGCCCCTGCTGGGCCAGCGCATTGCCGCGGTTGTAGGCCGCATCGGCACCGGGAAGATCGCGCAGCGCGGCCTCGGCGCCGGCGTAATCGCTGTTTCGATACGCATCAACGCCGCGCCGCATCTGCGCATGCTGGCGCTGATCCTGCCGCTGCCACAGGCTGCCATCGGCGGCGAATGCCGGCTGCAGCGGCAGATACAGCGCCAGCAGGGCGACTGCGAGCACGCCGCGGCGGAACGCCAGCAGCGCAAGCATCAGCAGTGCCGGCAGCAGCCAGAAGCCTTCATCCAGCGGCGCGGAACCGCGCTTGCCCTGTGCGGCGGCGGCATCGATACGGTCGGCCTGCAGCACGCCCAGCGCACGCAGGTCGACGTCGGTGGGCACGACCACGGCGTAGGCGCCGCCGCCCGCCACCGCCAGCCTGCGCAGGCCGCCCGGGTCCAGCATGGCCGCAGCGACATCGCCCCGCTCATCGCGATACGCGCCACCCGCCACGGTGCCGAGTCCGAGCACCGAGACGCGATAGCCGGCCTTGCGCGCGTCGATCGCCGCAGAGGCCGCTGCGCCGCCCGCGCGATCGGTCATCAGGAGAATGTCGCCGCGCCGGAAACCGGCACGGCTGAGCAGGCGCACCGACTCCTCGATCGCGCGGTCGGCGCGGCTGCCGTCGCGCGGCATCACGTCCGGCGACAGCGCATCGAGGAACAGCGCGATGTTGTCGGCATCGTCGGTCAGCGGCGACACGATGTAGGCGTCGTCGGCAAACGCCACCAGCCCGATCTGCCCGCCCCCGCGCATGCGCAGGATCTGCGCGATCTTGGCGCGCGCCTGCAGCAGCCGCGACGGCTGTACGTCGGCGGTCAGACTGGCGTAGGACAGATCGAGCGCGATCACCAGCGGATTGCGGTCCTGCCACAGCGGCTGCGGCAAGGTGCGCCAGCTCGGTCCCGCCAGCGCCAGTACCGCGAGTACGATCGCGATGGCGATCGTCGCGAACGGCAGTGCGCTGCGCCAACCGTGGTCCGCCGCATGTCCGCCGCGCATCAGGTGCGACAGCAGATGCGCATCCACCACTTCGCGCCAGACGTTTCGGCGCAGACGCCCGCGCCGCAGCCACCACAGCAGAGGCGGAATCGCCAGCAGCCCCAGCAGCCACAGCGGCCGCAGAAACTGGAAATCCACCATCGGCGTCATGCTCATTGCACCATGCTCATCGCTGCACGCTCATCACAGCACGCTCATCGCAGCGACTCCCGCCGTTGCCACAGCAGCAGCAGGGCGCACAACATCGCTGCGGACAGCGGCCAGGGGTAACGCTCGATCTTCGGACGCAGTCGCTGCCCGGGTCGCTTCACCGGTTCGAGCTGATCGATCACCACATAGATGCCCGCAAGCTGATCGACGTCGCGCGCGACGAAGGCGCGGCCACCGGTGAGTTCGGCGATACGCCTGAGCCCCACCTCATCGGTGATCTGATTGCTGCTTGGGCGCCGGATCGGAAGGCCGAACACCGACAGACCTGCGCCATAGCCGCCGAAGGCGATGGTGTGGATGCGCACGCCGGCATCGCGGGCCAACTCGGCGGCCTTGATCGGATCGAGCGCGCCTGCGGTGTTCACGCCGTCGGTCAGCAGGATCAGGACCCGATGTTCCGCCGGTTGCGACTGCAGGCGTTTGGTCGCCAGACCGATGGCATCGCCGATCGCGGTTTCGCGACCGGCCAGACCGGTGATGGTGCCTTCGAGCTGTTCGCGCACGGTGTCCAGATCGCGGGTGAGCGGCGTCAACGCATAGGCGCGCTGACCGAACACGATCAGACCGACCCGGTCGCCGCTGCGGCGTTCCAGAAAATCGGCGATCACGGCTTTGGCCGCCACCAGCCGCGTCACCACCCGGCCTTCGAGTTCGATATCGCGTTCGTCCATGCTGCCGGACAGATCCACCGCCAGCATCAGATCGCGCGCGGACTGCGGCGGTTGCACCAGATCGCCCAACTGCTGCGGGCGCGCCGCCGCAACGCACAGCAGTCCCCACACCAACCATGGCAACACGCCGATGCCACGCGGCTGCGCGCGGCCGATCTGTCCGCGAATCGCATCAAGTCGTTCGCCGTAAGGCACGTGCAGCGCGGGTGCGGCGCTCTTCGCGGCCGGTAGAAGACGGCGCACCAGCCAAGGCAACGGCAGCGCGGCCAGCCACCATGGCCAGGCGAACAGCGCGCGCAGAGCATCGACTGCGGCGTCGATCATGTCCGCCGCCTCGACCACGGCCAACGTCGAGGCGTGCCATCTCGACGCGTGCCATCTCCACGCGAGCCATGCACCATCAGTTCGACGAAGCGCGCGCGTACGACATGCCGCAGCGCGTCGAATTCCTGTGAGCTCACCTCGCGGCGGAAACCGCCTTCCAGCAGCGTGCGGCCCGCGCCCGCCGAAAACACCGGCGTCCGCTGCCCGGCATCGAGAAAACGCAGCCAGTCGTCGCCGCTCAGCGTGGCTGCGGCCGGATCGCGACGGCGCGCGGCGCGGCGCAACAGTTCCGACATCGCGGCGATCCCCGCCGATGCGCTGTCGATACCGAGAAGACGGTCGTCGAACACGCGTTCGATGACATAGCGACGACGACGCACGCGGCGACGCCACCACGCCCATGCGATCCCGACAAGTAGGACCGTGGCGAACACGATCCACCAACCAGGCGCGGGCGGCCAGCCGCTCGGCGCGGGCGGCAGATGCACATCGCGCAGCGGCAGCGGGGCGACGGCAGGCGCCGCCGCCGCGACCTGCGACAGCGCCTGCTGCAGCGCATCGGTGGGACCACTCATGCCGCGCGGGTCCCGGCGAACAGATCGAGCCAGCTCTCGCTCGGCGCATCGGTCGACAGCGCGCAGGCCCGGATGCCGCTGCGCGCGAGCAGCGCCAGCGCATCGTCCACAGGCGCGGAGAATGCGGTCTGCCAGCGCTGGCGCTGCGCGGCGGCGGCAAGATCCAGCTCGATGCGACGGGTCGGCGGCGCGCTGCCGTTCGCAGCGCCGCTGCGTTCGACGACGGGTTCTACAAAAAATGGCAGCGTCGCGCGAGGCGGTTCGCGTTCGAGCGGATCGGTCATCAGCAGCACCACCACTTCGCGATGCAGCACCAGCGTCGGCCAGCGCGATGCCGGCAGCGCGACCACGCTCTGCGGATCGGCCAGCACCACCAGACGCGAGCCGGGGCGCAGCAGGCGGTCGGCGTGATCCAGCGCAACCGCGAATCCCGCATCGTGCTCCGGCGGCCGCGCATACCAGCGCACCATCGCGTCGAGCGCACGCAGCGCGCCGCGGCTGCCGGAGGCCGGAACGATCGGCGGCTCGCGCGTGCTGCCGCGCAGGGCACCGATCCGGTCGCCGTCGCGCACCGCCGCCCATGCAGCGATCGCGCCGGCGCGCGCGGCCTGCACCGATTTGAACCGCACGCGCGTACCGAAATACAGCGCCGGCGCGGTGTCCGCCACGATCAACGTCAGCCGTTCGCGTTCGGCCTGAAACAGTTTGGTGTGCGGGCGACCGGTCCGCGCGGTGAGGCGCCAGTCGATGTGGCGCGCATCATCGCCGTTCGCGTACTCGCGCGACTCGGCGTATTCCATCCCGCGGCCGCGCATCGGCGACTGCGCCTGACCGCTCATTCCGTGGCGTCCGCGTCGCGGTGGACGCCGGCCGAGTACCGCCCGCCGCAGCGCGACGAGTTCGTCCAGGCTCGGTGTGATGCCTTCAGTCATGGCGCACGTCCCGGCCGAAGCTCAGGGCAACGGCACCTTGTCGAGCAGCGCCTTCACCAGACGCTCGCCGTCCCACCCCTCGGCGACCGCCTCGTAGCTTGGCAGCACACGATGTCGCAGTACGTCCAGCGCGACCGCACGCACGTCGTCGGGGGTGACAAAATCGCGCCCGGCCAGCCAGGCCCGCGCGCGTGCGCAGCGCTCCAGCGCGATCGAGCCGCGCGGGCTGGCGCCCCAACCGATGCGTCGCGCCAGCGCAGGGTCGTAGCGGCTCGCGTCGCGCGAGGCCAGCACGAGTTCGATCAGATAACGTTCCAGCGACGGCGCCACGTGCAGATCCAGCACGGCCGTGCGCGCTTCGAAGACATCGGCCTGCGACAGGCGCAGCGGCGGTGCGTCCGTCGATACCGTCCCTGCATGTTCGTCGCGGGCGCGGGCGCGCGCCAGACGCAGAATCTCGGCCTCCATTTTCGCTTCGGGATAACCGATGCGCACGTACATCAGGAAGCGGTCGAGCTGCGCTTCGGGCAGCGGAAAGGTACCTTCCTGCTCGATCGGATTCTGGGTTGCCATCACCAGGAACAGTCGCGGCAACGGATAGGTCTGGCGACCCACGGTGACCTGACGCTCGCCCATCGCTTCCAGCAGCGCGGACTGCACTTTCGCCGGAGCGCGGTTGATCTCGTCGGCGAGCAGCAGCGAATGGAAGATCGGCCCGGGCTGGAACTCGAACTGCCCGTCCTGCGGACGCCACACTTCGGTGCCGGTGAGATCCGCCGGCAGCAGGTCCGGCGTGAACTGGACGCGGGCGAAGTCCGCCTCCAGACGCCTGGCGAGCGCGCGGATCGCGGTGGTCTTCGCCAGACCGGGCGCACCTTCGACCAGCAGATGGCCATCGGCCAGCAGTGCGATGAGCAATCGTTCGATCAACGCGGACTGGCCGACGATCTCGGCGGACAACTGTTCGCGCAGCTGCGCGAATACGGCATGCAGCCGGGAAGGTGCGGCGGGGGTATCCATCTCAGACATGCGTCCGTCGGCTCGGTGGTTCGTCCCGCAGTTTGACCGATCTACGCGGGAAATGTTCATCGCCGCCGTCCGGGCAGCGGTGATCGCAATCCGCAGCTTTCGCTTGCAACCGCGCAAAAAAACGGGAGCCGAAGCTCCCGTTGTCGTGTCCGTCGATGCGTTCGCGAACTCAGAGTCGTGGCATGCTGCCCATGACTTTGGGCGTGACGAAGATCAACAGCTCGGCTTTGCCTTTGCTGCGGCCCTTTTTCTTGAAGAGATTGCCCAAGATCGGCAGATCGGCCAAGAACGGAACCTTGGAAGCCTGGCTGCGGTCGGTGAATTCGTAGACGCCACCGATGACAACGGTATTGCCGTCGTCCACCAGCACCGCAGTATTCACTTCACGCTTGGAGATCAGAGGCACAGAACCGCTGGCGGTATCGATGAAGTCCTCCAGCTCGTCTTTCTTCACGGCCAGATTCAGGAACACGCGACCGTCGTCGGTGATGGTCGGCGTGACCTTCAGCTCAAGGACGATTTCCTTGAAGTTGACCGTCTGCGTGACCGTGCCGCCCGAAAGCTGGGTGGTGACATAGCCGATCTCGCGACCCTGCTTGATCACCGCTTCGCGCTGGTTGCTGGTGACGACGCGCGGATTGGAAATCACTTCGCCGCGTCCTTCTTCCTGCATTGCGGACAGCTCGAGATCGAGCTTGTATCCCGCGTTCAGGATACTGAACGCCAAAGTGCCCGGATTGGAGCTGACCAGACCGCCCGCCAGCACGCCCAGGTCGATATTGTTGCCGCCGGTCACGGTGTAGGCGCCGCGACGCGGCGCGGGGCCGACGCGACCACCTTCGATCCAGGCATTCAACGCGTTGTTGAACGCGTTGTCGACCGAAGTGATCGAGTTGCGCGTCGCAGTGGTGTTGCCGATCGAATTACCGAAGGTGACGTTATCCTTGTAACCATTGATGCCGAACTTGGCGCCGAGCTCGCGGGCGAAGTCTTCGGTGGCGATGACGATCTTGGCTTCGATCAGCACCTGGTCCACGGGCTTGTCGAGCTGCGAGACCAAGCGGCGGATCTCCGACACGCGCGCCGGGATATCGATCACCAGCAGCGTGTTGGTACGACGGTCGAAGCTGATGCTGCCGCGCGGCGACAGAAACCCGCGGCTCTGTTGGCTGCCGCCACCGCCGCCACCGCCCTGGGCACCGCCACCGGACTGGTTGCCCTTGCTCTCGTCGGTCAACAGCTTGGCGATGTCCTCGGCGTTGCCGTAGCTGACAACGATGTACTCTGTGACGGTCTCGACGCGGTTTTCGATCGCGATGCGTGCGTCTTCTTTGTCCTGCTCGAACTTGGCGATTTCGGACTGCGGGGCGACCCACACGACGTTGCCGCTGCGGCGCTTGTCGAGCGCCTTGGCCTGCAGCACGATGTCGAGCGCCTGATCCCACGGCACATTGATCAGCCGCAGCGTCACGTTGCCCTGCACGGTATCGCTGGCGACGATGTTGAGATTCGACTCCTCGGCGATCAGCTGCAGCACCGTGCGTACCGGCACGTCCTGGAAGTTGAAGGTCACCGGACGCCCGGCGAACGGTCGGGCCGCTGTCGCCGCTTTTTGCGCGGTACCCGCGACGGCGGTGGCGCCGCCGACCGCGCGCGTGGCAGTACGGGGCACGAGTTCGACGATGTAGTCGCGGCCGGTCTGGTAGGCGAGCGATTCGAACGCACCCTTGGCGCTGAGCACCACCTGCGCCTTGTCGCCGCTGGCGCTGGCCTGGACCTGCTGCACCGGTGTGGCGAAATCGGCGACGTTCAGCATCCGCTGCAGATGCGCGGGCATCGTCGCGTTGCCGATGTCGACGACCACGCCGGCATCGCTTGCGCGCATGTCCGGCATCGCACCGTCCTTGTCGAAGTGCAGGATCAGCTTGCCCGATCCGCCATCGCCGCGTTTGAAGTCGATGCTGGTGATCGAGGGGGCGGCTGCATGACCCGACGGGCTCTGCTGGGCGACCTCGACTGCCGGCGTGGACGGGCCGGGCGGAGCCGCGTTGACGACGCTGAGCGCCGACAACAGACCGGCGGCCAGGCCGTACATGGCGGCCTTCATTGGCATTGTGCGACGGCCCTGCTGCTGGCTATGCGCTTTGAGTACGATCATTTCGCTATCCCCTCGTCTTATTCGTCATCGAGCGAGACCGTCGCCGGCCGCTCCAGCCAACCGCCTGCACCATCGGGAACCAGTTCGACAAGTTCGATGCGATCTTCGAACACGCCGGTCACACGCCCATCGGCCTGGCCCATGTAATCGCCCGGACGCACTCGATAGGTGACCTTTTCGGGCACCATCACCAGCGCGACCAGCGCCCCACCTTTGCCGAGGGTCCCGACCATGTCGAGACTATCGAGCGGAAATTGCTCCAGCACCTGCTTGCGGCGGTTCGCCTCGGGTCTCGGCCCGGAGGCGGACGATCCTGCGGCGAACGCGGTGCTGAACGGATCGCGCAGCGACTGCGCGGAGTATTCGAACGTCTCGAACTGCTGCATCACCGGCAGCGGATCGAGCGGCGGGGCGGGCCGCGCTTTCACGTCGGCGACCCATTCTTCAAGGTTGGGCGCATCGCCGGGCGTGCTGGTGATGGAGCGCCCGCAACCGGCAAGCGCCGACAGCAGCGCCAAGGCCAGCAGGGGGCGAAGCGTCGACGATCCGATGTTCGGAAGTCTGCGCATGTCACTTGCCTCCCTGCGGAGCCGGAGCTGCGGGCGGCGCGCCCGGGGGCGCAGCCGCACCAGTGGCGGCAGGCGTCGCTGCGGCAGCGGTTTCTTCCTCGTCGCGGTAGCGATAAGTCTTGACCGTGCCCTTGAGTTCGAGCGTCGAGTTCGGGCCCAGGCCAACGATCTTGGACTTGTCGTTGCCTGCGCCGGGTTCGCCTCGCGGCGTGAGCTCGATGTTGTGCATGGTCATGATCACCACGCGCGGCAGCGAGGCCACACCGCTCACGAAGGCGCCGAACTGATGGTAGCTGCCCACCATTTTCAGCTTGATCGGTTTTTCGGCGTAGAACTCGAGCGAGGTTTCTTCCTCGGGCTCGAACAGCTCATTGGTAATGCCGGTAGCCAGGGCGGTCTGCGAGATGTCCACAATCAGATCGGACATCTCGGTCTTGCTGGGCAGCTGGCGCAGCATCTGCTGAAGCTGCTGCTCCATCTGCGCAAGCTGCTGTTTCAGCGGCTCCAGATTCGCGGCCTGACCTTGCAGGGTCTCGAAATCCTGGCGCTTGGTGACTTCTTCGGCTTCGAACGACTCGAGCTGCGCGCCTTTCGGCCGCGTGATGAAGTTCCACATCAGGAACAGGATCAGCAGTCCGAGCGCAATGCAGAAGCCGAACTGCCATTCCCGTGGCCAGGAACCTGCATTGTTGAAATCGAGCTCCTTGATCGACATTTTCTTTTTCATGACTCGGCTCCTCCCGACGGCTGAGGCTGTGCGGACTCGGCGGGGTTGCTCGACGGCGCGCCAGCGGCGGGCGCCGGGGCGGTCGGAGCTGGCGTCGCGGGCACAGCGGCTGGCGCTGCGCCGGTAGCGGGCTGGGCCGGGCTGAGCGGTTGCAGTGTGGCAGGCGCTGCTGCTGCTGCGGCCGCAGCGGCGGTGTCGGCGGCAAGCGCCATCTCGCCGTCTTCCTTCTTGGCGTTGGGGTTGGCCAGCGTGACCGTGAGGCTGAAGGTGTAGGGCAGGCCCTTGTCGTCGCCTTCGGCCTGGATGACCGACAGCTCGGGCTTGCTCATCCAGCCGGAGGTCTCGAAGTTGCGCATGTAGGTGCTGACCCGCGCGTTGGACTGCGAGCGCCCCTCAAGCGTCAGCTTGTCGCCTTCCTGCTTGATCGAAGTGAGGACCACGCCATCGGGAATCGTGCGCACCAGCGAATCGAACAGGTGCACCATCTGCGAACGGTTGGCCTGCAACTCTTCGATCACCTTCTTGCGGTTGAGCAGCTTGTCGCGCTTTTCTTTCAGCAATTCGATCTCGGTGATCCTGGTTTTCACCGCCGCGATTTCCTGATCGAGGAACGCATTGCGCGCCTGCTGACCGGCGATCTGGTTGTTGTAGTAGGTGTTGATCAGGAACCACACACCCAGACCGGCGACCGCCGAAAGCGCCAGCATCAGGAAGAATTGCTTCTTGCGCTCTTTCTGGCGCTCCGCGCGCCACGGAAGTAGATTGATCCGTGCCATCAGTCGAAGCTCCTCAGAGCAAGGCCGCAGGCGATCATCAGCGCCGGCGCGTCTTGCGCGAGCGCGTGGGCCTGCACGCGTGGGCCAAGGGTCATCTGGGCCAGCGGATTGGCGACGACGGTCTGCACGCCGAGCTGTTCCTCGACCATCGGCGCGATGCCGGCGATCGAGGCGCAGCCGCCCGCAAGCACGATCTGGTCGACGCGGTTGTACTCGCTGCCGGCGTAGAAGAACTGGAGCAGACGGCCGATCTGTTGCGCCATCGCCTCTTTGAAGGGCTCCAGCACTTCGATCTCGTAGCTCTCGGGCAGGCCACCCTGGCGCTTGGCCAAACCGGCTTCCTCATAACTCAGACCGTAGCGGCGCATCACTTCGTCGGTCAGCTGCTTGCCGCCGAACACCTGTTCGCGGCTGTAGATATTGCGACCATTGCGCAGGATGCTGAGCGTGGTCATCGTGGCGCCGACATCGACCAGCGCGACGATGCCGTCGTGCGGGATGTTCAGTGTGCCGGCGATCAGGGCATAGGCGTTCTCGATCGCGAAGGCCTCGACATCCATGACCTTCGCGGTCAGGCCGCCGACCTCCAGCGCCGAGGCACGCATTTCCACGTTCTCCGAGCGCGAGGCGGCCAGCAGCACCTGGACCATCTCCGGGTTGCCTGGCATGGCGCCCAGGACCTCGAAGTCCAGGTTCACTTCCTCGATCGGATACGGGATGTAATTGACCGCCTCCAGCTCGATCTGGGACTCCATATCGTCCTCGTCGAGCTCGGCGGGCATCGGGATGATCTTGGTGATCACCGCCGAGCCGGCCACGGCGGCGGCCGCGTACTTGGCCTTGCTGCCGGAACGGTTGAGGGCGCGGCGGATGGCTTCGCCCACCGCCTCGACCTCGACAATGTTCTTCTCGGCCACGGCGTTGGGCGGCAATGGCTCGACCGCGTAATGTTCCACCCGATAGCGGTCGCCAGCCCGAGACAGCTGCAGGAGCTTGACGGCGGTCGAACTGATGTCGACGCCCACCAAAGGTGACTGATTTTTTGCTAGCAGTCCCACTTTTTCCCCATCCCACGCGCGCTTACGCGCGTTACGTGTCCCAATACATTAAATAACGGACTTTCAACTTTTAGGCAACTCCCCCGTGCTGCCGATGACTCCCATAGTGACCTCTGTCACGACCTGAGGCCCTTCGCGCCCCGTCGAGTAGCCGTGCGATCCTTCCCGCCGGCACGTGTCCCAGCCCATCTGCGACCACCACGCCGCCCGGCGGAGCGGGTCCCCTATAATCCGCCACCGTCATCTGTACACCTTCCGGCCCCAGGATTCCCCCAACCATGTCCCGTATTCGTCGTTTGTTGCGCTGGGCGTTCCTGCTGTCCCTCCTCGGCATGGTGGTCGGGGGCATCGGTTTCGGACTCCTCTATATCAGTGTCTCGTCCAAGCTCCCGGATGTGCAGACCCTGCGCACCATCGAGCTGCAGGAACCGCTCTATGTCTATGCGCGCGATGGACGGCTGATCGGCCTGTTCGGCGAGACCCGGCGTTACCCGGTGCAGATCGAGAAGGTGCCCAAACGGCTCAAGGATGCCTTCATCGCGATCGAGGACGCCCGCTTCTACGAGCACGGCGGCGTCGACTATAAAGGTGTGGCCCGCGCAATCTGGCTGATGGCGACCACCGACGGCAAGCGCGTACCCGGCGGTTCGACCATCACCCAGCAGGTGGCGCGCCAGTTCTTCCTCAGCTCCGAATACAGACTGAAGCGCAAATTCGCCGAAATGCTGCTGGCACGAAAAATGGAGGCGGAACTGAGCAAGGACGAGATCTTCGAGCTTTATCTCAACAAGAGTTTCTTCGGCAACCGCGCCTACGGCGTGGGCGCTGCAGCCGAGTTCTACTACGGCAAACCGCTGGAGCAGCTGAGCCTGGACGAAATGGCTTCGCTGGCGGCGATCCCGAAATTCCCGTCCAGCGGCAATCCGCTGAGCAATCCGCAGCGGGCCAAGATCCGTCGCGACTACGTGCTCACCCGCATGCGCGAACTCAACATGATCTCGGTCGCCGAGGAACAGGCCGCGCAGGCGGCGGCGATGCATGCCAGCCCGCACGAACGCCCGGTCGAAGTCGCCGCGCCGTTCATCGCCGAGATGGTGCGCCAGGAAATGATCGCCCGTTACGGCGAGGAAGCGCTGACCAAGGGCTATCACGTCACCACCACGATCGACCCCGCGTTGCAGGCGGCCGCAGACAAATCGGTGCGCGACGGCCTGGGCGCCTACGATCGCCGCCACGGCTGGAACCCGAAGGCGCTGCAGCGCATCGAACTGCCGTCCGGCGAAGACGCCGCCACCGCAGCCACCCGTCTGCGTGCCTTCCCGGCCCGGGGCGAGCTGTTGGCCGCGCTGGTGCTGGGCACCAGCGGCAGCAATGCCCAGGTGGTGCTGGCCGACGGCACCGCGCTGGATCTGGGCCCGGACACCTCGCGCTGGACCGGCAAATCGCCCGCTGCGCTGTTGAAGCGCGGCGACGTGGCGCGAGTGCGCAGGATCGTGCCACAGGCCAAGCCCGACCCGAAGGCTGCGGCATCCGGCGAAACGGCCGCCGCACCGGCGCCTGTGCCCAGCGGCCCCGTGACCTGGCGCCTCGAACAGCTGCCGCGCGCCGAATCCGCGCTGGTCTCGCTGGATGCCGACACCGGTGCCCTGCGCGCCCTGGTCGGCGGCTACAGCTTCGGCGGCAACAAGTTCAACAACGCTGTCCAGGCCCGCCGCCAGCCGGGCTCGTCGTTCAAGCCTTTCATCTATGCGGCCGCGTTCGAACGCGGCTACAACCCGGCCTCGATCGTGCTGGATGCCCCGGTGGTGTTCCGCATGCGCGCCGGCAAGGTCTGGCGCCCGCAGAACGACGGCGGCGGTTTCGCCGGCCCGGTGCGTGTGCGCGAAGCGCTGGTGCAATCGCGCAATCTGGTCTCGGTGCGTATGCTCGACGCCATCGGCGTGGAATACGCCCGCAAATACATCACCCAGTTCGGTTTCAAGGAAGAAGAACTGCCGCCTAACCTGTCGATCTCGCTGGGCACGCCCTCGCTGACCCCGCTGTCGGTGGCGCGCGGCTACGCCACCTTCGCCAACGGCGGCTTCCGCATCACCCCATGGTTCATCGACGAGGTGAAGGACCGGGAAGGCAAAGTCATCTTCAAGGAAAAACCCGCCATCGCCTGCCGCAGCTGCGGCAACGGCCGCCCGGGGCAACCGGCCACACCGGTCTCCAGCGTGGTCGACGGCTTCGACCTTGGTCCGGCCGGCAGCGCCAAACCCGCTGCCGCCAAGCCCGATGACAAGACGTCCACCGCCAAGGCCGAACCGCCGAAGGCGCTGCCCGCAGACGCCGTGCTGGCCCCGCGCGCCATCGACGAGCGCATCGCCTATCAGATCACCTCGATGATGCGCGACGTGGTGCTGCGCGGCACCGCCACCGACGCCAAGCGCCTCGGCCGCGAGGACATCGGCGGCAAGACCGGCTCCACCAACAACCACCGCGACGCCTGGTTCTCGGGCACCGGCGGCAACCTCATCACCACGGTCTGGGTCGGCAAGAGCGACAACACCTCGCTGGGCTATCGCGAATACGGCGGCAAGGCAGCGCTGCCGATCTGGATCGACTATATGAAGGTCGCGCTGAAAGACGTGCCGATCGCCGCCAACGACCCGCCCGAAGGCATGGTCAAGGTCGCGGTCACCGCCAGCGGCCAGCTGCTGCCGGCCACCGGCGGCGGCGGGATCATCGAATACGTGAAGGTCGAAGACCTCGAGAAGATGGAAACCTATGTCGACTACGGCAGCGACGACGCGCTGCCGAGCGAAGAGTCGTTCGATATTTTCTGATCGCTCTCAGCAGCGAAGTACGCAGGTCGGGCCAGGGACCGACCTGCGCACCCGTTTCCCTATCACGATTCCCCATTCCCGACGCTTCCGTTACAGTCATCCTTGGCCCAGCCGGGAAGATGCCATGCACCACGCCCGCCAGCACGCCGAGACCCGAACCCGCGAGCGCCGCTACCGGCTCGCGCACGAAGCCGCCCGGCTGATCGCCGAGAGCGGCATCCGCGATTTCCATCAGGCGAAACTCAAGGCCGCGCAGCGCCTGGGTATTCACGATGACGCATCGCTGCCGCGCAACCGCGAGATCGAGGACGCCCTGCGCGAATACCAGCGATTGTTCCAGGGCGACGCGCAGACCAGCGCCCTGCGCCAACGGCGCGACGCCGCGCTGCGCGCGCTGGAATTCTTCGCCCCATTCGACGCCCGCCTCGTCGGCCCGGTGCTGGACGGCACCGCCGACGCCAACGCACCGGTACAGCTGCATCTCTACACCGACGACGCCGAAGCCGTGCCGCGCTTCCTCGACGACCACCGCATCCCCGCCGAAACCCGCAGCCGCCGCATGCGGCTCGACCGCGAACGCGCGCTCGACTGTCCGGTCTGGCTGTTCTCCGCCGAAGAACTGAGCTTCGACCTCACCGTGCTGCCGCACGACGCGCTGCGGCAGGCGCCGCTGTCGGGCATCGATGAGAAGCCGATGCGAAGGGCGTCTGCGGCTCAGCTGCAGACGCTCCTGGTGCAGGAAGATCTTGCAGGGTACGAAGACGAGCGCTCACGCTAAAATCGTCGTACTCCAAACGACCACATCGTATGCGTTATCAGGGACGACTCAGCGACTGGAACGACGACAAGGGCTTCGGCTTCGTGATGCCGAATGGCGGCGGCGACCGGGCGTTCGTCCATATCAAGGCCTTCGCGAGAGCAACGCGCCGGCCGATCGTCGGCGACATCATCACCTATACCGTCACCCGCGATACGCGCGGCCGGCTGCAGGCCAGCGCGATCCGATTCGTGGGCGAGACGATGCCCTTGGACGATCGCGCCACGCCAGGATGGTTCGGACCTTTATTCACGCTGTTGTTTGTCGCCGCGCTGGCCGGCGCGGCTTTCACCGGGCGACTGACGATGACCGTACTCGCCTCATATGCCGCGATGAGCGTATTCGCCTTCATCGCCTACGGCTTCGACAAAGCGGCGGCGACCTCAGGGCGGCAACGTACACCGGAAGCGACGCTGCATGGGCTTGGGCTGCTCTGCGGCTGGCCGGGCGCGCTGCTTGCGCAGCGGGTGTTCCGACACAAGTCTCGGAAGCGCGCATTTCAAAGCACGTTCTGGGGAACAGTGATCATCAACATCATAATATTGATGCCACTCGTTAGCGATATTCCAAGCGGAATACTGCGCGCTGCGATCGGAGACTATTGACGGAAAATCAAAGCCGATAGGCCAAGTCATGACCGATGAAGGCATTCAAAAACCACATTGACCGAAAAGAACCACGCCGACAGTACTACCTCAAATACGAAACGATCGGCATTATTTGACTCGAATGTAGCTGATCGTAAAATCTAAGCGCTTCCACATCGGTAAGACTTGAAACAATATCGCAAACCAGACGCATACGTTTTTTCTCGTCATTGCCACAGCGAATACGTTGTTCTCGCTGAAAATCCGAAAGCAACCGCCCTTCCGCATCATTGGCAAGCGCATCGAAAATTGCTTCGATGATCTGCGTGGTTCTATGCTCATGGACCTTGAAGCGACGAGAACGTATTACTTTGTGATAATTGAGTGCCTTCATGGACTCGATGGCAATCAGTCTTCCAGGGGCGATCATGAGCTTCGAAAAATGAGGGGCTTCTCGATCGAACTCTACGTAGAGGGAGTCGATGTGTTGCTCAATCAACGTTTCTAGGTACTGACGTCTTACGAGAGGATTTCTCGCATGAAGCAGGGACTCAGAATAACTTCTTGCAACAAATACCCATCGATCATATTTTTCCTCGTCCATGACGCGATACGAATCATCGCCATCGGCAAAGGTCAACAAAACACCAAAAACTCCGGAAAGTTGGCTCAAGACCGTTGACGGATTGATCTCGATATCAGCGATTCTTTTTTTAACATGGCCATCAACTTCAAATGTAATTTTCTCAAGCATTTCATCATCGATCGACATCATGTCGAACGGAGTCATAATGCCTGCTTCAAGAGTATCTTCAAGGTCATACGTCGAGTAAGCAATATCGTCCGCCAAATCCATAATCTGGCATTCGATCGTCTTGATATCCCGACCTCTTGCATCCAGATGATTTCGAATTTTTTCAACCACTTCGACTTCGCTTTCGTAGTACCCTTTTATGCTATTTTTCTCTGGGTTTTCCTTCAAAACTGAACCGAGAACATTATCGTATTTTATTACGGAAGCGAGCGTTCCAACGGTCAAATTCAACCCATTCGGATTCCTTATGACCTCATCGATTGCACTGCCCCTGCCCAAGCGATTTTCCAAGCGCGTAATGATGCGAAAAGTCTGAGCATTGCCTTCGAAGCCGCCATGTCCCTCCATCTTTTTGTTAAGAACCATTTCACCGCTGTGACCGAACGGTGGATGGCCGATATCGTGGAGTAGAGCTGCGCAATTAACCAAGTCCAGGTTGATTTTATTTTTCTTGAAATATGCGTACTTGCAATTCAACTTTCTCGCGATCCTAGTAGCGATCTCGGCAACTTCCAGGGAGTGAGTCAAGCGCGTCCTGAAGAATTCGTTCTCGCCTATGGGGATGAGTTGCGTTTTTCCCTGCAACCTTCGAAATGAAGGCGAATGAATGATCCTTGCGTAGTCTTTGGCGAATGGCGCTGCGCCGTGCCGATCATGACCGGCAGAATAAAAAAAATCCGGTCCCTATATGCCTTCTTGACCAACGTCGAGCCAATCTTACCGGAAGAATCTTCAGCATAATCCTGCGCACCATTCGCATAGTTCTGCGCACTATTGGCCGAACTTCTATCCTTTCCGAGGAGGCCACTCAGTATCTTGGATTTTTCCAGCAGATGCCTATGAACTTCTAAAGATATATCGTGATGTATCACGCCTGCGGAAACGCCATTCTCGACATAGTCTTCGTCTTTATCATCCGGCCAATATTCTTTCACTGCCATTTCCAGCCCCCTTCCTTGATGGAAAAAACCCGACAGCAGGACGCTCAATGTCACCAGCGCCCGTATATTCATTTCTTCTTGTTAAATATGCCATCGCTTGCTGCGGCTTAGCAATATCTCTGAGGTATCAAAGCAAATATGCACGTCGACTCCCCCTGTAATGTACGTTCCAATCAGCCACAAAGAGCAGGTGACTTATGACACACATGCCACGCAAACGGAAAGCCCGCGATGGCGGGCCAAGGCCCGCCCTAAAAACGCGGATCGCGGGTTACGACGCGAACCCGTCCGTCGCCCGCACCAGTGCATCCACATTCTCCGGCTCGTAGGCCGAATGGCCCGATGCCGGCGAGATGTGCAGCTGCGCTTTCGGCCACGCCTTGTGCAGGTCCCAAGCGTTCTGGATCGGGCAGACCACGTCGTAGCGGCCGTGGACGATCACGCCGGGGATTTCGGCGATCTTGTGCGCGTCGCGCAGCAGCTGGTCTTCCACTTCGAAAAAACCGCCGTTGACGAAGTAGTGGTTTTCGATCCGCGCGAACGCAAGCGCGAAGGCGGCATTTTCGTGGCCCTTCACGAAATCCTCGTCGATATGCAGAAAGCTGGTCGCGCCTTCCCACACGCTCCAGGCACGCGCAGCGGCGAGCCGGGTCGCTTCATCGTCGCTGGTGAGGCGACGATGGAATGCGGAGATCAGATCGTGGCGCTCCACCGGCGGGATCGCGGCGAGATAGTGGTCCCATGCGTCGGGGAACAACCGCGAGGCGCCTTCCTGATAGAACCATTCCAGTTCCCAGCGCCGCAGCATGAAGATACCGCGCAGCACCAGCTCGGTGACGCGCTGCGGATGGGCTTCGGCGTAAGCCAGCGCCAGCGTGGAGCCCCACGATCCGCCGAACACCTGCCAGCGGTCGATGCCGAGCTTTTCGCGCAGCGTTTCGATATCGGCGACCAGCGTCCATGTGGTGTTGTCGACCAGATCCGCATGCGGCGTGGAGCGCCCGCTGCCGCGCTGGTCGAACAGGACGATGCGGTATTTCGCCGGGTCGTGGAAACGGCGCATCTTCGGGCTGCAGCCGGCGCCGGGGCCGCCGTGCAGCAGCACCACCGGCTTGCCGTCCGGGTTGCCGCACTGTTCGTAATACAGCGTGTGGCGGTCGTCGACGCGGAGCGTGCCGCTGTCGTAGATCTCGATCTCGGGATAGAACGTGCGCATGATGATCGGGTCCGGATATCGTCTGGGCGTGCGCTTTTCGCGCGAATCATTGCTGAAGTCTAGCGCATCCGCGACGGGCACCGGTTAGCGTTTGGCGCGCGTCGCCGCATCGGCCAGATATCGCCCATGGCCGCGCGGGCTCAGCGGGTCGCGCCCCGCCCGCAATTGCGCGAGGATCAACCGTTCGAGTGCGGCGAACGCATCGTTGCTCAGGCTGTCGTCGAGAAACGCGGGATCATCGCGATACGCATCGCGCACGATCAGCAGGGTCTCCATCGCTTTATCCTTGTTGGCAGCCCCAGGCCCCAGGAAATCCGCATTGCGCGCTCGCAGGCCGAGACGCAGCGCGGCTTCGATGCGGAGGCGGTCGCTGTCGTCCGCCGGTAGCGTGGTCGCAAGACTCGCGAGCGCGCGCAGCATGATGTAGTGGTAGGCCGGCCGTGCGTTGTGCGGATCGTGCCAACGTCCGGCATGTGCGCCCTCGCGCAATTGACCCGGCAGGATGCCGTAGAGCGTCTTGTCGAGCGCGGCATCGCGGTAGCGGATATCGCCGGTGGCGCGATAGGTCTGCGCAAGCAGATACACGCTGAAGCTGTTGTAGTTCCAGTTCACGGACAGCGGCTGCGCGATTGCCCAGTCTGCGGCGCGACGTGCGGCCTCGAGAAACCGGGCATCGCCGGTGGCCGCATGCAGTTCGAGCATCGCGACGCCGCATTCGCCGTTGTCGAACTGCAGGCCGCCATCGCCATCATCCTCGACCAACCAGCCTTCGTTCACCTTGCGGTGCAGATCGCCGCTGCGTTCGGCGGCATCGAGAAACGCGGTCGAAGCTTTGAATGGCGCGGCATCGGACGCACTGCGGGAAGCCGGGAACGGAAACACGCCGTTGCCGGCCTCGGCCTGCGCCCACAGCAGAAACTCGCCGGCCTCACGGGCGCTGCGCAGCGCGTCGCCGTCGGCGTCCAGACCGGCGCGGTGCGCAGCGAGCAAGCCACTGATCGCATCCGCAGGTTCGCGCAGCGGGTGGCCGAGCATCACGGGGTCCAGACCGATGCGCCACCAGCGCTTCGCCTCGATCCCCGCCGGCATCTTCGCGGCGAGCCTGAAGATTTCGTCCTGACGCAGCGGCACGGCTTCGGCCGGAATGGCGATGTAGCGATCGCGGATTTCCGGCTCGCCGACCTGTGCGCCTAGCAGGATGTTCGCTTCGACGACGAGACGATCGATGGCTGCGGCATCCCGCCGCGCCATCGCTGCGGCCATCTCCTGCTTGAGTCGGTCGCCTTTCAGTCGGGAGTGGGCGTCGGAGGCATTCGCCATCTGCGGCCGGCACGCAGTGATCGACAGCACAATGGCGACAAGACCAACGCAGAGCTTGAGCTGCAAGTCGTAGCGCATGGCGACCACCCGGGATGCGGAGGCCATATCGTCCACCATCGACGTGCGACGTGCCCGGGAAGAAAGACAGGGGGCCGACCGGCCCGGCCCGGGCAAGCCGCCGCGCTCAGCGCGACCAACGGCCCGACGACACACGATCGCGATCTTCAAGATCACGATAGGTCTGGACGCTATCGAATCCGGCGCCCTGCAGCAGCGCACGCACTGCGTCGCCCTGGTCCCAGCCGTGCTCCAGCAGCAGCCAGCCGCCGTTGCGCAGATGCGCGGGCGCATCGCGAACGATGATGCGGATGGCGTCGAGACCGTCGCGCCCCGACGACAGCGCCGGCTCCGGTTCGTAGCGCAGCGCGTGCAGATGCGGATCGCCATCGGCGATGTAGGGCGGGTTGCTGGCGATCAGATCGAAGCGCTCGCCTGCCAGCGGCTGCAGCCAGTCGCCATGCCGGAATTCGACGTTTCGCAGCTGCAGCCCGTCCGCGTTGGCACGGGCGACCGCAAGCGCGCCTTCGCTCACATCGACCGCAACCACCTGCGCCAGCGGGCGCTCGTACGCCAGCGCCAGCGCGATCGCGCCGCTGCCCGTGCCGAGGTCGGCGATGCGCAGGCCGCGCTGCCCGCCGACCCGTTCCAGCGCCAGCTCGACCAGCCGTTCGGTTTCCGGGCGTGGAATCAGCGTCTCTGCCGAGACCATCAGGTCAAACGACCAGAACCCGCGGCGACCGGTGAGATACGCCACCGGTTCGCCCAGCGCGCGTCGCTGCAGCAGCGTTTCGAAGCGATCGAGCGCATCTTGATCGACGATGGCGTCGCCGTGCGCGAACAGCCAGACCGGTGTGCGCTCAAGCGCATGCGCCAGCAGTACACGGGCGTCGGCGCTGTCGATACGCTCGGCGGCGGCGCGCAGCACTGCATCCAGCCGGGGACGTGAGGTCGTATTCATGGATGACATCGTAACGGTCGACGAGACGATGCTCCGCTGCCTCACACGACTCAGGATGCCCATGCCCCGCTCATCCGCCTTCATCGCTGCGGCGATCGTTTGCCTCGGCTGCCTGCTGACCGCCTGCCAGAGCGTGGGATTCGGCATCGCCAATCTCGGCGTTTCCGCACCCGCCGCCAGCGTCGTCTACGACCCGAAGCAGGCGCTGTCGCTCGATGTGTATCGCCCCACAAAAGCGACCACAGGCGCTGTGCCCGTCGTCGTGTTCCTGTACGGCGGCACCTGGAAACGCGGCAACCGCGCCCAGTACGCCTTCGTCGGACATCGACTGGCGCAGCAGGGCGTGCTGGCCATCGTCGCGGACTACCGCACCTTTCCGCGCACGACGTTCCCCGGTTTCGTCGAAGACGCCGCAGCGGCGGTGGCCTGGGCACACCGGCATGCGGCCGACTACGGCGGGGACCCGCAGCGGCTGTTCGTCGCCGGCCATTCCGCCGGTGCGCAGATTGCGGCATTGATCGGCACGGATGCGCGCTATCTGGCAGTCCATGGCCTGCGCCCGCGCGATCTGGCCGGGGTGATCGGTCTGTCGGGGCCCTATGATTTCGAGATCGCCGGCTATGAGGATGTCTTCGGGCCCGAAGAACAGTGGCCGCGCGCGCAGGCGGTGAACTTCGTCGATGGCGACGAGCCCCCGTTCCTGCTGGTGCACGGCACTGCGGACACGGTGGTGGAGGCGAAGGACAGCCGGGAATTGGCGGACAAATTGCGCGCTGTCGGCGTGGAGACGACCCTGGTCTGGCTGCCGGAGGCCGGGCACCTCGCGCCGCTGGTGGGGTTGCGCGTCGCGGGAAAGCAGCCAGATCTACTGCCTGCCATCCGCAGTTTCGTGAATCGCTCACCGCCCCCTTGATGCAAGCAGGGTCGCCGCGCAAACGCAGCCCGTCCTTCATGCGGCGACAGACGACAGTGGGCCTTTTTGAGCCACCCACCTACGCCCTGATGCGTCAAGAACGCCGCCGGTGTGCTGCCGGACTGCCCAGGCGATGAATTCTGATAGTTATTGACTATTGAGGCTCTTGCAAAATTCCCGCCCAGATTCGGGCGAAGTGTCCCTGCGGTTGCGAGAGCCGATCGAATTTCTCACCAAACCGATGCGATGAGGTCGGTTCTGGCAACCGTCTCGGTCAGGACGTGTCCATGATTCGGATGTGCAGGCACGGCAAAGCTTGCGCGGCGGCGCACGCAGGGTGGGATTGGAGGTCGGTGACGCCGTTTGTGTGCGCCATCGCAGCAGCTGGTCGGCGCTGAGCGCCAGCACGGCGAACATCATCTGCGCCAGCACCTTGGCGTGACCGCAGACGTTGACGCGGCACACGCCGAAGTGGTCCTTCAGGCGGGCGTTCACCCGTTCCACGGTGCTGCGCTCCTTGAAGCGCTGCGCCTGATGAGGTGCGAAGTGGATCTTGGCGCCGCCGCGCGGGTTGTGATCGATCAGCGGCACATGGCCCAAGCGTTCGCTGTGGGCACGAATCATCGGGCTGCAGTACGCGGCATCCATCAGGTCATAGCAGTGGGTGATGCGTTGCGAACTGATGGTCGCCAGCGGTATCGCGACCTGAGAATCGTGCACGCTGGCGGAGGTCAGCACGGCCGAGATAGGGATCATGCCGTCGGCGACTTCCAAGTGCAGCTTATAGCCCAGCCAGCTCGACGTGAAGCCCTAGCTATTGCGCTTGCTGCCGACATCGCAGCCCTGCGGCAGATCGGCCAGCATCGCTTCGATGCTCATGCCAAGCGACTGACGCTGCAGACGCGTGCAGGCCTTGGGCTCACGCACCTCATTCTTGCGGGGCCGGTCGCGCTTGCGCGCGGGCGGCTTGGCCACCGGTGTGGACTTGGCCGGCGTCTCGCGCGCCTCAATGGCGGTGGAATAGCGCGACACATGGCCGATCAGCGCATCGCCCAACTGGCGGCAAATCGACGCTTCATGCACCCGCCCTAGCAGACCCTGCCGCGCAAACTCGGCAAACGCACGCGAGAACAGACATTCGCTCAAGCTGCCGCAGCGGCGCAGGTCAAATCCGCACAGCCGGCGCAGCGTTGCGTCCGCGTTGAGACGCTCGACAAGGTCGGACGTTGGGTCAGGCCCAGCACGGACTTGGCGACGAACGCCCGAGCCAGCGCCGCACGATCACGCGGCGGTCGATCCACGCTACCACGTGTCGATGGCACGAAACGCTCGACCTCCATGAACTCCCAGATGCGGAATAGCCGCTCCATCATCGGTGTCAGCGGTTGCTGCAGGTCGGCTTCGACCAAAGGCACCAATGCGAGCTGAAAGGATCGGGGGAATTGCCTTAAACGCTCGCGCAGGGCAGTATTCATCGGGCGGGTGGCGATGTTGTTTCAGAACTCCATCATGCCTTCAGTGGCAACAACCGTACACTCTTTTTTGCCGTCATCAATGGCACGAAATTCGGTCGCATCGGTGAGTTTTGCAAGAGGCTCCTTGATCTGACGGAAATTCCACTACTACGGGGTCAATAAGCATGAATCGGAATGGAAGTCGATGGATCGCTGCCGTTGTAGTGCTAGCGATTTTGGTTTTGGCTGCAGCTCTTTGGAGTCGTGCACCGTCTGGCGATACAGGCACACAAGCAATTGGGGCGACATCCAAGCTTGTTCGAATCGGCTACGTGAGCACCGGGCTTACCGGGGTGGCAATACGTGAAATGAGACTTGAGGAAGCTGCTGTCCCCGAAGGCTATTCAATCAAGCTCGTTCCGTTTACCGATCCATCCGCACTGAACCAGACCTTTGCAGCAGGCGGGGTCGATATAAACGTTGCCGCCAGCCTTCCCGTTGTTCTAAACGCACGCGCTAAAGGTTTTGACATCAAGTATTTTCAAACAACACTCCTGAATTCAGTTTCGCTTGTCGTAAAAGAGTCCTCTCCGTTACGATCAATAAGTGACGCAAAAGGCAAGAAAATTGGGTGGTATGGGCAAATGAATGGTGGCGGATCTGCTTTCTTAGTTCTTGCCAACATGAACGGAGTTAATCCACTGAAAGAAATCGACATATTGCAGGCTCCGCCAGCAGTACTACCCAGGTTGCTAGAGAACGACGATGTCGACGGCATAGTGATTTTCGAGCCATTCGTGACTTCGCTTCTCGACAATGGGGCGCATAGAACCATCATGGGCCCGTTCACCGACGAATGGGCTAAGCACTATTCAGAGTCGCTCGAATTGAGCGGGATGGCGGCCTCCCACGCGTGGCTTGACCAGAACGAAATATTTGCTATTTGGATTACTGAACAATGGACCGAAACAGCAAAGAAAATACAATCCGACTTTGATTCAGTCGTGTCGAGAAACCAAAAGGAGCTAGGTCTAAATTCAATTTCTGCAAGAGCCGCATTTTCCAAGTATGGCTTCAGATTTTTCGAAACACGAAAGCTCGCTCACTCAATATCTCTACGGAATTACGAAGAAGAATTGCAACGGACCCTGAATTACGTAACTGCTATCGACGACACAACCTCACCCTTTTACTTCTTGGGGCAGTAATGGCGCTGCGTCGACTACCTTCCACTGTCGGCATACTGCTGATTATTGGAATTTGGCAAATATCTTCAACAAATGGAGTGGTCCCGAGCCCTTGGGCCTCTGCCGTATCCCTTTGGAATCTTGTACGAGACTCGGATGCATGGCGCGACTTGGTCATCACATATATACGAGTATTTGTCGGATTCCTCACTTCATTTTCAGCAAGCGTTATGATTGGAATCATGATTGGCATTAAGCCAGCAGTTGAGGCAATGTTGCGACCAGTAATTTTTCTTGGCCTATTCGTTCCAGCGATCACAACCGGCTTCGTCTCTATCATGATCTTCGGCATCAATGATTTCGCCGTAATTTTTGCCATTTCGATTGTAGTTACCCCTTACATGATCGTCACAATTAGAGAAGGCGTCAAGGCTCTTGATCATCAGCATGAGTTAGTTGCTCAGAGCTTTGGGGCTCGGCGTACAATTTTTGTTAGAGAGATTTTTTTTCCGCAGATGACTCCCTATCTTTGGTCTGCCGTCAAGTACGGATTTGGGCTCTCATGGAAGGTAGGCCTTGTAGTCGAAGTGCTTGGCATTTCTTCGGGAGTCGGACATCGAATATCAGTAGCCTATAGCATACTGAGCCTTGACCTCGTTTTTGCTTGGACTCTTTTTTTCGTACTAATGGCTGCATGCATCGAAGCTTTTGTCATTGACCCACTTCGGAAGTCAACCTTGCACTGGCGGATGCCCACACAATGAAAGTATGCGCTTTTGATGGCGTAGATTTAGTTTATACAAGCGGGACTAAGGAAACCTCAGCCCTGATTGGATGCAACCTCACGATTTCGAAGAATGAATTTGTATGCATACTCGGCCGCTCTGGATGCGGGAAGAGCTCGTTGCTCTCTCTCATCGCCGGGCACATGTTGCCATCCCATGGGAGTATCACTAGATTTTTCAAGAAGCCGGCAATGATGTTCCAGTCCGCCAGTTTGTTCCCGTGGCAAACCTGTCGGTCGAATCTAGAATTCGGGATGAGATGCATGGACATTCATGATCCGAACCTAGTCAATCAACTTGCCGAGGTCTTGCAGAT
>JBIITV010000139.1:0-11007 GCA_044340325.1 Lysobacteraceae bacterium
GCCGCCGGCCGAGGTCAAGGTCTGCGAGAACGGGGTGCCGGCGCTCAGCGCCGGCAATGAGGCGGGGGTGACGGTGATCGGCGAGCTGGGCGGCTGGATGGTGACGGTGACGGTGATGAAGTCGCTATTGTCGTCCAGCACCACGAAAGTGTCGGTGCCGCCGCCGGCCGGGGTGGATCCGTTGTGGTTGTAGTTGTAGGTGTCGATGGGTGCCGGATCGCCAGGCGTCGCGGTACCGTGGATAGGCGCGGTGGACACGACTCCAAGGCCGAAGAAATGGCATGTCGTGAGATTGACGTTGACGGCGCCGCCCCAGGGGACCGTGACGGCGCGACTGGCGCAGCCGGGATAGGTCGAAGGCAGGCCGACCGCCGAGACCAATGAGGGCCATAAAAGACCGAGGCAGAGCAGCCAGGCGACGAAGCCAAAGCCGGTGAAGCGACCGCGACGGCGGCCGGACTGCGTCGAAAGCGTTTGCATGTCCCTGTTTCCCCTGATGGCGGCCACATACGATCAGGCCGGTAGCGATCCGCGTGCTGTCTTTGTCGAACGTCGTTTCCGGTCTCCGGGGGCCAGCCCGGATGCTGGTAACGCCTGAACCCTATTGGAACAGGATTGACGCGGCAGTGAAAGGGGCTCGCCCACGCAGGCCGACGAATTGCGCTGATTGATCGCCCTCACCCACATCTGCCAGGGCTCGGTCGCAAAGCTCTTGTGGGATCGCTGGTTCAGGTTCAGAGTAGGCCCGCGCGGCGCACGACGCGTCACGCCAACCATCCAAGGGGAGGATAGCGATGAGCGAATTCTTCATCGGTCAGAGCATGATGACCGGTTTCAACTTCGCGCCGAGATTCTGGGCGCTATGCAACGGGCAGCTGCTGCCTATCAACCAGAACCAAGCCCTGTTCTCGCTCTTGGGAACACAGTACGGGGGCAACGGCACCACCAACTTCGCGCTGCCGGACCTCCGAAGCCGCACGCCGATTGGTTATGCGTCGTCGGTGGATCCGGGCTGGCAACCGCCGGCGGTGCAGATCGGTCAGGCGTCAGGCGTCGAAAACGTCACCCTGCTGAGCACCAACCTGCCGGCACACGGCCACCAGCTCAATGCCACCACCAGCAACGGGACCACCCGCAATCCGAACGGTGCGATCTATGCCAACACCACAGCACCAATGTTCGCGGCGTCGAGCGGACCCGCTGTTCCGCTGAATCCGGCCACGGTCGCTCCAGTCGGCGGCAACCAGCCGCACCCGAACCTGCAGCCCTACAGCGTGATCAATTTCTGCGTCGCGCTCAGCGGCATCTTCCCGTCGCGCAACTGAGCGCGACCACCCTCTTGATCCGGCTCGGGCACGCTGCGCGTCCCGACCTGTACGACTTTCGGAGCAAAGTCCCATGAGTACACCCTATATCGGCGAGATCCGTATGTTCGGTTTCGGCACCCGCGGCGCCCCCAACGGCTGGCAGGCCTGCGACGGCAGCCTGCTGCCCATTTCCGAGTACGACGCCCTGTTCGCCCTGATCGGCACCACTTACGGCGGTGACGGGCAGACCACTTTCGGCGTGCCAGATCTGCGCGGGCGCCTGCCCATCCACCAGGGCACCGGACCCGGCCTGAGTACCTATGTCATCGGCCAGAGGGCCGGCAACGAAACCGTCACGGTGCTGCCGACGCAGATGCCGGCGCACACCCACACCGCCATCGCGACCACTGGCGCTGCGACGACCGGCACGCCGGGCACCAGCGCGATACCTGGAGCGCTCGCCAACCAGACTATGTACGTCACCGACATCACCGGAGGCACGCCGTTCACCCAGGCCGCCAATGCGGTGACCCAAGCAGGCGGCAGTCAACCGCACGAGAATCGCATGCCAACGCTGACGGTGCAGTACTGCATCGCGACCCAGGGCATCTTCCCGTCGCAGGCCTGACGCAGTGGGCGCACGCACGTATTCCCATTCATCGCGCCACGCAGGCGCGGTCGCGGCGATCCCGCGGCACCTCATCGGAGGAACCATGTCATGACTCAACCTTTCATCGGCGAAATCCAGCTGTTCGGCTTCAACTTCAACCCGCGCGGCTGGGCGTTCGCAAACGGCGCCACCCTGCCGATTTCGCAGAACACCGCTCTGTTCTCCTTGCTTGGCGTGACCTACGGCGGCAACGGCCAGACCACCTTTCAATTGCCCAATTTTGCCGGCCGCGCCGGCTGCGAGCAGGGCAACGGGCCAGGGCTGTCGCCGGTGGTGCTGGGCCAGACCTTCGGGGTCAACACCGTCACCCTCACCAGCAACCAGATTCCGCAGCACAACCACGGCTTCGTGCTGTACGCGCAAAACGACACCAGCAAGCGCGCCGGTTCTCCTTCGCCGAACAATGCGCTGTCGGTTTCATCGGACGGCGCGGCAACCTCGTTCCTGCCTGCAGGCTCGCCGAATACCCAATTCGCTCCAAATATGCTCAGCCCCAGCGCAGGCGGCGGGCAGCCTCACCAGAACCAGCAGCCGTATCTCGGTGTGAATTTCTGCATCGCGCTGCAGGGTATCTACCCCTCGTTCCCGTAACTTGACGATCACGGCACCATCGCAGCTGGCACCGTTCCCACCGGAACGCGCCGGCCGCATGCAAACACCCGCGCTCCTCGCCGAGCGCGGGTTTTCTTTGCGTGCGCTGCACGACCGCGATCTCTCCTGGCTGCGCGATCTCTACGCCAGCACCCGCGCCGAGGAAATGGCGCCGGTGCCGTGGCCGGACATCGCCAAGCGCAGCTTTCTCGACCAGCAGTTCGGGCTGCAGCACAAACACTACATGCAGCATTTCGGCGACGCCGACTTCCTCGGGATCGAACATGCCCAGCGCGGCCCGGTCGGCCGCTATTACCTGCAGCGCGTGGGGCCCGATCACCTGCTCGTGGACATCAGCCTGTTTCCCGCCCTGCGCGGCAGTGGTGTGGGGACTTCGCTCATCCGTCAAAGTCAGACCGAAGCTGCGACACTCGGCCACGGGATGCGTCTGCACGTGCAGCAAACGAATCCGGGCGCGCGCCGGCTGTACGAACGGCTGGGGTTCGTCGTCGAAAGCAGCGAAGGATCGCATCGGCTGATGCGCTGGGCACCGCCCTCGTAGCGCCGCTGTCGCTACAGCGGTGCGGTCAGTTGAAGACCGCCTGATACAGAAAGCCGGCGCGCTCCTGCGCCACGGGCACCAGGAAAATCCCGACCTCGCCCACCCGCGTGTGGCGCATGGCGTAAATCTGTTGCGGGAACAGGATCGGCGAGGTGTTGCGGAACAGCAGCGAGAACGGGGCGCGCATCGCGTTGTCGGCCTTCACCGGAAGGGGCCGGGCCTCCACCAATACGAACTCCACGTCCATGTCGTTGAGCGCAGCGGTGAACGTCTCGTTCACGCAGCCGGCGAAATGTTCAAGTGTCAGCAGTTCCATGAAACGCGGCTCCCCTGTCCAGCATGCTGCGCGGTCCGGCAGCGGCCACATCCTCGCCGCTGTCGCCCGCAGGCACAAGCCCGACCATGACGCCGATGGAACACTGCCCTGCCGGCATCGCCGCAGACAAGCCGCATCGCGGCGGGGACAATGTCGCGCTCTGCGGCGGAACGAAAGCCCACCACTCCCGGTGGATTCAGCCTGCAGCCGCCATCCTCGACAAGTTTGCGGTCCTGCGTCCGCGCCCCAACCTCCCCGAAGTCCCGATGCCCAATGCCTCCGCCGCCGTCCGCGTCACCGGTCTCCGTCTCGATCGCGGGACGCGCACGATCCTGCGCGACATCGATCTGACCGTGCCGCGCGGCAGCGTCACCGCCATCCTCGGGCCTTCCGGCTGCGGCAAATCGACCCTGCTGTCTGCGATCACCGGCGAACTCGAACCCGCCGCCGGCAGCGTCGAAGTGCTGGGTCAACCGGTTCCGCAGCGCAAGCGCGAGCTGCTGGAGCTGCGCAAGAGCATCGGCGTGCTGCTCCAGGGCAACGGCCTGCTGACCGATCTGACCGCCGCCGAGAACGTCGCGCTGCCGCTGAGCACCCACACCGATCTGCCCAAAGCGGTCATCCGCCATCTGGTCGAGATGAAACTGCACGCGGTCGGCCTGCGCGCCGCTGCGGATCTCTACCCGCGCGAGCTGTCCGGCGGCATGGCCCGTCGCGTGGCGCTGGCACGCGCACTGGCGCTGGATCCGCCGCTGATGATCTACGACGAACCCCTGACCGGCCTGGACCCCATCGCCAGCGGCGTGATCATGAGCCTGATCTCGCGGCTCAACGACAGCCTCGGTCTGACCAGCATCATCGTCACCCATCACGTCCACGAGACCCTGCCCATCGCCGACCGCGCGGTGGTCATCGCCAACGGCAGCATCATGTTCGACGGCACCCCGTCCGAGCTCGAGACCACCGGCGATCCGCTGATCCGCCAGTTCCTCAAGGGCGAACCGGACGGGCCCATTCCTTTCGATACCCGTCCATTCGACACCGTGCCGCGCACGGAGGCCGCGTGATGGCGTTCGCGCAGACCATCGGCGGTATCGGCCGCGCCGGGATGTTTTCGCTGTCGGTGTTCCGCGCCACCAGACCGAACCGCGATTTCTGGCGAGAACTCACCCGCGAGATCTACAAGATCGGCGCGCGCAGCCTGCCGATCATCGCCGTCGGCGGCGCCTTCGTCGGTCTTTCGATCACGCTGCTGGGTTATCGCGCGCTGCAGACCTATGGCGCCGCGAACCAGATCAGCGCGTTGATCGGTCTGGGCATGTATCGCGAACTGGCACCGGTGCTCACCGCGCTGCTGTTCGTCGGCCGGGCGGGCAGTTCGATCGCCGCCGAACTCGGACTGATGCGCGCCACCGACCAGATCACCGCGCTCGGGCTGATGGGCATCGACCCGGTTCGCAAGGCGGTGGTGCCGCGATTCTGGGCGGCGGTGATCACGGTGCCGCTGCTCACTGCGTTCTTCTGCTGCTTCGCCATCGCCGCCAGCTGGTTCCAGGCGGTGCAGGTCCTGGGCATCGAAAACGGCAGCTTCTGGCAGGTGATGAAGGACGCCGTGGACTTCCACGAGGATTTCCTGCCGGCGTTCCTGAAATCGGCCGTCTTCGGCGGCACCGCCGCGCTGGTGGCATCGTACGTGGGCTTCCATGCCGAACCGACCATCGAAGGCACCTCGGTCGCCACCACCCGCGCGGTCGTCAATGCCTCGCTGCTGGTGCTGATGTTCAATTTCGTTCTGTCCGCATTCCTGTTCCGGTGATCGCGATGACCGCCACGCTTTACATCGATACGCTTTACACAGACGCGTTTTCCAACGAGGTTTCTCCATCATGACTGCACGTGGCCCACGCCTCGAATTCGCCGTCGGCGCCTTTCTGCTGCTGGCGCTGGCCTCGCTGCTGGTGCTTGCGATCGCCTCCACCAACGGCCGCTTCGGTTTCGGCGAAAGTACCTACGAATTGAAGGCCCGCTTCACCAACCTCGGCCAGCTGCGGCCGATGGCGCCGGTGAAGATCGGCGGCGTCGCCATCGGCAAGGTCGCGACGATCGAACTGGATCCGCTCAAGCTCGACGCCGTGACCACGCTCAGCATCGACAGCCGCTACAAGGATCTGCCGATCGACACCTCGGCCAGCATCCTCACCGGCGGTCTGCTCGGCGAAAGTTATGTCGGCCTGCAGCCGGGCGGCGACATGCAGGCGTTGAAACCGGGCGACGAGATCGCATTCACCAGCCCGGCGGTCGATCTGATCCAGATGGCCGGCAAATATATTTTCGGCGGCACCGGAACCAAACCGGACGCCGAAGACTCCAATGCGCCCTCCGGCGCTTCCCCCACAGACACCGCCCCGACCCCATGACCATGACACTCCGTCTTCTGCCCGTATTCATCGGCGCCGTCGTGTTCGCTGCGACCCCGGCCCTCGCCCAGACGGCGCGCCCCGCCGCGCCCGTTTCGGCCACCATGCAGGGCACGCCCAGCCAACTGGTGCTCAACAACAGCCAGCGTGTGCTCACCACGCTTGAGAAACGCCGCGCTGAGTTCGCCAAGAACCGGGTCGCGCTGCGCCAGTTCGTCAGCACCGAATTCAACGCGATGTTCGACCGCGACTATGCCGCACGCCTGGTGCTTGGGCGCCACGGCCGCGGCGCCGCCGACGAGGACGTGAAACTGTTCGCCGACGCGCTGGCCGACAACCTGATGCAGCGCTACGGCTCGTCGCTGCTCGATTTCAACACCCAGCTGCGGGTGCGGGTGAAGTCGGAAAAGATTCTGACGCAAGGCCAGGGCGTGAAGGTCTCAAGCGAATTCCTGCGCCAGGGCGGCGAACCCATTCCGGTCGATTACCTGATGCGCAAGACCGGCAACCAGTGGAAGGTCTTCGACGTGATGGTCGAAGGCGTCTCCTACGTACAGACCTTCCGCAACCAGTTCGATGCCGAACTGCAGCGCAAGACCATCAGGCAGGTCGCCACCGAGCTGCGCAATGGCCAGATCAAGGCAGACGCAGGACAGTGAACGCTGCCTGCAACATCGTGCGTACCGACGAAACACTCCGTTTCGAAGGCCCTCTGCACCGTAGCGCGATCGCCGCGCTGTGGCCGCGCGTTCCCCACGATCTGGCGGGGGTGCGGCGTTTCGATCTGGGCGCCGTGGGATCAATCGACAGCGCCGGTCTGGCCTTGATTTCCCTGCTCGCGGCTCGCTGCGGCACGGTCGAGATCGACGGCAGCCCCGAGGGCTACGCCGAGCTGCGCGCGGCCTATCGCCTCGGGCACGGCCTCGCTTTCGTCCGTGACTGATGCCGCCCTACACGACTTCCTGCCCACGCCCCGCCGCCATCGCAAGGGCTACACTCGACCCATGACGACTTCGCGCCTCCTCCCCCGGGCCGCTCTTGTCCTCGCCGCGCTGCTCGCCAGCGGCTGCGCGCACAAGGCCGCCTCACAAGACGCCCCGCCGACCGTCACCGTAGTCGAAGCACCGATGGAGGCTGCAGCGTCGCCCGTCGACATCGCCGCAGGCGATGGAGGCACTTCCGCTGTATCGACTGCGACCGACCCGAAGACGCAAAGCCAGCAAGCTGCGACGAGCACCGAAGCCGCGAGCGCTGGGCCAACCGAGGCCGAGCAGGATTTCGCCGCGATTTACGGCAATGGCGAGCTGCCCCCGGAATACGACCCGATCGCCGACCCGACCCTGCCCGCGCCCGCGACCCAAGCCGCGAGTTTCGACCCCTGGGAGAAGTTCAATCGCCGCGTACATCGCTTCAACGACGTCGTCGACCGCAGCATCGCAAAACCGCTGGCGACCGCCTACGTGAAAGTCACGCCGCGCCCGGTGCGGCTGGGCGTCGGTAATTTCTTCAACAACCTCGGCCAGCCGGTCAGCGCGGTCAATGCGCTGCTGCAGGGCAAGCCGAAACAGGCGGGGCATGCGATCGGCCGATTCCTGCTCAACAGTACCCTCGGCATCGGCGGCGTGTTCGACCCCGCCACCTCGGCGAAGATTCCGAACAAGAGCGAGGACTTCGGCCAGACCCTCGGTGTCTGGGGCTGGAAACAATCCCGCTACGTGGAGCTGCCGCTGTTCGGCCCGCGCACCGTTCGCGACGCGCTCGGTATGGCCGGCGACGCGCCGCTGTCGCTGACCCGGCCGATCGAATCGGACAAACTGCGCGTGTTCCTGCAGGGTCTGCAGCTGGTCGACGTGCGCACCCAACTGCTCAGCGTGGACCGCATGCGCGAAGGCGCCACCGACGACTACGCGCTGGTACGCGACGCCTGGATGCAGCGCCGGCAGTATCAGATCTTCGGCGACCGCGACGACGACACCGATGCATCGCTGCCGGAGTATCTGCGGACCGACAACGAAGACAATCCAACGGTGCCGATCGACGCGATGCCGGTGATTCCGGGCACCCCGTAGGTCGGGCCTTGGCCCGACATTGCGGGTTGTCAGCTCACCTCGCGCTTACGAATACTGATTCCGGTCATCGTTTGAATCGATCCGGGATGCCGCAATGGCGGGCTTGAGCCCGCCCTGCGCCGTCTTTCAACCATCGTCGACACTGTCATCGCCCGAAGCGTCCGCTGCGATATCGCCCAATAGCTTCTGCGCTTCGCCCGCAGGCAGCGCCTCCACCTCGCGCAGCTTGCGGCCCAGCGCGCGCGAACGCACGCTGGTCTCTTCGATCTTGTTGCTGGCTTCGTCGAGTTTTTTCTTGACCCCGTCCAGCACCGTGCCGAACTTGGCGAACTCGGTCTTCACCGCGCCCAGCGTGCGCCACACTTCGCTGGAGCGCTCCTGGATGGCGAGCGTGCGGAAACCCATGTGGAAGCTGGTCATCAGCGCCAGCAGTGTGGTCGGCCCCGCGACCGCGATGCGCTGGTCGCGCTGCAGCGCTTCGACCAGACCGGGCCGCCGCAGCACTTCCGCATACAGGCCTTCGGTCGGCAGAAACATGATCGCGAATTCGGTGGTGTGCGGCGGCGACACGTATTTGTCGTGGATCTCCCGCGCCTGCTTGCGCACCTGCCGCTCCAGGGCATCGCCGGCCAGCCGCGCGGCGTCCACGTCGCCCTGTTCCTGTGCATCCAGGAGGCGTTCGTAATCCTCGCGCGGAAACTTGGCGTCGATCGGCAGCCACACCGGCGCATCGCGCTCGGAGCCGGGAAAGCGCACCGCGAATTCGACGCTGGCATCGCTGCCGGGCACGGTTTTCACGTTCGCCGCGTACTGGTCCGGTGCGAACACCTGCTCCAGCAGCGCCGCCAGCTGCACCTCGCCAAAGATGCCGCGCGATTTCACGTTGTTCAGCACGCGCTGCAAGCCGCCGACATCCGAGGCCAGCTTGTTCATGTCGCCCAGACCCTGATGCACCTGCACCAGCATCTGCGCGACATTGCCGAAGCTTTCGGTGAGCCGCGTCTCCAAGGTCGACTGCAGTTTCTCGTCGACGGTCGCGCGCATCTGCTCAAGCTTGGCCTCATTGCCGGTCTGCAGTTCGCGCAGCTTCTGTTCGAGCGTAACGCGCAGTTCGGTGAGGCGCTGTTCGTTGCGGTCGGTCAACTCGCGCAGCTGCGCGCCCAACCCGTCGGCGAACTGCTTCTGTCCGCCCGCCAGCTCGGTCCGCGACTTTTGCGCATCGTCGTTGAGCGCTGCGCGAAGCTCGTCGAGGCGCGCATCGGTGCGCAGGGTCAGATCGGCGAGACTGCGGCCGAAGCCCTCGATCCGCTGCGCCTGCGCCAGCTCCAGACTGTCGAGCTGTTGGCGCAGTTCGCCGCGTCCGGCGCGCTGCTCCTCGCGCAGCGCTTCTTCGACACGCGCACGCAGGCGGTCGAGCGCGGCGTCGGGCCTGCGCGACACCAGCAGGATCAACAGCGCCACGGCGACTACCGCCGCTACGGCGATCAGGATCAACAGCAGCAGGGACAGGTTCGACGTTTCGATCATCGCGTCAGTGTAGCCCGCACCGTCTCGGGCCGCGAAACGCGCTGGCGAGAAGCCGGTACTGCGGTACTGCCGGCCTGGTGGCGCCGGCGTTCGCGAGCGGCCTGGCCTGCATGCGATCATGAGCTTCCGGCAGAGCCTTACCGCAGAAGCGACGATGCAAGCGAGCCTGATCACCACCGTGCTGCTGCCGATGGCGCTAGGCATCATCATGTTCGGTCTTGGCCTGCATCTGCGCATCGCCGATTTCGCCCGCGTGCTGCGGATGCCCAGACCGGTGGTGATCGGTCTGGCCGCGCAGATGCTGGTACTGCCGCCGATCGCCTTCGCGCTGTGTCTGGTCTTCGCATTGCCCGCGCCGCTGGCGATCGGGCTGATGCTGCTGGTGGCCTCGCCGGGCGGCGCCACCGCGAACGTCTTCAGCCACCTTGCGAAAGGCGATGTCGCGCTCAATATCACCCTGACCGCGATCAACAGCCTGCTCGCGCTGATCACCCTGCCCTTGATCGTACAGTGGTCGATGCAGCATTTCCTCGGCAGCGAAGCTTCGGTGCCGCCGCCGGTGCAGAAGATCGTCGAGGTTGGCGCGATCATCCTGGTGCCGGTGGCATTCGGCATGCTGATGCGCGCACGCACGCCAGCGCTCGCCGATCGCTTGGAACGCCTGGTCAAGCCGCTGTCGCTGGCCATTCTCGTCGGGCTGATCGTGCTGTCGGTAGTGAAAGAGCGCGACATGATGCGGGCGCACGCGGCAAGCGTGGCCGGCGTCTGCCTGATGTTGAACCTGCTCAGTCTCGGCGTCGGTTACGGCTGCGCGCGGCTGGCGAAGATCGAACGGCGGCAGGCGATCGCGATCGCATTCGAGATCGGCATCCACAACAGCACGCTCGCGATCTTCATCGCGCTGAACGTGCTGGGACAGTCGGCGTTCTCGATTCCCGCCGCGATCTACAGCCTGGTGATGTACTTCACCGCTGCGGCGATGGTCTGGTGGTTCCGGCGGACACAAACCTGACCGGCAAGTCTTCCCGGCGAATCGGCGCGACAATACAGAAACCGCGCTGCATGAACCGCCGAACGGTCAATCCACGACGCGACAGAACACCGCCTTCAGATACCGGCTTTCCTGCACGTCGGTCAGCCACGGATGATCGGCGCCGGCACCGGCGACTTTCAGCACCTGCACCGTGCGTCCGGCGTAGTACGCGGCGCGGCGCACGGCATCGAGGAACTGCTCTTCGCTCACTAGACCTGTGCACGAGAACGTCGCGAACAAGCCGCCGGGTTTGACCACACCCATCGCGAGCTTGTTCATGTCGAGATATTTCTTCAGTGCGGGAATGATCTGCTCGCGGTCGCGGGTCATCTTTGCGGGATCGAGAATAACGACATCGAACTGCTCGCCGCTGTTCGCGGCGTCGCGCAGCCACGGGAAGATGTCGGCCTGCACGAAACGCGGGCGTACATTGTTCAACTTGCCGTTGGCCTTGGCGATCTCAAGCACGTCGTCGTCGATGTCGATGCCGACCACTTCGCTGGCGCCGCGCGCGG
>JBIITV010000215.1:0-5281 GCA_044340325.1 Lysobacteraceae bacterium
AGACGCCGAAACCGCCGGTGTTGCAGCACAGATCCAGCACGCGCTTGCCCGCACACTGGTGCGACAGCCATTCGCGGTTCTCGCGCTGGTCGGCGAAAAAGCCGGTCTTGTGCGCACCGGCGGGATCGGCGCGAAACCTGATGCCGTATTCGGTGATGATCGCCGGCGCTGCGGGCTCGGTGCCGCGAAAGTCGAAACTCTCCTGCTTCTGCACGTGTTCGTCGGCGAAGGCGTGGAAGCGGCAGCCCGGAAATTGTTCCTTCAACGCGGCATAGATCCATTCGCGGTAGCGGAACATGCCGGCGCTGAAGTATTCGACCACCAGCAGATCGTCGTAACGGTCGACGACCAGGCCGCTCAGGCCGTCGCCTTCGCTGTGGACCACGCGCCAGGCGTTGCTCACCGCATCCAGCTTCAGCACGTCGCGGCGCAGGCTGACCGCTTCGGCGATCTTGCGCGAAAACCACGCAGCGTCGATCGCGATATCCGGGTCGCGCTCCAGCAGACGCAGCGAGATCCGCGAATGGCCGTTGTAGAAGCCGCGCGCGGTCCAGACGCCGTCGTTGCCGATCACATCGACCAGACTGCCCGGCTTCGGGCGCTGGACGGGCTTTTCGACGAGCTTCTGGAAAATCCAGGGGTGGCGGGAGGTCCAGCTGTTCTTGAGATGGATCTGCGGCAATGCGCTGTTTTCGTTCATGTTCGTATTGTAATTGACAGGACCCCGCCTTTCCGGGAGCATTGCCGGTTCTGAAGGGGAGTAGCTCCCATTCGTCGTGGTCGTCATTACGAGTTTGGGTCCACCCAGCTCCGGCCCGGCGGCAGTCGCTCAGGCACCCGGTGCCGACGGCTGCGAGCGAGACCTTCGCCGCTAGGCGAAGGTCCGTCTCCCGCACGGTACCTCGCAGGTCTTGCCTGCCGGGTCCGGTCGATGAAACGCCCAGCCTCGCGGTTGGGCGTTTTCGTTTCTGACTGGAGCTTTTTGCATGACCACCATCGGTAGTCCGTTGTTATGGAGCGTGTTCGCCGCGCTCGTCGTCGTCGCCCTGCTCGTCGACCTGGTGCTGATGCGCCACGGCGGCCCACACAAGGTGACATTCAAGGAAGCGCTGGGCTGGAGCATCGGCTGGGTCGCGATGGCGATGGCGTTCAACGCCTGGCTGTGGTGGTACGTGGGCCGGGAAGCCGGCGAAGTCGTCGGCAACCGCGTCGCGCTGGAGTTCCTCACCGGCTATCTGGTCGAGAAGTCGCTGGCGGTCGACAACATCTTCGTCTTCCTGATGCTGTTCACCTATTTCGCGGTGCCCGAGCTGCAGCGCCAGAAAGTGCTGATCATCGGTATTCTCGGCGCGATCGTGCTCAGAGCGATCATGATCTTCGCCGGCGCGATCCTGATCACGAAATTCCACTGGATTCTCTACGTCTTCGGCATCTTCCTGGTGCTGACCGGCATCAAGATGCTGATCGCCGCAGGCAAATCGCCGGATCTCGAAAAGAACCCGGCGCTGAAGTGGATGCGCGGGCACCTGCCGCTGACCAAGGACTATCACGGCAACGACTTCATCGTGAAAATCGACGGCAAGCGCTGGTATACGCCGCTGTTCGTGGTGATCGTGCTGATCGCGGTGACCGATCTGATCTTCGCGGTGGACTCGATCCCGGCGATCTTCGCGATCACCAGCGACCCGTTCATCGTGCTGACTTCGAACGTGTTCGCGGTGCTGGGCCTGCGCGCGATGTTCTTCCTGCTGGCAGGCATGGCCGACCGTTTCCACTTGCTGCCCTACGGCCTGGCGATCGTGTTGATGTTCATCGGTACGAAGATGCTGCTGATCGATGTCTACAAGATCCCGGTCATGGTCTCGCTGGGCGTGGTGGTCGCGACCATCGCGGCCACGGTGGTGCTGAGCCTGATGCGGCCGGCACCGCCGGCAGCGCAGGGCTGAACGCAGCGTTCCGGACACAAGGCCGCCTTTTCCCCTGGGCGGCCTTGATCGGGCCCCGCTGCGGCACCACAGATTGCCAATGCATCTGCACACGCCAGAAGACCTCCCCGACACCCCGACACAGCGCGCCGCAGACCGGCGGCGCCTGCTGAGGGCGCTGAACGTCAGTCTCGCCTTCGTGCTGGTGCTGGCGGCGGTCTTCGCACTGCAACAGGGCGAAGACTACCGGCCGCTCACCGTGACCGCCCTCAGCGCGCAGGGGCTCTGGGGCCTGCTGACCGCACCGCTGCTGCATGGCTCGGTCGAACACATCGCAGCCAATGCCGCCTCGCTGCTGCTGCTCGGCAGCCTTGCCGGCAGCGTGTATCCGAAGGCGACCGTGCGGGCACTGCCGATCTTCTGGCTGAGCTCCGGGCTCGGCGCGTGGCTGTTGGGCGACGCAGGGAGCCATCACCTCGGCGCCAGTGGGCTCACCCACGGCCTGATGTTCCTGGTGTTCGCGCTGGGCCTCCTGCGCCGGGACCGACCGTCGATCGCGGCGGCGATGATCGCGTTCTTCCTCTATGGGGGCATGTTGTTGACAGTGCTGCCGCAGGAGCCCGGCGTGTCCTGGCAGTCGCATCTGGGCGGGGCATTGGGCGGGATACTGTCGGCCTTCCTGTTCCGCCATGCGGACCCCATCCCCCCGCGCAAGCAGTACAGCTGGGAGCTGGAGGACGAGCCGGCCGAAGACGACGCTGCCGAGCTGGAACTGCCCGCACCGACGGAGGTCCCGGTGCTCTGGCACCGCGACGAAGAGCCGCGTGGCGTGGTGCTGCCTTTCCCGCCGCGCCGTCCGCAGGACCCGCCCTGATCGCGCAGGCGTTGGGATAACACCCACCGTTCCGGCCGGACGGCCACACCTTCCGACAGACGGTCACTGCCCTCGAGTCCCATGCGGAAGCTGTCCGACCGGCCGTTTCCGCCAACAACCATTTCAAATTCAGTAGCTTGTCTATATGTTGTCCGACCCTTCACTGACCCGCCCGTCAGCGGGTCGCCAAGTGCGGGGATGCTTTGCAAAACGACATGGAACTCCGTTAGTCTGGCCACGATAGCTTCTGCAGTGGGCGGCGCCGTGTCCGGCACGTCCGCAAGCCATCGGAATGCGGGGGCAATGTCAGCTGTGAACGTTCGGAAATCCCGGGCGATACGAGAAACTCGAGATTCGCCAAGGCGGTCGTTCTCGCCGATGCGATATGACTACAGGAGAGAAGTCTTATGAACAACCGCACGCTGTCCGCGCTCGCACTCGCCGTGGCCCTCGTGGTGTCGTCGGCAGCCGCCAACGCACAGAGCACCGCAGATCCACTGCCCGAAGCCTCCAACGACGTCACCACCGAACAGCCCGAAAGCTACGAAGACACCGGCTCCGGCACCACCAAGGCCGTGGGTTCCGGCTCGGACGCCACCCCCGGCGTGACCGACGATATGCAGGCGATGGTCGACGAGCTCATCAAGGGTCAGCAGGACCAAGCCCTCAGCGGCGATGAGGCGTCGGCCTGCGAAGCCATCATCTGCCTGTCCACCGGCAGCCCGCCAGGCGAATGTGCTGCCTCGCTGCGCAGGTATTTCAGCATCAACCTCAGCAAGCCCTGGAAAACCATCGAGGCGCGCATCAATTTCCTGAAAATGTGCCCAGCCGCCAGCTTTTCGCCGCAGATGGGCACGCTGGTCGAAGCCCTCGGCAACGGTGCCGGTCGTTGCGATGCCGCCACGTTGAACCAGACCCTGCGGATTTGGACCGGGCCCGACAGCGATTCCGAAATCGGCAATCAGATGCCGTCGTACTGCGATGCGTACTTCACCCACGAGTACACCGACATCGGCGGCACCAAGCCGCGCTACATCGACAAGTTCGTGGTGCGGACCTACGAAGACTACGACGGCAATATCCGCTATGAATACGGCGGCGGCTATTGGGTCGACGGTGGCAGCACCGAGGCGGTCGCCTCCAACACTGGCAATGGCGCGGTTCCGGCCTCGAAGGACCCCGCTGCGATCGGATTCTGAGCCGCTGGCTTCTCAAGCTGCCAGAGTCTCGGACGATTGTTCCAGGGCACGATACAAAAGGCGGGGGCAACACCCCGCCTTTTTCGTGAGCGCAACGGCGTCCGGATTTTTCGCTGGCCCGGGGTCGATTCAACGCAAGGCGCGCGCCGATCGCCGATCTGCGATGTCCTCTCTCCGCGAACCCGATCGCCCGAGACACGCATGACCGACCTTGCACCGCTGCCTGCCATCACCCAAGCCGCTAGTGGCACTGCAAAGGCGGCGAATACCAGTTTCCCGATCTAGCCAGGCACAGCGAAACGCTGAAGGCTCTGGTGGTGTATCGAGCGTTCTACGGCAAGGGCGGGCTGTGGGGTCTGGCCGTATGCGGTGTTCTTCGAAGCAGCCGATGTGGAAAGCCCTTCGAAGCTGCGGTTCAGGCCGGCGCGCCGGCGCTTCGCCCGGACACCCAAGACCGCCATCCGGAGTCGGCAAAACTTTCGTCGGGGCTGGATGCCAAGGCATGCGCAACCCTGTGGTGACACACGTTGGACAAGCGGTTGGTCGCGCGATTGCCACCATGGCACGCCCAAGTATTGCACTGCTGCAAACACCGCCCAGCCTCAGATAGATCCAGAGTCCAGGCACGTCCGAGCTTACTGCAGGCGCGGACTTTTTTTAGGAGTTCCAACCGACATGAAAGAGTTGACGATGAATCCGAATAAAACCAAGGCTTTGATATTGCTGCTGTCAATTACGGGCGTTTCAGGTTTCGCAATTGCCGCCAACAACAAGCCCACAAACAACCATGCCCACGGCACAGCAGCCGTGTCTGTCAGCGACAAGACCGCGAAAAAAATCTCTACGGCGATCGGCGAGGAAGCCGAGGATTTCGTCGTCACCAAACAGGAAGAAGCGGAGGCGCCGGCGGGTTTCAAGGGCATTGAGTACACCGTCGAGACGAACGGCGGCAAGAAATACAAATGCGAAATTCTGGAGCCGTCGAAAGCAGGCAGGATGCTGAGTTTCGGCATGAATACCGGTGGTGACGCCATGTGCACGGAGTTCGCAAGCACAGGCAAGGGGCAAGGTCGACGAAATGCGAGCCAAGCCGCTGGCAGAACCCCCACGGCACAGCCATCCGGCGGTGCTGCAGTGAATACCGAAGCAGCATCGCCTGCTGCCGTCAGCAGCAAGACCGCGAAGAAAATCTCTACGGCGATCGGCGAGGAAGTCGAGGATTTCGTCGTCACCAAACAGGAAGAAGTGGAGGCGCCGGCGGGTTTCAAGGGCATCGAGTACAC
>JBIITV010000104.1:0-16242 GCA_044340325.1 Lysobacteraceae bacterium
CAGTCCACGGTGCCGTGGCCGATCTCGCCCAGCAGCACTTCGGCGATCGGCGTGAGTTTGGATTCGGTATAGCGCATCGCCGCGAACGATTTCGGATCGTCGCTGGAGCCGAAGTTGCCCTGGCCGTCGATCAGCGGATAGCGGTACGAGAACGGCTGCGCCATCAGCACCAGCGCTTCGTAGCAGGCGCTGTCGCCGTGCGGATGGTATTTGCCGATGACATCGCCGACGGTACGCGCGGATTTCTTCGGTTTGGCGCCCGCGTTGAGGCCCAGCTCGCTCATCGCGAAGATGATCCGGCGCTGCACGGGCTTGAGGCCGTCGCCGAGGAAGGGCAGGGCGCGGTCCAGGACCACGTACATCGAGTAGTCGAGATACGCGCGTTCGGCGTATTCGCGGAGCGGGATCTGTTCGAAACCGTGGAAGGCGGGGCGTGCAGTGTCGCTCATGTGTCGTGTTGGGTCGGGCAAACCGACATTCTACGCGGTCGTCCCCGGAGCGCTTGCGGTATATGTCGAGGCGCCGGTCCGAGCCGACCGGTCGTTGATCGATGTCGATGGGCTTGTCCGGCCGGCAGCCCTTCCAACGTACTGTCCATTCGGAAGCCTTGGATCCGACACGGAACTGTCGTCATGTCGTGGCAGTGTCACGACATGAGACGGCAGCATTTCACAATCAGGTCATCGACAGCGCGGGGGGGGGTGAACAGGCCCGCTTGACAGCGTTTTCGATGACCACTTCTCAAGTAACAAGTACAGGGAAATCCGAATAATGCGAATGAAACAGCTTCCTGCCAGGCTTGCGCTGGCTTGCGCTCTTGCGATCGGTGTCACCGGTTCGGCCCAAGCGGCCACCCTCGTCACCGACTGGAACGACCAGGCTCTCCAGGCCGTGCGTGCGACTCGCATGGCGCCGCCGATCTTCTCCCGTGCCAATGCCATCATCAACACCTCCATGTATGACGCCTGGGCGGCCTACGACAACAAGGCCAATGGCACCCAACTCGGCGGAGAGCTGCGTCGCCCGGCGTCCGAGCGCACCGATGCCAATCGTCGCAAGGCGATGAGCTTCGCTGCGTATCGCGCCCTGGTCGAACTCTTCCCGAGCCGCACAGTGCAGTTCAATGCCGAAATGGCGCGTCTGGGCTACGATCCGGCCGACACCTCCGGCGATCTTTCCACGCCACAAGGTGTCGGCAACGTCGCTGCCGCTGCCGTGATTCAGTTCCGTCGCACCGACGGTTCCAATCAACTCGGCAATCTCAACGGCGGCGCACCGTACAGCGACTACACCGGCTACGTCCCGGTCAACGGCCCGTTCAATATCGTCGATCCAACACGCTGGCAGCCGCTGGCTGTGCCCAATGGCAGCGGCGGTTTCAACATCCAATCGTTTCTCACCCCGCACTGGGGCAACGTCAAGGGTTTTGCCCTGACCCAGTACAACCAGTTCCCGATCGCGCCGCCGGCGCCACGCAACAGCTTCGAGTACTGGCGCCAGACGGCGGAAGTGCTCGCCTACAGCGCCACGCTCAACGATCGCACCAAGTCGATCGCCGAGTGGTGGGCGGATGGTCCGGGCTCGGAAACTCCGCCGGGCACCTGGATGCTGTTCGCCAAGCAGGTGTCGGACCGCAAGCAGCATTCCCTGGGCCAGGACGTGCGGATGCACTTCGCTCTCAGCAATGCGATGTTCGACGCGGGTGTCGCCGTGTGGGGCTACAAGCGCCAGTTCGACAACTCGCGCCCGATCACCCTGATCAATTTCGAGTTCAACAACCGGCTGATCTTCGCCTGGGGTGGCCCGGGTCAAGGCACCAAGCTGATCAAGGGCCAGGACTGGCGCCCGTATCAGGCGCTCAACTTCGTCACTCCGCCGTTCGGTGAGCATATCTCCGGCCACAGCACCTTCAGCTCGTCCGCTGCGGAAACGCTGAAGCTGTTCACCGGTAGCGATCACTTCCCGAACTCTGCAGTGGTGCCGGCCGGCTTCTCTGTGGTCGAGCCCGGCGTGGTCCCGGCGCAGCCGATCACGCTGTCGTGGCCGACCTTCTCGGCTGCGGCGGATGAAGCGGGCATCTCGCGCCTGTATGGCGGCATCCACTTCCGCCTTGGCGACCAGGAAGGCCGCAAGCTCGGCCGCAAGGTCGGCGCGCAGGCGTATGCGTTGAGCCGCGCTTACATCAACGGCACCGCAGGCAATTGATCCATGCATCCGGGCGCTCGCGACGCGAGGCCCGGATGTCGATCAGCCAGGAAAAAAGCCGCAGCGATGCGGCTTTTTTTCGTTTCAAGCAGACTTTCTTTTGCACGCTCGCAGCGATCACAGAAGCAGTGGCGTTTCAGCCCGTCCTGCGGCGACGCGCGGCCTGTTTCGCGGGCTTGGCAGTTTTGTCCACAGGCGCTGGCGCCGCGTACTTCGCGATGAAATCGCGCACCTGCGGATAAACCTGATCGCGCCAGCGGCGGCCGCTGAAGATGCCGTAATGACCGGCGCCCTGTGCGGTGAGATGCACGCGGTCGGCTTCTGCGATCCCGGTGCACAGCTTGTGCGCGGCTCGCGTTTGGCCCAGGCCGGAGATATCGTCGAGTTCGCCTTCGATGGTCATCAGTGCGGTATTGCGGATCGCCGATGGTGTCACCCGTTCGCCGGCCACATCCCACAGCCCGCGCGGCAGCAGATGCTCCTGGAACACGGTGCGGATAGTATCGAGGTAATACTCCGCCGGCATGTCCAGCACCGCGTTGTATTCGTCGTAGAAGCGGCGGTGCGCATCGGCGTCGTCGAGGTCGCCCTTGACCAGATCCTGGTAGAAATCCCAGTGCGACGTCATGTGGCGTTCCGGATTCATCGCCAGGAAACCCATGTGCTGCAGGAAGCCCGGATACACGCGGCGCCCGCGCCCGGGATAGTTCGCCGGCACGATGTGGATGAGGTTCTGCTCGAACCAGCCGATGGGCTTGTTCGTCGCTAGCGTGTTGACCGCAGTCGGCGATTCCCGTGTGTCGATCGGTCCGCCCATCATCACCAGCGAACGCGGCGTCGGTTCGCCGCGCGCGGCCATCAGCGACACGGCGGCCAACACCGGCACCGTCGGCTGGCAGACGCTGATCACGTGCAGGCTTTCGACGCCGATGTGGCGCATGAAGGTCTGGATGGTGGCGACGTAATCGTCGAGCGTGAATGCGCCGGCGTCTTTGGACACCATGCGCGCGTCGACCCAATCGGTGATGTACACCTTGTGGTCGCGCAGCAGGGTCTTGACGGTGTCGCGAAGCAGCGTGGAGTGATGGCCCGACAGCGGCGCGACCACAAGCACCGGCGGATCGTTCTTCAGATCGACGATGCCGTCGGCTTCGTCGGAGAAACGCTTGAACCGCAGCAGGCGACAGAACGGGGTGCACAGCACTTCGCGCTCCACCACCGGATATTCGCGGCCGCCGTCGTTGACGCTGTGGATGCCGAACTTCGGTTTCTCGTAATCCTTGCCGATGCGATAGAGCAATTCGTTGGCGGCGGCGAAGCGCTGCGCCTGCGGCAGACTCGACAGCCAGCTGCCGGGCGCGGAGAACATCCGGGCATTGGCTTCGGCCCAGTAAGTGATCGGCGCCATCCAGGCCCGGCCCAGTTCCTGCATCTGATACAACAGCATCGGCACACCCCTGTCACGACCACTGAATGGTGCGCCGCAGCATACTCCATCCGCAGCGCGAGGGGCGGCCACTGCCGTGGTCCTGCGGTTCGGTTAGGCTGTATGCATGACTGCGCGAGACGAAGACATCGCCTGGTTCTGCGAGCTGCTGGAGCCTTTGGGCCGGATCACCGTCCGTCGGATGTTCGGCGGGGCGGGGTTGTATGCGAATGGCCTGATCGTTGGGCTGGAGGTCGAGGGCACGCTCTTCCTGAAGATCGATCAGCAGACCCGTCAGGCGTTTGCGGACGCGGGCGGGGCGCCGTTCGTCTACGACGGCAAAGGCAAGCCGATCACGATGAGCTACTGGACTCCGCCCGATGACGCCATGGATTCGCCAGAGGCAATGGTTCCTTGGGCGCGGTTGGCGTTGGAGGCGGCGCTGCGCAATGCCGCCGCCAAGCCTGCGAAGAAGACACCTGCCGCCAAAAGGCCCCGCAAACCCGCGAAGCATTGAGGCTTCAGCCAAGTTCCAATGCTGCGGCGTCCCCGACGAGCGTCGGCGATAACCAGCAGTGCGAACCGAGCGCGCCGAAGCCGAGCGCGGCAAGTCGTTGGCGATAGAACTTCGCAGGCCGAGGCTGGAAGCCGATATCGTCGCCTTCGGTCTCGTCGCCGGCGGTGAAGGCTTCCAGGAATGCGATGCCGCCGCACAGCTCCGCAAGGCCGGGCAGGCCTCGATCGAGTTCGCGCGTCGGCAGGTAATGCAGCACATCGCTGCAGATCAGCAGATCGACCGGCGCGCACGGGCGCAGCATCTCGAAATCGCCGAAACGCGCGAAGTGCAGATTGCGCCGCGCGCCGTAGCGCTGAATTGCATACTCGCTGTTGTCGAAACCGAGATAGCGCACCCTCGGGCGCAGTTTCAGCAGCGGCGCGCGCCACACGCCTTCGCCGCAGCCGATGTCGAGCACGCTGCGGATCGGCCGTTCCAGATGATATTCGGCGGTGGCGACGGCAAGCGCGACCTTGCGCTGCAGCCGCTTTCGCCCGCCGATGCCCTGCTCGCGATACCAGCGGTCGAAGTAACGACGGTCGTAGGTCTTGTGGTCCGTGCTCATGCGTGTCCAATGAGAAGTGAGGTCATCGAGAGCGAGCTGATCACGTCATCGTTGAAGAATTCCAGATCATCGCCGTCCCGCGCCAGCGCGACCGCATACAGCAGCGGCAGATAGTGTTCGGGCGTGGGGATCGACAGCCGTGCGTCTTCGCCAAGCGCGGGCCAGTCGGCGAGCGCAGCGAGATCGCCTTCGCGGATCAGTGCGTTGGCCCGATCGCGGAAGCGCAGCGCCCACGGCAACGGCGCGGGATCGCGCCAATCGAACAGTTCGAGGTTGTGGACGATATCGCCGCTGGCGACGATCAGAACGCCTTCGTCGCGCAGCGGCACCAGCCGCTGCGCCAGGGCGATGTGCCATGGGCCTGGGCGTCGCGAGTCGAGGCCGAGCTGCACGACCGGAATATCGGCGTCCGGATACATCGGCCGCATCACGCCCCATGCGCCGTGGTCGAGTCCACGGTCGGGATGGATCCGCGCGAACGATGCTTCGCCCAGCAGTTCGACCACTCGCTGCGCCAGTGCGGGATCGCCGGGCGCGGGATAGCGCACATCGAACAGCGCCTGCGGAAAACCGCCGAAATCGTGGATCGTCGGCGGCGCGGCGCTGCCTGTGAGCCACGGCCCAGGCGTTTCCCAGTGCGCCGACACGCAGAGGATCGCGCGCGGACGCGGCAGGCGCGCAGCCAGCGCCTGCCACGCGCGCGACCACGGATTGTCTTCGATCGCGTTCATCGGCGAACCGTGACCGATGAACAGCGCGGGCATCGTCATCGCATGGGCTCTTCGAGGCGGAGCGTGTCATCCTAACGCGACTAGACAGCAACCACTCAGGATGGATCATCCCATGCAGGCTTATTTCTGGACCAAGACCGCCCATCTGGTGTTCGTGATCGCATGGATGGCGGCGGTGTTCTACCTTCCGCGCATTCTGGTGAACATCGCCGAGGTCGGCGATGCGCCGGCTGTCCGCGAACGGCTGGTGCTGATGGGGCGACGGTTGTACCGCTTCGGTCACGTGATGTTCGCGATCGCGCTGGTGTTGGGGTTCGTGCTGTGGCTGGGCTACCGGATGTTCGCGGGATTTCCGACGATGGTCGCGCCCGGCAGCGGTTGGATGCACGCCAAGCTGTCTCTGATCGCGCTGATGTTCGCGTATTTCATCGTCTGCGGGCTTTGGCTGAAAGGCGTCGACAAAGGCCGCGCACTGCCGTCGGCAAAGGCGATGCGCTGGATCAACGAACTGCCCGTGTTCGCGCTGATCGCGATCGTCTACCTGGTGATCGCGAAGCCCATGTGAACGGCCTGGACACTGAGTTCAGTGGATTGGATTCTGATACATTCGATCTTGATTCGTATTGGACAGCCCAGCCGCATTTCTTCCGGCGAGTCTGTGTGCGGCGGTGAATTCAGCTTCGTCGCCCCGCACGCCTTGCCGAGATCACCGCAGAATAGACCGAGCGAAAGCGACATGAACGATCTCAGATCCAGCAACCACCGGAAGCCTGAAGGCGCGTATTCGAGTTTGATCGGGTTGATCTTGGCGGCCATGCTCGTGGCGAGTGCTGCGGGCTGCCGGGATGGCAAGGCGGAAATCTCTCTCGCTACTGCGACTGGAACCGTGACGGCTCAAAGCACGGGGGTGGATTCGGAGGCAGCCGACACAGCGCGAAAATCTGCGAACAATCAGGCTTGTGATAAACAGGCTTGTGAGAAACAGGCTTGTGAGAAACAGGCTTGTGAGAAACAGGCTTCCGAGAAAGGCGCGACGAAATCAGAGTCGGACGACGGCGAGTTGAAAGCTAGAGATATCGTGCCGGAAAGCGTGATTTCCCCGGGTATCGAACGGCTGTCGTATATTTCTCCGAAATTGTTGGGTATCCGCCATGATTATTCGGACTGTCTCTCGAAGCGCCACGACCAAGAAGACTGCGCCGAGCAGGAATGGCAGTTCCAGGATGCACGCATGAACACGGCTTATCGGTTGCTGTTATCCAAATCGGCGCCTGCGAAAAACGGCAGGGGACCTGAACTTGTCTCAAGCGCGTCTGTGACCGCTGCCCAGCGCGCCTGGCTTGATTTCATGAATTCGAACTGCGCCGCCAAAGCGCTCAGGCTCGGGTCCTCGCGTGCGCCGGCCACACAGCGTTTGTGTGAGATGCAGATGACCGCCTATCGGGCGCAGGAACTTGAAGACTGGTTGCTTTCGGTCGGCCGACAATTGTCGTTAGAACGTTGATTTTTCAGCAGGATATAGCGCTTTTCCCCCGAAAATTCCAAGGATAGTCATCATGGCAACTGACGATCGATTCACGGCTGGAGATGAACTTGAAGCGGGTTCGCTCGAGGCCTATCTGCATGGCATCATGATGAAGAGCGAACTGAGCGAAGGGCGTGGTGCTTACAAGATCAGCAATGCGGTTCTGGCAGCCAGCGGCCCCAGTTTCGGCCCGATCCAATACGATCTGGGAAGCAACGGGGACGGGCGGGCATTGTTCAATTCGATCGCCGAAACCGCTCTTGACGCCGATGGCAACAGAATCATCGATGATGCCACTCTGACCAGTATCCAGTCGAATCTGTTCAAGCCGTTCAACGATTACACGGCCGACGATTGGACCTTGTACGAAACGGTCAAGCCGCAAATGGACCAGGCGCTGGATAGCGAGGTCGGGCGTGAGGCCATCAATCAGGATTATCTGGCACTGCTTGACAAAAAAGTCGAAGCGCTGGGTACGTTCATGGATGGTATCGAAAATCCGGAGAACCAGGCTTTCATGCGTGGCAATACCATGGCGCAGCTGATGGTATTGGATACTCGAAACCAGTACGGCACTGCAGTCAACGATGGAATGGATCGGCTGATCGGCATGACTGCGGACGACCCTGCCATGGCGATGCCCGGACGCAGCAAGTCGCCCGAGGACATCGGCGTCAATGGGGAGCTTGGTCTGGAGGATCTGATCCGCTACAAGCTGGAAACCAACTATGGGCAGAGCGACGCCGGTGCGCAGGACGTTTTGCGGCGCATTTCCAACATCATCGACACTGTCGGCGTAGACAATGTCGAAATGAGTGCCGAGGACCGCAATTTTCTGGTCAAGGATCTTGCGCAGTATGTCGTGGATAACGGACGCGATGCCTCGATCCTCCAATCTGGCGGCCTGGCTCCGCTTCGCGAGCTGGCGGAACGGGCAGTTGCCGAAGATCCCGAGCTTCAGGCTTGGCGGCGGGATAATCCAGACGCACGCAGTCTGGTGCCTGTCGATCCCATGTCCGATGGCAATCTATCGCTTGATGAGAGAGGCGCGGCGGTTGGCGCACTGCAGGACAGGCTGCGGGAATTGGACATTCGCGATGCGGACGGTCAGCCGATCCGTACGGACGAACATTACGGCGCCAGAACGGAATACGCCGTCGGCGTTTTCCAGCGCGACAATGGGCTTCCGGAGACAGGCGTGGCCGATGCCGCGACACTGGAGGCATTGGGTCTGGGGCGCCTTTTGCCGGAGCACCAGGGCCAAGAGCAGCAGGGCCAAGAACAGCAGCAGGGCCAAGAACAGCAGCAGGGCCAAGAACAGCAGGGATCGCTGCAACCGCTGCCAGCGTCTCCGCTGCTGGACAGTCCGGCTCATCCGCTCAACCGGATGTACGGCACGACGTTCGACGCCACCCAGCGTGCGGAGCTGGGGTTGCCCCAAGAGCAGGCCCGGAATGTCGCAGGAGTACTCACCGCATCGGCGGCCGAAAATGGAATGAGCCGGATCGACACCGTCGCGCCCAGCCGCGACGGCACGAGCCTGTTCGCCATTCAAGGCCCCGTCGATAGCGAATCCCATCAACGATTCGGTGTCGATCGGCAGCATGCAATGCTGCAGACGTTGGAGCAGAGCACTGAGCGTGTGGATGCTGTGCTGCGGCAGCAGACGGTATTGGCGCAGACGCACACGCGTGAGCAGACGATCGACGCCACACCGGTGATCACGCCCAGATCATTGTCCTGATCTTCCTCGACCGCCTTTTCGATGCGGTCAAGTCTTGAGGGCTCCAACGGGATGCCGCCTTGCCCAGCGCATCCTATGACAGCCGTTGCATGTCGATGCAAAAGTGGGCATCGACATGCCTTCAGCGCAGCCACGGATGGCTGCGACGGCAAAGCAAGCGCGTAAGCGATTGATTCTCCGTGAGCGCGTCCGGACATGTGCCGGACGTGCGAGCCGGAAAAAACTCCTGGAAGGAGGTTTTTCAGCAACCGGCTACTGTGGTGTCTCAAAAACAAGTTGAATGTTTTGTGGGACTTGCGTCAAGCGACTTCCGCAGACTTCCGAAAAACACCGAAGAATTCGGCGATGGTGCGCCTTCCCTATCGTGCAAAGCGCTGTGTCATTGTGGGAGGGGCTTCAGCCCCGACAGATTCCCAGCGATAGAAGCGTCGGGCCTGAAGGCCCTCCTACAGTGACGTTGGTCGTTGTATCAAATTCAATTTATTTTTGAGACACCACACTACGTCGGTATGATCAAGACGAGTGGGCTCTGATCAACTGCGGTGGTCCGTGCACCACTCAGGCTGCGGACGCGGAGCGGGCGCATCAGCGTTTGATGCGGCGGGCGCGAGCACGGCCTTTGCTCGGGGCTCGCGTCGGAGCTCGCGTCGGAGTTCGCGACGTCTGAATCGCGCCGGGATTCAGCGCAGATTGAATGCTTTGACTTCCGGTAGTTCCACCGGCACACCGTCGGCGTTGCACAATTTCGCCGCGCACAGGCGCTCGCGCAGTGATGGCGTGGCTTGCAAAAGAATGTGGAAGATCACGTTCTGTTCGATCGTGCCGCGTACCGCTTCCGCGCCGGGGCCGCGCGCCCAGATACCGACGTCGTCGCCGCCGTGGGTTTCGTTCGACAACGGGATCATCGATTCCTGCATGTAGTCCGGGTGCTCGGTGTCGATATCGGCCAGATTCGGCCTGCCTTCGACCGCTTTCTGATAACCGCTGACTTCGTGGAGGAAGGTCTTCGGGCCCTCGGGTTGCTGATCGGTGGCGCCTGCATAACCCGGGCCGTTGGCATAGCTCAGGGTGGTGTAGGTCTGGCCAGTGGCGTCGGTGGCGTAGCCGCTCGGGTTGTTGCCTTCGCCGCTGCTGCCTTTGACCTTGCCGAGGATCGCGTTGCCGCGTACCGGATATCCGGCGAAGGTCATGGTGTGCGAATGATCGGCGGTGACCAGAATCAGGGTGTCATCGGCCGATGTCATCGACACTGCGACCGCGACCGCTTCGCTGAGGGCAATGGTGTCGGTGAGCGCGCGATGGGCATTGCCGGAATGGTGGGCATGATCGATGCGACCGCCTTCGACCAGCAGCACGAAGCCCTGAGGATTGCCGCGCAGACGTTCGATCGCGCCGCGGGTCATCTCCGCCAGCGAGGGTTCGCCGGCTTTGTCTTTCGGCCGGTCGTGTTCGTACTGCATGTGGCTGGTTTCGAACAGTGCGAGCAGCGGCTTGTCTTTCGGTGCGGCGGCGAACTGCACGGCATTCCAGACATAGTGGCCGTCCGTTCGCCGGCGCTTCCACTCGGCGACCAGATCACGGCCGTCCAGACGCAGGCCGGTCATGTCGTCGTATTCCGGATCGCGTTCGGTGGCGGGCAGAAAGCTGCCGCGACCGCCGCCCATCAGCACATCGGGACCTTGACCATAGGGTGTCTCGATCAGCTGTCGCGCGATGTCGGCGCATTCAGCTGCATTTTGGGCGGACAGCATCTCCGCGTCGTTTTCCCAGTTGCGGTCCGGCGAATGGGCGAACGTCGCAGCCGGTGTGGCGTGGGTGATGCGGGTGGTGGTGACGATTCCGGTGGCTAGGCCAGTGCTCGCCGCCAATTCCCATAGCGTCAAGACGGGTGCGGTCAGTGCGGCGGCGCAATCGCCGCGCGGCACTTGCTGGCCAATGGACAGCACGCCAGCCCGCGTCTTAACGCCAGCGGCCATCGCGGTCATGGTGCCGGCGGAATCTGGGGTCTGGGTGTCGGTGTTGTAGGTCTTGCTGAGCGCCGTGTGAGGGAAATGTTCCCAACTCAATACATTCTCTTCGCCGGGGCCACCTTTGCGCTGGCCGTCCAGGATCCGCGCCGCCGTCACCGTGGGCAGGCTCATGCCGTCGCCGATGAACAGGATCACGTTCTTAGCCTTGCCGGACATCGCACCGTGCGAGGCCGCCTGCGCGGCGCCTGCACGGAACCACCAGGCGGGGGTTTCGCCGTCGGGCCGCGCGATCGCGGGCACCTCGATCGGTGCCACGTCCATCGTCTGGGGGGCCGGCTCGCGCGGTGCCGACGGCGCGACGCTGGCGTAGCCGGCGAGCAATACAGTGGAACAGGTCAGGGCGGTTGTAGACCACTTGCGCATCGGAGAGTCCGCAGCAACGAATCAACCGGCATTATGCCGCGCCAGGATGACCGCAGGGCGGCAGCGTCGTCTGTGTACGCATGACTGATGGCGCTATTGCCGATCCGAGGTTCCCCAACCTTGCCGCGACCGACCCGAGGGAACGTAGATGCGCAGAGCCATTTTGTCTCTGCGGGTAGTGTCGGCGCTGACGGCCGCCGCCGACGAAGGGCCAGTAGGTCCTGCCGGTCGCCGTGAAGACGCTCGACAACGGCCTGAGCGTGGTCGTATCCGACCGTCCTTCGCCTACTGCGGGCGTGAGCGTTGTCTTTCGCGTCGGAATGCGTCTTGAACCGCCCAACCGCACCAGTTTCGTACATCTGTTCGAGCGTCCGATGTTCGAAGGTATGCCCGGCGCCCTCTGGCGTATTCGACCGTGTGATCACCGGCGGCGGTGGACGTGGCAACGGTTCGTCCCGGCAGGATTTCACCAACGACATCGAATGGCGGTGTTCGGCGACGTTCTCGCCGGCCGGCGCACACGCCCGCCCCCACGCGGCATCGATGCGCTGCGGGCAATGGCGTTCGATGCGCATTGCCCGATGGGCAGTGTTCCGTCGAAGCGACTCGATCCGCGATCTCCGCTTCTGTATGGTGGTCCGACACAGCCGCAAGGATATTCGCGATGGGTGCGTTCTCGATCTGGTTCCGTATTCCGTTCTGGCAGCGCGTGCTCGCCGGCTTCCTGCTCGGCGGCCTGGCCGGCTGGCTGATGGGGCCGTCGGCCGACACCTGGTTCGGGCCGCTCGGCGATCTGTACATCACCCTGATCAAGATGATCGCGGTGCCGCTGGTCTTCTTCGCGGTGATCAACGCAGTGGCTTCGCTGCACGGGCAGAAATCGATGGCCGCGCTCGGCGGTCGCACGTTCCTGTGGTTCGCGATCACCGCTGTGCTCGCGGTCGGCGTCGGCCTCGCGGTCGGCACCTTCATGCAGCCGGGGATGGTGAAGATGCCGCTGATGGTCGATCCCGACTATGTGCCCAAAGAAGTCCCCAGCGTCGTGCAGGTGCTGCTCAACGTGGTGCCGGCCAATCCCTTCCAGGCGCTGACCGGCATCGGCGCAGTCAAGAATGCCGCCGGCGAGACTGTGCTGGCCGCCGGCAAGGGCTCGATCCTGCCGGTAATCTTCTTCGCCGGGTTGATCGGTTTCGCGATGGTTAAACTCGGCGAGAAAGTCGCGTTGGCGCGCAAGCTGGTGGGCGAAGCCAGCGAGATCTCGATCCAGCTCACCCGCTTCGTGCTGGAGATGACCCCGATTGGCACCTTCGGCCTGATCGCATCGCTGGTCGGCGCCTACGGGTTCGGGAAGCTTCTGCCGCTGGGGAGTTTCGTGCTGGCGCTGTACGTCGCCTGCGCGATACACATCATCGTCGTGTACGGCGGTCTGCTGATGGCGCATGGTCTGAATCCGCTGAAATTCTTCCGCGGCGCCGCGCCGGGCATGCAGGTCGCTTTCGTCAGCTCGTCCAGCTTCGCATCGCTGCCGTCGTCGCTGCGCAGCGTGGTCCACAATCTCGGCGTCAACAAGGACTACGCCGCGTTCGCGGTGCCGTTGGGCGCCACCATCAAGATGGACGGCTGCGGCGCGATCTACCCGGCGCTGTGCGCGGTGTTCATCGCCCAGTACACCGGCATCCCGCTTACGCCCGAGCAATACCTGATCGTGCTGATCGCCTCTGTGCTGGGTAGCTTCGGTACCGCCGGCGTGCCCGGCACCGCAGTGGTGATGGCGACCGTGGTGTTGAGCGCCGCCGGCCTGCCGCTGGAAGTGATCGGCTACCTGTACGCCATCGACCGCATCGTCGACATGATGCGCACCATGACCAATGTCACGGGCCAGATGCTGGTGCCAGTGCTGGTGGCGAAGGAGACGGGCCTGCTCGACCGCGACACCTACGAACGCGCGCGCACCAATGTCGGCATCGAAGAGGCTGCGTAGGACGTGCGCTGCAGCTGCTGCTGCGACTGAAAATACTGCTAAACGGAAACTCCTACGGGGAAAGCTCCTGCGGGGCAGCGCGAAGCCAGGCAATGGCGAAGGCGACGTGGATCGGCAGCAGCAGCGCGATCCAGTGGCCGTTGGCCTGCGGTACCGCGACGACCCAGTGCAGGAACGGGGCGAGCACGGCGCAGAAAACGCTGGCCATCAGGGCCGCATTGAACAGGCGTCCCGGTGCGCGACCGCGCGCCAGCCGCCAGCCGCCGGGCAGCAGCATCCACGACAGCGGGTTGAGCAGCATGAGGTTGTGGTTGGCCCAGCCGAAACGGTGCTCGGTGCCCAGCCAGACGCCAAGCATGACGCTGCCGAGCACCGCCGCGGTCACCCAACACCCCAGCGCGGCGGCGGCGCCGATGCGCGGCCGGCGCTGCAGCAGCCACGACCAGAGCGCGGCGATGGCCAGGCCGGCGATCAGCCATCGCCACCACGCGCGCTGGAATTCTGCCGGCTCCGGCGCAATGCGGTGCGGTGCGACCTGTTCTTCGCTGGCAACCAACGGGCGACCATCGGCCAGTTTCGCTTCGCGCAGGCTGGCGGCGAGGCGCATCGGCACATAGGCCTCTTCCCAGCGCGACATCGGTTGATCGGACGACGGCCCAAGGCCAATGTCGAAGCCCAGCCACATCCACGGGGCCGGGGATGCCAGCCGCACGGCTTCACTGCGGAACGTATTGCCCTGCGAGCGTGCGGTCAGCTGGGGTTTGAGCGCGCCACCGAGTGCGCGGTCGATCGCGTCGCGGATGCGGGTGGCGCAGTTGTCGGTGAAATACTCGTAGCGATAGCGTGCGTTCTCGGGCCTGGCGTTTTCGGCGAGCGCGGCGGCCATCGCCTCGGCCTGGGAGTCGTCGAGATCCAGCCACTGGATCGATACCCCGCGACCGCTGTCGAGGTAGTACTGCAGATCGTCCTGCCAGCGCAGCCTCGCGAGGTAATAGCGCATGTCGCCCCTGACGAAGCGGCCGGTGAAACCGGCTTCGCTCATGTCGAAGAAGCCGAAGTTGTACGACAGCGTTGTTTCCAGTGCGGGATCGTCGACGATGATCGCGTTGTGCCCGAAACGCTCGAAGAAGATCTCGCCCGGCTGCATGGTGGCGATGCCGATCCGCGGCGCGGCCTGCGCGGTCAGCGCGCACGTCAGGGCAAGCAGCAGCGTTGCGACGGCGCGGACGGCCGCATGCCGCGCCGCAAGCATGCGGTCACGCAGCATGCACGCTGACGTGCAGCGTATGCAGACGACGGGCATCGGCGCGTGCGACCCGGAAACCGAAGCGACCTAAGGTGAGTTCTTCGCCGGCTTCGGGCAGATGGCCGATGGCGGCGGTGATCAGTCCGCCGATGGTGTCGTATTCGTCGTCGCCGAAATCGGCGCCGAAGCGCGCGTTGAAATCGGAAATGGGAGTCAGCGCGTCGACCAGATACTGGCCGTCGGCCTGCGCAGCGATCAGTGCGTTCGGATCCTCGGCATCGTCGTGTTCGTCGTCGATCTCGCCGACGATCTGCTCCAGCACATCCTCGATAGTGACCAGGCCGGCGACGCCGCCGTATTCGTCGATCACGATCGCCATGTGGTTGCGCGACTGGCGGAACTCGCGCAGCAGGATGTCGAGGCGCTTGGATTCGGGCACCAGCACCGCCGGGCGCAGCAGTTCGCGCACCGTGCCGGGGCCATTGTCGGCCACCACGCCGCGCAGCAGATCCTTGGCGAGCAGGATGCCGAGGATTTCGTCGCGGTCTTCGCCGTGCACCGGGAACCGCGAATGGCCGGACTCGACCACCGCCTTCATCAGCGCGAGGAATTTGTCGTCGACCGGCAGCACCACCATCTGCGCGCGCGGAATCATGATGTCGCCGACGCTCATGTCGGAGATGCCCACCGCGCCTTCCATGATCCGCAGGGTGTCGGCGTCGATCACGCCGTCGGCCTGCACATCGCGCAGCAGTTCGACCAGGTCTTCCTGATTGTCGGGCTCGCCGGAAATCGCCGCGCTCAGGCGCGAGAGCCACGAACGGCGCTTGTCGACTTTTTTCTCGGCAGGGGCCCTGTCGGCGGGTTTCGCGCTGGTGGTCTTGGCGCCATCTGGCGCGGGGGTTGTACTGTCGTCCTCAGGCATTGCAGTCATGGCGTCGCCCGACCGGGCGGAGGTGCCAGTTTACCGTGTCCCGGCGGCGTGGGCTTGGTTTCAGGCCCGGAAATGGCTCAGTCCTGGACGCGGTAGGGGTCTTCGATGTCCAGTTCGGCCAGGATGTCGCGCTCCAGCTGCTCCATGCATTCGGCCTCGCGCTCGTCCTGGTGGTCCATGCCCAGCAGGTGCAGCACGCCGTGAACGGTGAGGTGGGCGTAGTGGTGCGCCACCGGTTTGCCCTGTTCCGCAGCCTCGCGCGTCACCACCGGTGCGCACAGCACGATGTCGCCCATCAGCGGCAGCACCACGCCCTTGGGCAGCTTCACGCCCTCGGCCATGTCGGCCGGGAAGCTCAGTACGTTGGTCGCATAGTCCTTGCCGCGATAGTGGCGATTGAGCGCGCGGCCCTCGTCCTCACCGACCACCCGGATCGCGAGATCGGCTTCGCGGATACGCCCCTGCAGCGCGGCCGCGACCCAGCGCCGGAAACTGGTCGCTGCGGGTACGCCGGCGCGTGGCGTAGCGTAGCCGACGGCGACATCGAGGCGGATGGGGCCGCGGGTCATGGTTCGTTTCGCGCGACAGCAGCCTGTTCGACGCTCTGCTTTTCGTACGCCCGCACGATCTTCGCGACCAGCGGATGGCGGACCACGTCGCGTGCCTCGAAGAACGTGAAACTCACGCCGTCCACGTCGTGCAGCACGTCGATGGCGTCGCGCAGGCCGGATTTGATGTGCTTCGGCAGGTCGATCTGGGTCAGATCGCCGGTCACCACTGCGGTGCTGCCGAAGCCGAGGCGGGTGAGGAACATCTTCATCTGTTCGATGGTGGTGTTCTGTGCTTCGTCGAGGATCACGAAAGCGTCGTTGAGCGTGCGTCCGCGCATGTAGGCCAGCGGCGCGATCTCGATGACGTTCTTCTCCAGCAGTTTCG
>JBIITV010000105.1:0-16213 GCA_044340325.1 Lysobacteraceae bacterium
AAGTACGGGTAGCTGTTGAAACCATCGTCGCGCGGGCTGAACTTGTTGAAGATGTTGTTCACGAAGAAGCTGGCGGTCAGCTTGTCGGTGATCTTCTTGCTGGCGTTCAAGTTCCACAGGAAATACGGCGCGATACGGCCGGTTTCCTGCCAGTTCGGCACGCTGCCGTAGCGGGACATGAACACGTTCGCGGTCCAGTCGTCCTTGCTCCAGCCCACCGATGCGCGGATACGGCTGCGGAAGTCGAAGTTGCCCGGATCGTCGCGGAAATCCTCATCCACCGGGTCGGTCGCGAAGGTCTGCAACTCGTTGCTCAACTTGTGCGACCACTCCAGACTGAAACCGTAGTCGCCGAAGCGGTCGGTATCGAGACTGTACCGGAGCGAGGCGTCCAAGCCGGTCACTTTCTCGAACGACTGGTTCACCGGACCGCTGCGGATTTCGCTGACGCGGTCGGTCGGCTCACCGATGGCCGGAACGCGGGTTACGCGGCTGATGATTTCCTGGCAGAAGGCCGAAGTGGCGGCGAACTGATAGGGCTGGCGGGTGCGGGTCAGGCCCGTGCGGCAGCCACCTTCGGCATCGAGAATGAAGGTGGACGACAGGTTGGCGATCGCGCCTTCCAGTTCGATGTCGTAATAGTCGACAGCGAAGGACAACGCATCGGTGATGTCCCACACGAAGCCTGCAGTGAACGATTTGCCGGTTTCTTCTTCGAGGGTGGGCTCGCCTTTGCTGGTCGCGAACACTGAGTAGGTATACACAGCGCCCGCGCAAGTTGCGGCGCCGGGCGTACCGCCGGTCGACAGGCAGCGGAAAGTATCAAGGGCATTGGAGAAACCGCCGCTGCCTTCGTTGTAGACGAAGTGCATGTCCGGCGCCTTGAAGCTGGTCGAATAGTTGCTACGGATCAGCAGCGAATCGAACGGGCGCCATTCCAGGCCTGCGGCCCAGGTCTTGGCGTCGTCGACGTTGGTGATGTCGTCGTATTTGTCGAAGCGGCCGGCCAGACTCATCTTCAGCGATTCGAAGATCGGAATGCTCAGTTCGCCGCCGATGGCGTAGCGATCGCGGTCGCCGCCGCCGTTGGTGCCGGTGAGGTTGTAGGCCAAACGGTTGGTCGGCAGGATGGCGGCGGGGGATTCCAGGTCATAGCCCTGCTGGGTGCCTTCCAGCACCGCTGCGAAGCCGACCGGGCCGGCCGGCAGCTGGAACAGGTCGCCGCTGAGCACGAAGCTGCCTTGGGTGACCCAAGAGTGCGATTCGTATTTCAGGATCGTCGACAGCGACCGGTATTCGGCCGGGGTGAGCGGCCGATAGAAACGGTCCAGATTGATCAGGTGACGCGGCGTGCCGGTGGTGTTGAGCCGCGGACCGTAAAAGAAATCGGTGACTGCGGAACCGTCGAGGCGCGGGCGCTTGCGGGTGGCGTAGTAATCGGCGCGACCGAGGGTGAAATCCCAGTCGAAACGATCTGCGAAGGTGCCGCGCAGGCCGACCGCGAAATCCGCCGATTTTTCGTCGAACTTCTGGTTGGTGCTATCGATGCCGCCGTATTCCTGCGGCGTGAAGATGCGCTGGGTCTGGACGTTGCCGTTGATGGTTGGATTGGTCGCGAAGATGGTCGTGGTCACGCCGACGCCATCGGTGTGCGGGCCGCTGATGAATTCGACGCCGCCGCTCAGGTCCGACTTGGAGTGGAACGCCATCAGGCTGGCCCACGCTTCCATGCCGTTGTCGAACTGCCAGGTGCCGTAGAGGTAGCCGGACAGATCATTGTTGCCGTTGGTGATCGACTGGTAACCGACATCGTCGAAGTAACCGCAGGCTTGACCCTGGTTGTAGGGCACGCCGGTTACCGAATTGACCGCGCGGAATGTCCAGTCCACGTATTCGCCACCGAACCGGGCGCAGGCGCCTGCCGGGGGGGCGATGAAGGTGTTCGGTGTGTTGGCGGGCAGGCCGACCCGGTTGATGCGAAGCGTGCCAGCCGGCTGGATGCCGACGACGGCCGGCGGCAGCGGGTTGTCGAGACGTGAATCCATGAAATCGCGCTGGAAGGCGTAGATCGGCTCGTCTGCGAAGTACTGGAAGGCGTAGGTCAGGCTCCAATTGTCGCCGGTCTTGCCGCCGACCCACTGGATGTCGGCGAAATCGCCGCCGCCGGTGGTGGAGGTGCCGCCGCGGACCTTGAAGACATCGCCTTCGTAATTCTTCTTCAGCACGACGTTGACCACGCCGGCCACGGCGTCGGAGCCGTAGATGGCCGACGCGCCGCCGCTGAGGATCTCGATGCGCTCGACCGCTGCGGTCGGGATGTTGCCGAAGTTCTGGAAGTTGCTCTGGCCGTTGTACGGGAACGGATAGTCGGCAGCGCGGCGGCCGTTGATCAGCAGCAGCGTGCGACCCGGGCCGAGGCCGCGCAGGTCGACCGGGCTGCCGTTGGGCGTGAAACCGCCGGCGGAGTTGAGTTCGTTCTGCACCGAACCCGAGTTCTGGGTGATGCTGTCAAGGGTGTCGGCGACGCTCAGGAAGCCTTCTTTTTCCAGCTGCGTGCTGGAAATGATGGTGACCGGCGAGGGGCCTTCGACCTCGGCGCGCTTGATGCGGCTGCCGATGACCTGAATACGGTCGAGGTCGTTCGACTGCTCGGGCGTGGTCGTTGCCTGCGCGTCGTCTTTATCGTCTTCGGCTGTGGTGGTGTTCTGGGCCAGGGCCATGCCCGGGATCAGGAGCGTCGCCAGAATGGCTGACGTAAGTTGGCTGCGCCGCAAGCTGCGCGGATTGCGAGAAGTCATGGATATCCCCGGTTTCAATTCAGTAAACGAAAGTTGAAAGACGGCAGCGTGGTCCCCTTGCCGCCTGCGCCGAACTTAACATGCCTTTAACGGCCTTGTCATGTGAGTCGGATAGCGCGCGCCCGGTTTTCTGTGGATGAACTCTCATTTCCACCGCAGCGACACCCCGGCTCCCATCCGACGCAGCCGAAGACCGCGCTGGCGACCCGGGGGCGGGGCAGCCACAATGGACGCATGAACACGCCCAAGCCGCTCAGAATTCCGCCCCACGCCGTCCAGCCGAGCCTGGCGCCCTTGCCCCGGATCCGCAACATCATCGCGATCGGCTCGGGCAAAGGCGGGGTGGGCAAATCCACCACTTCGGCCAACCTGGCCGTTGCGTTGGCCGATCTCGGCGCCCGGGTCGGCTTGCTGGATGCCGATATCTATGGCCCGAGCATCCCGACCATGCTGGGCCTCTCCGGCCGCCCGGACAGCCCCGACGGCAAGTCGATCATCCCAATGCGCGCCCACGGCATCGAAACCATGTCGATCGGGTTTCTGGTCGAACAGGACACGCCGATGATCTGGCGTGGGCCGATGGCGACCTCGGCCCTGACCCAGCTGTTGAACGAAACCCGCTGGGGGGGCGACGATGGCGACGGGCTGGACATCCTGATCGTCGATCTGCCGCCCGGCACCGGCGATATCCAGCTGACCCTCGCCCAGAAGATCCCGGTGGCGGGGGCGGTGATCGTGACCACACCGCAGGACGTCGCCACGCTGGACGCCCGCAAGGCACTGAAGATGTTCGAGAAAGTCAATGTGCCGGTGTTGGGCCTGATCGAGAACATGGCCCAGCACGTGTGCTCCAACTGCGGGCATGTCGAGCATCTGTTCGGCAATGGCGGCGGGGAGCGTATGGCAGCGCAGTACGAAGTACCGTTGCTGGGCTCGCTGCCGCTGGAGATATCGATCCGCGAGCAGGGCGATGCCGGCACGCCGGTGGTGCGCGCCGCGCCCGGGTCGGCTGCGGCGCAGGCGTATCGCGAGGTGGCGCTGCGTCTGCTCGCCGAGTTGGACAGGCGGCCGCGCGTGAAGGCCGAGATCGGCGCGCAGCTCGTCTGAGCACGATCGCGCGCCGTCCGTTCGGGCGAACGGGCGGCATCCCGTAGAATGCCGCCCCTGACAATGACTGGATACGGGCCTCGCGGCCCCGGGAAGACTGCATGAGCATCAAGAGCGACCGCTGGATCCGCCGCCAGGCCGAACAGCACGGCATGATCGAGCCGTTCGAGCCGGGGCAGATCAAGCACGCCGCCGATGGCCAGCGGATCGTCAGCTACGGCACTTCCAGCTACGGCTACGACGTGCGCTGCTCGCGTGAATTCAAGATCTTCACCAATATCAACTCGACGATCGTCGATCCCAAGCACTTCGATCCGGGCAGCTTCGTCGATATCGAAAACGACGTTTGCATCATTCCGCCGAATTCCTTCGCGCTGGCGCGCACCGTCGAGTATTTCCGCATCCCGCGCGATACGCTGGTGGTCTGCCTCGGCAAGAGCACCTACGCCCGCTGCGGCATCATCGTCAACGTGACTCCGTTGGAACCCGAGTGGGAAGGTCACGTCACCCTCGAATTCAGCAATACCACACCGTTGCCCGCGCGCATCTACGCCAACGAAGGCGTTGCGCAGATGCTGTTCTTCCAGTCCGACGAAGTCTGCGAGACCTCGTACAAGGATCGCGGCGGCAAGTACCAGGGCCAGACCGGCGTGACGTTGCCGCGGACGTGAGTCCCGGAACGTCCGCTTCCGAAGACACCCTCGCGCAGGTCTATGCGCTGTTGCAGCAGTCGCGTCTGCCCGAAGCCGACCGATTGCTGACGGCATCGCTGCTGCAGGCGCCGCGAGACCCCGCGCTGCATCGCGCCCGCGCCGTGGCCGCGCAGATGGGCGGCCGACTCGACGCTGCGATCGATGCGATGCGCACCGCAGTGGCGCTCGCGCCTGAAGCCGCCGCGCTGCGGATGGAGCTCGGACAACTGCTCGCGTCGACGGCGCAGGTCGATGAAGCGATCGCGGCGTTCCGTCAGGCCACGCTGCTGCAGCCGGACCTCGTCGAAGCCTGGTATTTCCTGGGCATGGCCCTGTATGGCGCGAAGCGCGACGAAGAAGCGCTGCCGGTGCTGCAGCAGGCCCATAGGCTGGCGCCGGGACAGCCGCAGATCGTGCGCGCTTTGGCCGAAACCGAATACGCACTGGAACATCATGCCGAAGCGCTGCCGCTGTACGAACGTATGGCAGCCGCAGGTCAGGGCGCCGACGCCATGCTGTTGCTGCGGTTGTCGCAGTGCAAACGCCGTCTTGGCGCCCCGGATGCGGCGCTGACCATCGTCCGTGCAGCGCTCGAACGTTTCCCCGATGACGCGCTGCTGTGGATGGAACTGGGCTGGGCGCAGGAAGATCTGGGCGACGCTGCAAAGGCGCAACAGGCGTATGCGCGTGCGCATGCGCTGCGACCGGGCTGGGCCGATCCGCTCGCCGCGTCCATCGCATTGCTGCGTGGCAACGCTCCGGAGGATCTGATCCGGGAAGCCGGTGCGATGCTCGCGCAGGCGGCCGTCTCCGACCACGAGCAGGCGTATCTGCATTACGTATTGGGCAAACGCGACGACGCGCGCGGCGCGTATGCGGAAGCGGCGCACCACTGGTCGGCGGCGAACAGGCTGCGTCGGCGCGTGGACGGTGGATTCGACCGTGCGGAGTATTCCGGGAAAATCGACGCGGCCATCGCCTCGCTTACCGCGGATGTGCTGCGCGTGCGGCATGCGCAGGCCTTGCGCGACAAACGGCCGGTCTTCATCGTCGGTATGCCGCGCAGCGGAACGACGCTGGTCGAGCAGATTCTCGCCGCGCATCCGCAGGTGTACGGCTGCGGCGAGTTGACCGCGATCGTTGAGATCGCGCAGCAAGCTTCCGCCGGCAAGGATTTGCGTTGGCCTCAGGACGCGGCGCTTTTCGATGTCGAATGGATGCGGCAACGCGCTGAAGGCTATCTCCGGTCAGCAGCGCGGTTGGCACCGGCCGACGCGATCCGCATGGTCGACAAACAGCCCTACAATTTCCTGCACGTCGGTCTGATCGCGACGCTGTTCGCGGAGGCGCGCATCCTCTGGTGCCGACGCGATCCGCGCGATATCGCCTTGTCGATCTTCAGCGAAAGTTTTTCGCCGCTGTCGAGCTATTCCACGGATCTCGATGACATCCGTTTCTTCATCGACGGACAGGAACGATTGATGCGCCATTGGCAGCTGGTTTCGCCGCTGCCGATTCTGGAAGTGCAGTACGAAACCGTGGTGACCGACACCGAAGCCCAGGTCCGCCGGCTGATCGACTTCGTCGCCCTGCCCTGGGATGAGCGCTGTCTCGACTTCCACGACAGTGGGCGCTCGGTGCAGACCTTGAGCCGCTGGCAGGTGCGCCAGCCGGTGCACACGCGTTCGGTAGGACGTTGGCGCAGTTATCCGCAGTGGTTCGGCGAGGATTGATCGGCCGGTCGGCTCAGTGCGTCGCGCCCGCGCCGATGCGCCGATCCCCGCGCGTGCGCAGCGCTGTGCCGATCGCGATCCGCAGGCCGGCCACGATCTCGTCCAGCGACATCCCAGGAACGCCGGGATGCATGGGCGCTTGCTCCGGAACCATTTGCACCGGAACCGCTTGCTCCGGAACCGGAGGAATATGCACGAAGCCGCCGCGTGGTCGTGGCGCGGGCATGCGTGCGAGCGCCCGCATCAGCGCATAGAACACTTGGTTGCAGACGAAGGTTCCAGCGGTCTGCGAGATTTCCGCAGACAGGCCGGCCGCCTGCAGATCGGCGTACATCGCCTTGATCGGCAGGGTCGAAAAATACGCGGCGGGGCCGCCACGCACCACCGCCGTGTCGACCGGCAGCGCGCCGTCGTTGTCGGCGATGCGCGCATCGATCACGTTGATCGCGACCCGTTCCAGCGAGATCGCATCGCGTCCGCTGGCCAGGCCGACGCAGATCACCAGCGCCGGCCTGCAGCGACGGATCGCTGCACGCAACATGCGCGGTGCGCGCGCGAATGCGGTCGGCAACTGCAGGCTTTCGACGCGGTGCCCGGCGATGACGGCATCGTGCAGTCGCTGCGCCGCGAGCCAGCTCGGGTTGAACGTATCGCCGCCGAACGGGTCGAAGCCGGTGAGTAATACCGTTGGCATGGATGGCGTCTTCATCGCTTCGATCTCAGCGGAACACGATGACGTACATCAGCGCGATATTGCACAGCAGCAGCCATGCACCGGTGCGCCACTGCGCACGGATCACGCCATACGGGTCTTTCAGTTCCAGCAGCGCCGCAGGCACCAGATTGAAGTTCGCCGCCATCGGCGTCATCAATGTCCCGCAGTAGCCGGAGAGCATCCCGATGGCGGCCATCGAGGCGGCGTCCGCGCCGTGCAGGTTCACCAGCAGCGGCAGGCCGATACCGGCGGTCATCACCGGAAACGCAGCGAATGCGTTGCCCATGATGATGGTGAATGCGGCCATGCCCACCGCGTAGGCGACGACCACGAACAGCGCGTTGTCCACGGGGATCGCTGAACGCACGATTCCGGAGACGGCCTGGCCGACGCCTGCGGCTTCGAAAACGCTGCCCAGCGTCGCCAGCAGCAGCGGCAGCAGCGCGGCCCAGCCGATGGCGTCGACCAGTCGGCGCGACTGCTCCACGGCGGTCCACGGCGTCTGCCGCAGTTGCATGCAGGCCATCGCGAGCGCGAGCAGACAGGCGATGGCGAGCGAGGTCAGCGTGGCGGTGTTGGCATTCTCGAACAGCGGTTGCCCGCCGATCTCGACATGTTTGAGCGTGAGCGTACCGATCAGCGTGACTGCGGGAATCGTCAGCGCAGGCAGAAACAGACGATGTCCGAAGCGCTGCGCATCCGCGTGCTTCTGCGCCGTGTTGCTTTCCTGATAGCGACCTGTGCGCAATCCGCCGAAGCCCGCCAGCAGCACCAGCACTACTACGCAGACGCCCACGATGCGTGCTGGCATGCGGTCCGCAGCGAACAGCAGCAGCGACAGCAGTGCCCAGAACAGTGCGGTGGTATAGCGGCGCGGATTGCCGGCGTCGCGCAGCCCGCGCCAGGCCAACAGCGCCAGATAGCCGCCGAGCAGCCAGTACACCGCCTGCAGCGTGATCATGCGTCGCCCCCGCTGCGCTGCATGTCCGCCGCCGCCTGGCGCGCGCGCGTCGCCACGGCGCGTTCGAAGCGTTGCAGACGCCAGGCGTGGATGACGAAGGCGCAGATCGCGGTGGGGATCCCCCACAGCGCGATGTGCAGCGGATCGAGCTGGGTGCCATGATCGGCGAAGAACGCCTGGATCAACAGCACCGCGCCGAAAGCGATGAAGATGTCCTCGCCGAAGAACAGGCCGACGTTGTCGGTGGCGGCGGCCATCGCGCGGATGCGCTCGCGTTCGTCCTGCGGCAGCGGCCCGTGCACGGCTTCGGCGGCACCTTCGGCCATCGGTGCGACCAGCGGGCGTACCGTTTGCGGATGACCGCCGACGCTGGTCAGCCCCAGCGCCGACAGCACTTGGCGCAGCAGCAGATAGGCGATCAGCAGCCGGCTCATCGTCGCGCCGCGCAGCCGTGCGATCCAGGCTTGCGTGTGTTCTTTCAGGCCGTGTCGTTCGAGCAGACCGATAACCGGCAGCGTGATCAGGAACAGCAGCAGGAAGCGCTTCTCGGTGAAGGCTTTGCCGAGGATGTCCAGTACTTCCAGCGGCGAAAGCTTCGCCGCGAGCCCGGTGATGAAGCCCGCAGCCACCACGACCAGCGCGGGATTGAGGCGTAATGCGAAGCCGAGGATGACCGCGAGCACGCCGATCAGCGGCCAATAATCGATCGCGGCATCGATAGCAGCGGGGGTCATGTCAGCGGCTCCAACGCCTGGATGTGTATGCCGGCAGCGGTGAGCGCGGCATGCAGGGTGCGGGCGACATCGGCGGCATCGGTGCGGTCGCCGTGCAGGCAGAGCGTGTCCGCTTGCAGACGCAGTGTGCCGCCCGTCGCCAGTGCGATTTCGTTGCGCAGCGCGCATCCGAGCGCCTGCGCGATCGCGGCATCGGCATCGAGTACAGCGCCCGGCGTGCCGCGCGGCAGCAGGCGGCCGTCGGCGGCATAGCCGCGTTCGGCGAATACTTCATGCGCCGTGCGCAGGCCGATGGCGTGCGCAGCGCCGATCGACATCGAACCCGACAGGCCCACCAGCAGCAGCGACGGATCGTAGCCATGCACGCCTTCTGCGATCGCCATGGCGGTGTCCAACTCGCGTGCGGACTGGTTGTAGAGAGCGCCATGCGGTTTGACGTGGCGCAGCCGCAGGCCCTGTTCGCGCGCCAGACTGTCCATCAGCGCGACCTGATCGCGCACCAGCGCGACCAGTTCGGCATGCGGCAGCGCCAGTTCGCGACGGCCGAAGTGTTCTCGGTCGGCGTAGCCCGGATGCGCGCCTGCGACCACGCCATGCGCCCGGCACAGCCGCAGGGTTTCGCGGATCGTCCGGTTGTCGCCGGCATGCGCGCCGCAGGCGATATTCGCCGAGGTGATCCACGGCATGATCGCGGCGTCGTTGCCGCAGCCTTCGCCAAGATCGCAGTTGAAGTCGATGCGTGGCATGCGCGGCTATGGCTCCGGTCGTAGATCGATTGCGTGTGGGTTGAGGGCGCGATCGATCGCCCAGTGTAGTCGCGCGATCTCGCCCCGTCGCCGCTGCGCGGCTGCACGCGCAACGGCCGCATCGACGGCGATGAAGCGCAGGGCATCTCCGGCGCGCAGCTGCGCGAGACGCGGCAGGTCGGTGGCGATGACATGGCCGAGGCGCGGATAACCACCGACGGTCTGGGCGTCGGCGAGCAGCACGATGGGCAGGCCATCGGGCGGCAATTGGATCGTGCCGGGTGCGACCGGTGCCGAGACCTGCTCGGTGGCAGTCGCGGCCATCGCGCTACCGGCGCAGCGCAGGCCCTGACGATCGCTGCGCGGATCGAGTGTCCATGCGTATTCGGCCAAAGCGCCGGCGCCCGGCATATCGCTCGGTAAATAGCGGATCGCGGCTTGGGCGGAGGCCGCGTCCGCGAGGGCAATCCACCATTGCGCCGCCTTCGGCGTGTCGGTCTCGATCGCGGGATGCGCACCCAGCGGCAGGGCATCGCCCGCACGCAGCGCGCGGCCATTGATGCCGCCGAAACCACCGCGCAGATCGGTGCTGCGACTGCCGAGCACGCGCGGCGCATCGATCCCGCCAGCGACCGCCAGCCACGCGCGCAGACCGCTGCGCATCGCGCCAAGCGTCAGCGTTCCTGCGGGTAATGTCACCGGTCGTCCACACGGAACATCGTGCGCTTCCGCGCGCGCGTCCTCGAACCGCATATCGATCTGCGCGCCGCACAGCGCGATGCGGATCGGTTGCGCGAATGCCAGCGTCGGCCCGCGCATCGTCAGTTCCAGCACCGCCGCGCCGTGCGCATTGCCGACCAGCCGGTTCGCGAGCGCCGCCTGTGTCGGATCGAGCGCGCCCGCACAAGCCACGCCGAGATGGCGCCAGCCGCTGCGGCCCAGATCCTGCACGGTGGTCAGCGCGCCGCCCTGCAGCACCCGAAGCATCACTCGATGCACTCCGGCTGCGTGTCTGCCAGTCGCGCGAAGGCATCGGCATCGATCGCGATGAACCGCACGCGGTCGCCGGGAGACAGCAGCGATGGTGATACGCGGTTCGCATCGAACAACTGCAGCGGCGTGCGCCCGAGCAGGCGCCAGCCGCCGGGACTTTCGCGCGGATAGATGCCGGTCTGCGCGCCGCCGATCGCAACGCTGCCAGCGGGTACCCGTGTGCGCGGCGTCGCCAGTCGCGGCAGCGCGAGCGCCGGGTCGAGTCCGATCAGATACGGGAATCCCGGCGCGAAGCCGATCATCGCGACCGTATAGACGCCGGCGCTGTGACGTGCGATCAACTCGTCCGGCGCGATGCCCAGCGCGTTGGCCGCAGCGTCCAGATCTTCGCCATGACTGCCGCCATAACAGACCGGAATTTCGACGAGTCGCGATGTCGGCGTCGCTACGGCTTCGAGCTTGTCGCGACACTGCGCTTGCAGCCAATCGTGCACGGCTTCCGCATCGATGGCATCGATGTCGAAAAACACGCCGAGGCTCGCATAGGCCGGTACCAGATCGCGCAACCATGGTGGCGATGCCGTGCGGATGCGCGCTGCGAGCGCATGGACCTGCGCGTTGGTCGAAGCGTCGACCGATGTTCCGAGATGGACTGCTCCGAGATGGACTGCTCCGATATGGATCAGCCAGGCATCATCGGCGAGCGCTTCGAGTTGCGCCTCGAAATGCGCTTCGATCATGCGCCCAGTGCGTCTCGCAGCACTTCCACCCGCGCGATCAGCAGCTCGGGCGAATAGGACTGTGCGCCGGCGGTGCCCCAGACCGGCCGCGGCCAGGCGATGTCGTCGTGGAAGCGCGCGATCACGTGGACATGCAGCTGCGGCACGATGTTGCCCAGCGCGGCCACGTTGAGCTTGTGCGGCTTCACCGCCGCCTGCAGCGCGCGGCTGGCGCGGTCGATCTCCTGCATCAGCTGGGTCTGCTGCGCGGCGTTCAGGTCGATCAGCTCGATCGCATGTTCCACGCGCGGTACCAGGATCAGCCACGGATGATTGGCATCGTCCATCAGCCGCAGTTCGCACAGCGCGAACTGCGCCAGCGGATGGGTGTCGTCGGCGAGCTGCGGATGCAGATGCCAACCGTGGGCTTCATTGCGCGAATGGCGGCTCATCGCAGGTGCTCCGTGAGGAATGCGGTGGTGCGGTCCCAGGCCAGGGCGGCGGACTCGGGGTCGTAGTCGTGGCGTTCGTCGCAGTTGAAACCATGGCCGGCGGGGTAGGTGTGGATGATCGCGTCGGGATGGTGATCGCGATGTTTCCGCACGTCCTCCGGCGGAATCAACCGGTCGCGCTCGCCGAAGTGGAACAGCATCGGCGCGCGCGCCGGCTCGCCGAGGAAGGGCACGCTGCGTCCGCCGTAATAGCTGACCGAAGGCAATCCCTCGCGGGTGTTGGCCAGCATCGCCACCGTGCCGCCCCAGCAGAAGCCCACGACGCCGACGCGGTGGCCCGACTCGCGCAGCCAGCGGGCGGATGCGGACACGATCTGCAGTGCGCGCTCGAAACCGATGCCTGCGGCGTACTCGCGGCCGCGCGCAACGCCGTGTTCGTCGTAGTCCAGTTCGACCTCCGGCTGCACCGGATCGAACAGGCCCGGCGCCATCGCGGTGAAGCCCGCATCCGCGAACCGGTCCGCGACCCGACGGATGTGCGCATTGACGCCGAAGATTTCCTGAACAACCACGACCGCGCCGCGCGGCGGCTGCAACGGTCGCGCCAGCCAGCTGCGGACCGGGCCGGCCGGTGTCGTCAATGCAATCCATTCGCCCATGGTTCGATTCCGCGATGCCGGAGAGCACCATCGTAACGCTGTCGCCGCGATCCGGGGTGGCGCGCTGCGGGCGCGGGGTGAAGTAGGGGTGGCGTGGAGCGGGGCGGTATACTGCCCGCCCGTTTTTCCTGCTGTGGAGCCCGTTCGTGGCTCCCGCATCGCGCTTATCCGGATTCCGCCCATGTCCCAGCCCGATCTGTCCACCAGCGGCCGCAAGGTCGGATTCGTCAGCCTCGGCTGTCCCAAGGCGCTGGTCGATTCGGAGCGCATCCTCACCCAGCTGAAGGTCGAGGGTTACGACATCGTCCAGACCTACGACGATGCCGACGTGGTGGTGGTGAACACCTGCGGCTTCATCGATTCGGCGGTGACCGAATCGCTGGACGCCATCGGCGAGGCGATGGCCGAGAACGGCAAGGTCATCGTCACCGGCTGTCTGGGCAAGCGTCCTGAGCAGATCCGCGAAGCGCATCCGGGCGTGCTGGCGATTACCGGCCCACAGGACTATCAGAGCGTGATGGCCGCCGTCTACAAGGCGCTGCCGCCGCAGCACAACCCGTTCACCGATCTGGTGCCGCGTCGCATCGGCGAGAACGGCATGCTCGACAACGGCATGCTCGACAACGGCATCGGCATCAAGCTCACGCCGAAGCATTACGCCTATCTTAAGATTTCTGAAGGCTGCAACCATCGCTGCAGCTTCTGCATCATTCCGTCGATGCGCGGCGATCTGGTCTCGCGTCCGATCAATGACGTGCTGCGCGAAGCCGAGAAACTGGCGATGGGCGGCGTGAAGGAACTGCTGGTGATTTCGCAGGACACGAGCGCTTATGGTGTCGACGTGAAATACGCCGAACGCACCTGGCGTGGCAAGCAGTACCAGACGCGGATGAAAGCGCTGTGCGAAGGTTTGTCGGAACTCGGCCTGTGGACGCGTCTGCATTACGTCTACCCGTACCCGCATGTGGACGACATCATTCCGTTGATGGCTGAAGGCAAAATCCTGCCGTATCTGGATATCCCGTTCCAGCACGCCAGCCCGCGCGTGCTCAAACTGATGAAGCGTCCGGGCGCGGTCGACAAGACCCTCGAACGCATCCAGCGCTGGCGCGAGATCGCGCCGGACATCACCATCCGCAGCACCTTCATCGTGGGTTTTCCCGGCGAGACCGAGGCCGAGTTCGAGGAACTGCTGGATTTCCTCGACGAAGCGCAGCTCGATCGCGTCGGTGCGTTCGCGTATTCGCCGGTGGACGGCGCGGCCGCGAATGCATTGCCCGGCCCGGTGCCCGAAGACGTGAAGCAGGAGCGCCTCGCACGTTTCATGGATCGCCAGGCCGAAATTTCCATGGCCAAACTGGAAGCCAAGATCGGCAGCCTGCAACGCTGTCTGGTCGATGCCATCGACGGCGATCTGGCCATCGCCCGTTCGATGGCCGATGCGCCGGAGATCGATGGTCTGGTGCAAATCCAGAACGGTCTCGAAGCCGGCCTGAGCCCTGGACAGTTCGTCGATGTGCGGATCATGGGCAGCGACGAGCACGATCTCTACGGCGAAGTGCCGATCGACGATTGACCGGACGCGCTCGCCATGGCGAAACGTCGTTTCATCGCGCCATCGCGACACACAGTGGATGCCGCCACGTTCGCGCATCCTTTGTTCGACGGCTTAGCGGCGTTCCATGGTTGGCTGGCATCGCCGGAGTGGCCGACGCTGGCGCAGTTGAACGATGCGATGCCGCCCACAGCAAAGCGATTCGTGGATCAGGATCAGAGTCTGCTGGACGATGGTCTGCACTACGAAGTCCGCATCGCCGAACAGCATGCCATCGCCACCCGCGCCGAGAACTGGCACGATCTGTTGAACGCGATGATCTGGTGCCGGTATCCGGCCATCAAACAGGCGCTCAATACGCGGCAGCTGGCGCATATCGCCACCATGGGGCCGTCGCGGCGCAACCGGCCGCAGTACGCGCTCACGCAGTTCGACGAGGCCGGGGCGATCGTCTGCGTCCGCGATCCCGCGCTGCTCGCGGTCTGGGACCGTCACGACTGGATGTCGTTGTTCCATCGCAATGCCGCGTCGTGGCGGTCCGGCGATATCCGCATTGCGGCGGTGATCGGCCATGCGCTGCTGGAACACGCACTGGTGCCCGAGCTGTTCCTGGTGGGGAAATGCGTGGCGGTACAGGGCGAGGAGGATGACGAGGCATGCGTGGCGCATGTGGCCGATGCGATCGCCGAGGGGCGTCTGCTGGACGACCCGCTGGAACTGCGCCCGCTGCCCCTGGCGGGCATCCCGGGCTGGTATCCCGGGCAGAACGCCGACTTTTTCGCCGAAGCCGCGTGTTTTCGGCCCCTGCGGGAAGCGCGTCGCTACCCGCCGCCGCTCTGAATCGCAGCGATCTGGGCGATCTTCGGGAGACGCGCACCGTTTTTCCTCATGCCCGCCTCTCGTTGCGACCTTGGAGGTGTGGGAATAGTCTCCACACACGGTTCAGAGGGGAAGCACAATGGCATCGGTACCCGCGTCGGCGTCTCCTGCGCAGTACGAATTCCGCACGATCCTGCGACATCGCTGGCCGCTGCGGGCGATGCACTGGATCAATCTGCTGTGCATGATCGCCCTGGTCGGCAGCGGCCTGCGCATCTTCAATGCGCATCCGGCGCTGTATTGGGGCGAAGTCTCCCATTTCGATTCGCCCTTGTTCGCCACCCAGGCGATGCCCGGCAAGGACGGCGAACTGCGCGGTGTGACCCGCATCGGCGCGTTGGATGTCGATACCACCGGCGTGCTCGGCGCCTCGCGCACGCAGAGCGACGGCGCGATGACGCGCCTGGGATTCCCGGCATGGGCCATCATTCCCAGCCCCGGCATGGGCGGTCTCGCGGTCGGTCGGCGCTGGCATCTGTTCTTCGCCTGGGCTTGGGTGATCAATGGCGTGTGTTTCCTGCTCTGGTCACTGGCCAGCCGCCATCTGGCGCGCGATCTGGCAATGCAGCGTCGCGATTGGCGCGAGATTCCGAAATCGATCATCGACCATCTGCGTTTCCGTCACCCCACGGGCGATGACGCCGCGCGCTACAACCCGCTGCAGAAGTTGGCCTATCTGTCCGTGATCTTCGTGCTGCCGCCGCTGATCGTGCTCACCGGGCTCTCGATGTCGCCGCAGATGGCCAGCGTGCTTGGCTGGTGGATCGATCTCGTCGGCGGCCGCCAGTCGGCGCGGACCCTGCATTTCGTGGCAATGGCGCTGTTCGTACTGTTCGCCGTGGTCCACGTGGCAATGGTCTTTTACGCCGGCCCGATCAACGAAATGCGTTCGATGATCACCGGCCGCTTCCGGGTGAAATATCCCAAGGCAGAGGCCGCAGCGGAGATCGCGCCGACGCCCGCAGTCGAACAGGCGTCGCCTGCCGCCGCCAACCAGGAGACATCGCCATGACCGACGCCATTCGTCTTTCCCGCCGCCGCCTGCTGCGCGGCGTGGTGGCCGGCGCGGGCGTCGGTCTGCTGAGCGGCTGCGATGCGCTGTCCGCGAAGCCGGGATTCATCGATCTGTTGAGCACCGCCGAGCCCTTGAACCAGCGGGTCCAGCGCTTCCTCACCGGGGATCGTCTGGCGCGGGAGTACGCCGAATCGATGATCTCGCCGGTGTTCAAGCCGAATGGCTCGATCAACCCGAAAACCCCGGAGTATCTGGCGCTGAAGGCCGACAACTTCGCGTCCTACCGGCTCAACATCCGCGGTCTGGTGGAGAAGCCGCTGGAATTCTCGATGGAGGCGCTGCGGGCGATGCCGTCGCGCACCCAGATCACCCGTCACGACTGCGTCGAGGGCTGGAGCGTCATCGGCAAGTGGACCGGCGTACCGCTTGCACGCCTGCTCGATGCGGCTGGGCTG
>JBIITV010000106.1:0-16171 GCA_044340325.1 Lysobacteraceae bacterium
CAAGCGCGACAATAATCCGTGGGGGCAATGCGTTACTACATTGCAGACTACCAACGGCCAGCCGTACTACTTCAACTTCCATGCGACGCATCCCGCCGAGAATTCGCTGGGCGAAAAAGCGATCGCGAATACGATGGTCATCGGCAAATCCGGTACCGGCAAGACCGCGCTGATCAACTTCCTGCTCAGTCAGGTCCAGAAGTACACCCCGTCGCCGACCATCTTCTTCTTCGACAAGGACCGCGGCGCCGAGATCTTCGTCCGCGCCTGCGGCGGAAACTATCTCGCCCTCGAAAACGGCCAGCCGACCGGGTTCAATCCGTTCCAGTGCGAACGCAACGAAGCCAACGTGCAGTTCCTGTCCGATCTCATCAAGGTCCTGATCGGCAAGAAGGAGTACACGTCCCGCGACGAAGAGGATATCTTCCGCGCGGTCGAGAACATGCTCGATACGCCGATGCGTCTTCGCAGCATGACCAACTTCCAGAAGAGCCTGCCCAACATGGGCGACGATGGCCTGTTCGCGCGTATGCGCAAGTGGACCAACAGCGGGTCGCTGGGCTGGGTCTTCGACAATCCGCTCGACACCATAGATCTTCAGAAAGCCAATATCATCGGCTTCGACTACACGGATATCATCGACAATCCCGAAGTTCGCGTGCCGGTCATCAACTATCTGCTGCACCGTCTCGAAGAGTTGATCGACGGGCGGCCGCTCATCTACGTGATGGACGAGTTCTGGAAGATCCTGGACGGCGAGGGCGGCCTGAAGGAGTTCGCGAAGAACAAGCAGAAGACCATCCGTAAGCAGAACGGCCTTGGCATCTTCGCGACCCAGAGCCCCGAAGACGCGCTCAAGAGTTCCATCGCGGCCGCATTGATCGAGCAGACCGCAACCATGGTGCTGCTGCCCAATCCCAACGCCAACCGCGACGATTACATCGACGGGCTCAAGCTGACCGACGCCGAGTATCAGGTCGTGAAGAGCCTCGACGAGCGCTCCCGCTGCTTCCTGGTCAAGCAGGGTCACGCCTCGAGCGTTTGCCAGCTGAACCTGCGCGGTATGGACGACGCTCTGGCGGTCATTTCGGCGTCCACCGACAATATCGAGATCCTGCACCGGGTCCTGGCCGACAAGGCCGGGGAGAAAGGCGTGCCTGAAGGCGATCTTCTCCCCGACGACTGGCTCGATGACTTCTACGAGAACCGGAAGGGTTCAGGGAAACGCGCCAACAAGCCTTCCGAAAGCGGCCGTCGAGCGGCTGGCGCTTGACTTGAGACCTGATTCGCTGTTTAACGCACTATAGTCGATCGATATCCGTTCCCTACCGTACTGAACATCGTCGCTTGGCCTGAACTCAACAATGGAGGTGTCCCATGAGAACCGACCGTAAATCCCGCCGGCCGAATAAAGCCCCTTTTCTGACCGGCACAACGCTTGCTGTCGCTCTTTTCCTTTCAGGAAACGTTGCTGGCGGCGCCCCGGTCACGGTGGTTGCTGATCTCAGCTTTCCCACTCAGCTGATGACGACTCTCAACACCCAAATACAGCAGCTGAACATGATCGCGGAGCGCGGCGCAGAGATACAGCGCGAAGTAGAGCGAGTCCGAAATCTGGCGACGCAGGCGAGTTCTTTGATCAGCGGATTGACCTCAATCACGATGCAGGATCCGAAGACGCGTTCCCTGGATCATGGTATGCAGCGCTGCGAGCCCGATTTCAGCGGTTTCTCGCTGAGCGATGCCTTTGCGTTGCTTATGCCGAGTCTGTCATCAAGCGTGCCCGAACAGCAAAGGACAATCTGCAAGCAAATCGTAAGGCTTAAAAACAAGAGACATAACGAAAACGTTGAATTGCTCGGAAAGCTGAAGACTCGAATGACGGAAATGGAAACTTCCAGCGGCAATTTCAGGTCTGCCACCACGTCCGGTGCGCAGATGTCCAACCTGGGTGAGCAGGGACAGATCCTGAATAAACTCATGGGAGACATCCAATACTCACAAGCGATAACCAAGGTGTATGAGAACACCATCAGTTCTTTGGAAGATGATTCAAAGTACCTGGCAGAAGAAGCGCTGAGCGGTAAAAAGAAAGGTCTGGGCGAGTCTTTGTTGGCGACAGGTGCTCAGACAGCCGCTCTTTGTGGGGGGTTGCTCGCCGCGAAAAGCGACGACAGCGATTTCGACTGCATTCCCTAAGGGATTCTATTCATGCGCGTGGATAAACCCCGCGCGCATGATTTTGGCTAATCCCTGCGCGATTCATCGAGCCTTGTCCAGGCTACGGGTCCCACATCTAACGGCGTCAATCAAGGTGCGAACATGCTTTATGGAATAGTGGACAATTTGTCGTTGATCAGCGGGGAGACTCTCGACTTATTGCTCCGTCCCATGGTGCAGTCGTTCGGTGACTTGCTCTTTTACGGCCTTATCTCAGACTTCATCCGAAGCGAAATCGATGTTTTCGGTTTCGCTATCCTGAGGCGAGTGTCGTCGTTGGTTGCTGTGGCTGCATTGAGTCTTGTCACGATCTGGGTATTGCTTCAGGGGTTCAGGATCATTTCCGGTCAAAGCCGCCACCACGCTCGGCGTCGCCGGCGGAGATCTGCAGCGCTTTGTGACGGATGATCTTCCCGATGCCATCACCGCCACCATAACGGGCGACGAGGGCGATACCATCGAGGAACAGATCGACGGTAATCTGGCAGCGATGCAGTTCGCCATGTCCAGTATCGACGCCATCAATATCGTTCAGGACCCCACGCTGGACGACGACAAGAAACGTGCAATGACCATGGTCGCGGTCGGTACTGCCGGGCCGGCCATGATCGGTGGCGCTATGCTGCTGCTGTATCAGGTGGCATTGGCGCTATTCCTTGGTCTTGGGCCACTCTTTATTCTGTGTCTGATCTTCGATCAGACCAAATCCTTGTTCAACCGCTGGCTGATGTATGGGATCAGCACGATGTTTTCGATGGCGGTCCTCTCCGCGATGATCGCGATTGCGACCAAGTTGGTGTTGGGTGTGGCAGGCGCATTCTGGACGACAACGACGCTGTCTGCGCTGACAGGTATCTCACTTACCGACGGTATGACGACGATTGCCTTGCAGCAAGGCGGGGTTGGTTTGCTCCTGACTGTTTTGATCGTGACCACACCACCGATGGCCGCACAATTCTTCAATGGCGCTGTCGGTTCTGCATCCGCCTTCTCGCAAATGGGTCAAGGGCGCGGCGATTGGCGTTCGAGTGCCACCGGCACTGGCGCTCCTTCTGTTGGCCGACCAGGCGCCAATCCAGGCGAGGCTGGATATCGTGGACAGTCGGGTGTCAATTCTGCTGAGAATTCTACGTCTTACAATCCTGGAAGCCCCTCGCGCGCGCCGACTGCCGGCTACAACAATCCAGCAACGAACGCCAATTACGGGACTGCGCCGCCAGTTCAACCGCAGGGCTTGCGCGGAGCCGCTTCTGTTCAGAACACCAATAACCCGGCCAGCCCGAATCCGCCGCCGGCAGCCAGGGAGAGAGATGACTCATGACGATGAGCAGATGCTTCCTCCTGCTTCTACTCATGCTTTGCAGCGGCTTGGTCAATGCCGAAGGGCGCTGCCCTCCCGGCTATGCGCCGACCAACAACCCGGATTTCGTAGGTTGTGCCCCGATCTATCAGTCGGGGTACGACACGGGCTACTCGCCTGCGTCATCGCCGAAGCCGCCCGATCCGGGTCCTCGCTGGAAGTTTCGCTGGGGCGCGATCGTAGTCGATGGCAAGAAGGGCATATTCGGCGGAGCCGACGGCTTCGAAAGACCGAGCCATGCCAAGAAGGCAGCCGTCAAGGATTGTCGAAAGCACGGCGGTAAAGACTGCAAGTTGCTGATCGAGTACTACAACCAATGCGGTGCCTTGGTTTGGGGCGACAACAAGTACGCGGGATATGCCGGCCCTGAGCCGGACAGCGTCGGTAAACGTGCAGTGGAGTCCTGCAGTAAAGAGACCTCGAATTGCCGGATCTACTACATGGGCTGCAGTTATCCCGTCGAAGCTGGCTGAGTCATCACGACGATGTGAGTGTCATCGATACAGCGACTTGCGCGGTGCTCCTGCGTGTCATGCGCGCCATTCAGCCCGTCTGTCGCGCTGGATCGCTGATTTCCAGCTCTCTGAGGATCACGCTTGCCTGGGTCCGGTTGCGTGCGCCGAGTTTTTCGAAGATCGCGCTGAGGTGCGCTTTGATCGTGCGTTCCTGCACATCGAGCCGGTCGGCGATCTGTTTGTTGAGCAGGCCTTCGGCCACCAGCGCGAGTACGCGGAACTGTTGCGGAGTGAGGCTGGCCAGACGGGCCGCGAGATTGGCGTCTCCGGGAGCCGAGCGCGCACGGGAGACGGCTGGGCGCAGTGCGGGCGGCAGCCATTCTTCGCAGCCCAGCACGGTGCGTATGGCGTCGCGCAATTCTTCCAGGCCAGCGCTCTTCGGGATGTAGGCGGCGGCGCCGTGGTCCAGCGCGCGGCGGATGATCTGCGGATCTTCATTCGCCGAGACCAACGCGACCGCCACCGCCGGATACTGCGCGCGGATCGCGGCGAGCCCGGCAAGGCCGTGGTTGCCCGGCATGTGCAGATCGAGCAGTACGAGGTCGATGTCCTGGCGGGCATCGAGGATCTTCAGCACTTCCTCCAGCGAGGCAGCTTCGCAGGTCTCGACATCCGCCGCCGCCTCCGCCGCCGCGCCACGCAGTGCGGCCCGAAACAAGGGGTGGTCGTCGGCGATCAGCAGTTGCGGCATGATGCGGCTGTGTCTTGCGGAGGTAGAACAAGCCTAACAGGGCGCAAGGTGCGCGTTCCGCCGCGTGTCTGGTACCAAAGTACGATTCGGTGCTTTGCCGACGGTGCTACGTTTGGAGGCCATGGCCAGCATCCTCCCCAATGCCGCATCCCGGCTCTCTTTCGGATTTGCCCTGATGCTTGCTTTGGCCGCTTGCGCCAGCGGTCCGCGTACTCCGGGACGAGCCAACGACCGGGAGTCGACCGTGTTCAGCGCCGAACGCGCGACCTCACATCGCGACGGAGATGATCTGTTGACCGCAGGACTCGGGATCGCCGGGCTGCGCGGACTAGCGCCTCCACCTTTCGCCGATGCCGTCGCGCCCACCGCCGTGGAACTGCGGCGACGCGCGATCTGGAGCAATTGGCGCGGTATCGCCGATCTGGCGTCAGGCGGGGGTTACGGCGAGATCTACGGCAGCACGGCGACAGTACCCGGCCTGGAATTCTCGGCTTTCGCGACCGTCCCCGGCGCGCGCTATCCGCACCGTGTGCTCGTGCAGGTCCCGGATGCTTTCGATCGCAAGCGCCGCTGCGTGCTGGTGGCGCCGTCGTCGGGCTCGCGCGGCGTCTACGGCGCGATCGCGGTGGCCGGCGCATGGGGCCTGCCGAAAGGCTGTGCCGTGGCCTACACGGACAAAGGCACGGGTACCGACTATTTCGATCTGGATACCCGCAGCGGCGCGAGGGCCGATGGCACGCAGTCAATAGCCGCGCAAAGCGAAAAGCTGGCCTTCGCTCCCGATGCACCTGCCGATGTGTCGGGCGTCGCCTTCAAACATGCGCATTCGCAGGACAACCCGGAGGCCGACTGGGGCCTGCACGTGCGGCAGGCCGGCGAATACGCGCTGCATGCGTTGAACAACGCCTTCCCGGAGGATGCGCCTTTCACTTTCGCCAATACGCGGATGATCGCGGTGGGTATTTCCAACGGCGGTGGCGCGGTGCTGCGCGCGGCCGAACTGCAGGGCGACTGGTTGGATGCGGTGGTCGCCGGCGAGCCCAGCGTGCTGGTCGAAGGCGAGGGCGGTCGTGCCCTGTACGACTACAGCACCGAGGCAGCGCTGTTGATGCCTTGCGCATTGCTGGCGATGGGCGATCTGCCGCAGCCGCCGCTGCAGACGGCCCGCGGCGTGTGGGCGCAGCGTTGCGAAGCGCTGCACGCGGCGGGATTGATCGAAGGCGCCGATACGGCATCGCGGGCGCAGGATGCCCGTGCGCGGATGCGTGCCGAAGGTTGGACCGATGAAGCGCTGCGTGCCGGTGCGCTGAGCGTCGGTTTCGATCTGTGGCGGGCGGTCGCGGTAGCCTATGCGTCCGCTTATGGGCGCTATGGCGCGGGCGAGCATCCCTGCGGTTTCAGCTACGCGATGTTGACTGCAGCGGGCGATGCACGCGCGGCGGCCGCGAACGAACGTGCCGCCTGGTGGAGCGACGCCAGCGGAATCCCGCCGGGAGCGGGTGTGGGAATCGTCGATGAAGTCGCGCGCGTGGATCCCGGCGCCGCGCGTCTGCGCTGCCTACGCGACCTGTGGAGCGGCGCTTCGGTCGATGCCGACCGTGTGCGTCGCGGCATCGCCGAGACCCGCGCCGGGCTGCCGCGCAAGGGCCTGCCGGTGATGGTGATCCACGGTGTCGACGACGGGCTGATTCCGATGGCATTCACCAGCGCGCCCTACGTCGCCCGCGCGCGCGCGGGCGGTCGCGATGTGCGTTTCTGGCAGGTGCGCAATGCGCAGCATTTCGACGCCTTTCTGGGCCTGCCCGATTACGGCGCGCGCTATCTGCCGATCCTGCCTTTCGTCTACGCCGCGCTCGATCGCACGCTGGCGGCGCTCGAAGGCGACGGCGTGTTGCCGGCAGACGCGATGATTCGAACCGTGCCGCGCGCCGGCAAGCCGCTGACGGCGGAGCATCTGGCCATTCCAGCGCAATAGCCTGCGCCGGGCTTGCTCCCGGCAGGCGCGTTTGGCAGGCTGATGATCGGCGAGTTGCGAGGAGCGGGCATGATGTCGCGTAGTCAGGGTCGTTATCGGGGTCAGCGTCACTTCTCGATGTTCCGGGATTTCCATCTGGCCGACTGGCTCACGCTCGCGAACGGGTTCTGCGGCGTCTCCGCCGTGTTATTCGCCATGCGTTACATGCAGTCGGGCGACAAGCGCGATCTGATCTGCGGCATGGCGCTGGTGCCGCTGGCGTTCGTGTTCGATGCGCTGGATGGTCGCGTCGCACGCTGGCGGCAGTCGTCTTCCACGCTGGGCCGGGAACTGGATTCGCTGGCCGACGTGATCTCGTTCGGTGTCGCGCCAGCGGCGTTGGGTTTCGCTGCGGGTTTGCAGGGTGCCTGGGACTGGCTCGTATTGGGTTATTTCGTCTGCTGCGGGGTCAGCAGGCTTGCGCGTTACAACATCACCGCCGAGCAGCTCGCCGAAGGCACCGACAAGGTCAAGCATTTCGAAGGTACGCCCATTCCGACCAGCCTCATTCTTGTCGTGATGTTGGCGGTTGCGGCGGATGCCGGGCGGATCGGCGACGATCTCTGGTTCGGCGCCTATCAGGTTGGGCCCTGGGTCCTGCATCCGCTGGTGTTGGCCTATGCGCTGTCCGGATCGTTGATGGTCAGCAAGACGATTCGCATCCCGAAGTGGTGATGCAGCCCAGGCCTGTCGGGATGATTTGCGGCCGCCGTTGTTATGATGAAGCACTCTGACCGGGAGCGATGCGATGTGGACTGCAGGCGGTGCGGGTGGGTCGGGTGGATGGGGGGCTGGCGGGCCGACAGATGCCGGCGCGCTGGCGCAGCAGTATTGGAATGCGCTGAGCGAAGCAATGCGTTCGGCCAGCGGTGCGTCCCGTCCGCAGGATCCCTGGCGGTCCGCGATGGACAGCTGGTCGCAGTTGGCCGGCGGCGCGCGTCGCAGCGACGCCAGCGATACCATCGAGCGCTTTTCCGCGCAGGCCCGGCAATGGCTGGGGATGATGCAGCAGGTCGCAGAACAGTTCGCCGGTCGTTCCGCCAGCGCTGAAGACATCGCGGCCGCGTGGAAGCAGGCGATGGGCGGTGGCGGCAATCCTTTTGCGAATCTTTTCAGCGAAATGTCCGGTCGCGGGCAGTCGGGATTCGATCAGTGGTATCAGCAGATCGCGCCGATGTTCAACGGCATGCAGAGCAGGCAGTGGCTGAGCACGCCGGCGTTCGGTCTGCACCGCGAACATCAGGAGCGCTGGCAGGCGCTGGCCGAAGCCCAGATCGAGCTGCAGCAGAAAAACGATGCCTACAACGCGCTGATGCTGGAGGCTGGGCGTGATGCCTTCGACCGCTTCGAGCGCAAGCTTGCCGAGCGCAGCGAGCCCGGTCGCCAGCTGCAGTCGGCGCGCGCGCTGTTCGACCTGTGGATCGACGCCGCCGAGGAAGCGTATGCCGGGATCGCCCTGTCGAACGGTTTCCGCAAGGTCTATGGCGAACTCGTCAATGCGCAGATGCGCGTGCGTGCCGGCATCCAGCGCGAGATCGAATTGATCGGCGGACTGTTCGGTATGCCCGGCCGCACCGAAGTCGATGCCGCGCATCGCAAGATCGCCGAACTCGAGCGCCAGCTGCGGCGTCTGCGCGATGCGGTGCCCGCGCAGCCCGTGCAAACCAAACCCGTGCAAGCCAAGCCCGCATCGCTCAGGCCGGTGCACGTCGAAACTATCGATGTGCCCAAGGCAACAACACCAGCGCAGAAGCCTGCCGCGAAGACCAAACCTTCCGCTGGAAAATCCCCTGCGAAAAAGCCAGTCGCAAAAAAGGCGGTCGCTGCGACAGCCAGGTCATCGCGCGCAACCGCCAAGCCTGTGGTCAAGCGCGCGCCGCGTCAGGCGATCGCTGCCATCGCCATGCCCGAGCCGCTGAAGCCGATGCCCGTCGCCAAGGCCGCGAAGAGGAAGCGCTGAGATGTACACACCTTTCGACGTCAGCCCCGAAAAACTCGCCGAAGAAGCGGCCAAAGTCCAGCAGAAGCTCGGCGCAGGCCTCGCGACGCTGCGCGAGATGGACGATGTGCATTACGGCGTCACCGCGAAGGAAGAAGTCTGGCGCGACGGCAAGGTCGTGCTGTATCGCTTCAAAGGCGCGAAAGCCCCGACCGCGAAGATACCGCTGCTGATCTGCTATGCGCTGGTCAATCGGCCGTACATGGTCGATCTGCAGGACGACCGTTCACTGGTGAAGAACCTGCTGGCGCTGGGTGAAGACGTGTACCTGATCGACTGGGGCTACACCGATCGTTCCGATCGGTTCCTTACCCTGGAGGATTACATCGAGCGCTTCCTCGGCGGTGCGGTCGATCATCTGCGCCGCACGCACAGTCTGGACGCGATCAATCTGCTCGGCATCTGCCAGGGTGGCGCGTTCTCGCTCACCTACTGCGCGCTGCATCCCGACAGGGTCAAGAACCTCATCACCATGGTCACGCCGGTGGATTTCCACACCGACGACAACATGCTGTCGAACTGGACCCGCGGTCTGGACATCGATCTGTTCGTCGATACGCTGGGCAACGTGCCGGCCGATCTGATGAATCTGTGCTACCTCACGCTCAAGCCCTATCGATTGTTCGTGCAGAAGTATGTCGGCATGGTCGATATTCTCGACGACAAGAAGGCGATGGAGGATTTCCTGCGCATGGAGAAGTGGATCTTCGATTCGCCTGACCAGGCCGGCGAAGCGTTCCGCCAGTTCATCAAGCAGTACTACCAGGCCAACGGCTTCGTGAACGGCGGGATCGACATCGGCGGTCGCGCGGTGGATCTGGGCTTCGTCGACATGCCGGTGCTGAACATCTACGCAGAGCAGGACCATCTGGTGCCGCCATCGGCCTCTAAACCGATGAAAGGCCTCGTCGGCAGCACCGACTATTCCGAAGTGTCGTTCCGTGGCGGCCATATCGGCATCTACGTGTCGGGCCGCGCGCAGAAGGAAGTGCCTTCGGCGATCCACGAATGGTTGGTGAAGCGGGCGAAATGACGCGTTGCCCGCGATCCATCGCTGCCTCCGCCATCGCCGCCTCCGCCATCGTCGCGCTGTCGTTTGCAGCGGCCGCTGCTTCGGCGGGGCCTACGGCCAAGGCACGGCATGAGATCGACGCGCTGATCGCGGATCTCGGAAATTCCGGCTGCGCATTCGAGCGCAACGGCAGTTGGTACGACGCGAAAGCCGCGCGCGCGCACCTGCAGAAAAAGTACGACTACCTGCGTAAGCGCGACCTGGCCGACACAGCCGAGCTGTTCATCGAACGCGGCGCCAGCAAGAGCAGCATCAGCGGCAAGCCCTATCGCGTGCGCTGCCCGGGCAAGACCGCCGAACCGTCCGAGCGCTGGTTCAGGCAGCGGCTGCAGACATTGCGCGCCGAACCGACGCGCTAGACAATCTGCAATCACTTTCGACGAGGTGCGTCATGGCCGGAACCCGAACCCGAACCCTCGCCCGCAGCCGCAGCGATCGCGTGCTGGTGGGCGTCGTCGGCGGAATCGCCGCCCGTTTCGGGTGGAGTCCGACCTTGCTGCGCGTGATCTATGTTCTGGTGTCCGCGCTGTCCGCTGCTTTTCCCGGCATCCTCGTCTATCTGATCCTGTGGCTGTTGATTCCGGAAGAGGGCGCCGCTTGAACCTGATCTCGAGTCTGATGCAGCGGCGGCTGTTGTTCGGACTGGGTGTGCTGTGGACCTTGCCCAACAGTCTGATCGGGCTGCTCGCCGGCGTGTCCGCGATGCCCTTCGGCGCGCGACCGAGGCTGCGCAGAGGCGATCTGGCGCTGGTCTTTCACGGATTTCCGATGGGGCCGGGCGGCGCAATGACCTTGGGCAATGTGATGCTTAGCACCCATGCGCACATGGATTCACCCTGCAAGACCTATGCGCATCGCGCTGGCTGGTGCGTGCAGCCGGAGACGCGCATCGGCGACCACGAGCGCGCGCATGTGCTGCAATACATGGCGCTGGGGCCGCTGTTCCTGCCTCTGTATCTGCTGTTCGGCGGAGTGAGCGTGCGCAATTGTTTCGAACGCGCCGCCGATCGCTATGCGCTGACCGGCCACGGCTGGTGGCCATGGCTGAAGTCGAACTCGAAGGCCGCATGGCGCGGACCGCAGGCGCCGTCGGCGATCAGGGAATGATGCCGATCGCCGCTCACGCATTCCTGCTGCGGTCAGTCGAAGCCCATTTGCTTACGAACGCCTGCCTAAGGCTGTCCGGAATGTTTTGAATGCGCTTCTCATTTCCCTTCTCCCACCGGGAGAAGGTGGCCCGAAGGGCCGGATGAGGGTCGGGCAGGCGCGCAAATGCCTGACACTTCGCGGTGCGAGCGACCATCTCCCCCAACCTCCGCTTCGCGCCGAAGCCCGCGCCAGTAGCGCGCAAACCGCGCGGTTTCGCCCCGGAGGAAGATGGGAGTGGTTGTTGCGCGGCTCAGTCATGCGGTTCAAGTCGACCGTCGTCTGAAATCTTGGCAAACGCCTACTCGCAAGGCTTGCAAACGATAGGGCTCAGTTATTCCGGGCAGCAGTGGGTCAGCGCCAGATCGACAGGCGCTCGGTTTCCGGCAGTTGCATCGCATTGCCGGCTTTGCATCCGAAGGCGGCGCCGAAGCCCGACAGCTGCATGGCCGGGGCATTGGTCCGCCACCTGCCGGGTGCATACGGCGACGTGGCCGCATGGGCGGTCGCCGCCGGTGCCGACAGTTGCTGCGCCCAAAGGCGCGCCCAGCCGCGGAAGAACGGCTGCCGGTTCGCTGTCGTGGCCTGCGGCTCGGCTTTTTCGTATGCGGTCCAGGCCAGTTCGAGCCCCGAGAGATCGATCGCGTTCTGGTCGCGTATGCGCGTGCCGTCGATTTTGAGCGAGGTGTTGCCTGGATAGTCGAAGCGGCTGTAGACCGCCGCCAGCGGCGCGATCCTGGCATCCCATGCCGCTACCGTGGCCGGCGACCACCAGTCGCGCAGGGTTTCGGTCGCGTCGATCCTGCGGCCTTTGCTGTCGACTGCGCGCGTCAACTCGTGACCGACCATCGCGCCGAAGCTGCCGTACTGCGCCGCCAGCGGTTGACCCATGTCCAGCACCGGCGGCTGCAGCACGGCTGCAGTCACGAACAGCCGGTTGTGCGCGAGGTCGTAGCTCAGCGCCGGATACTGCGGCAACACATCCCAGCGCCGGTCCGCGTTGGCGCGGCCGATGCGTTTCATCTCTTCGCGGTGATGCCAGGTTGATGCGATCAGGATGTTGCCGCCGAAGCTGCCGCGCCCCATCGGTTGGGCCGAAAAATCGAAATCGCTGCCCGGTTTCCCGATTTCGATCTTCAGCCGGTCCAGCTTCGACCGCGCTTCGATCTTGGTCTGCGCATCCATCCATGTGTTGCGCTCGATCGCGTTGCCCAGCGCGTCCTTCACGCCGCGTGCGATGGCATCGGCGCGCTCGCGGGTGGCGTCCGGCAAATGCAGCGCTACGTATTCGTGCGCCACCATCGCGCCGGCGGAGCCATTGATCGCGTCCAGCACCTGACGCCATCGCGGCGCCGGGTCGTCTTCGCCGCGCAGCAGGCTGCCGTTGAAGGCATGGTCGGCATCGCGCCACGGCTTGCCCAGGTAAGGCGCCATGGTGTTGCCGACCTGAAAACGCAGATAGGCCTGCCATTGCGCCGGTTTCAGGCTGCCGGCGAGTTTGTCCAACTGCGCGAACAGCGCGGTGTCCGCCATCGACACCTGCTCGGCGCTCACGCCCTGCGCCTTGAGAAATGCGGCCAACTGCAGATTGCGGTATTTCTTGGCGAAATCCTTGGTCGGGACCGGGTTGTAGCTGGCCTTCAGTCCCTGCAGGTCCGCCTGTGATTTCGAGAGCCGCGCGATCCGGGTTTCCAGATCGATCACGAGCTGCGCTTCGCTCGCCACTTTCGCCTGCGGCGTGCCCGACAGCGCCAGGATGGTGCGGACATGACCGTTGTAGCGACCCAGCAGCGCGCGCGCGTCGGCGTCGGTGCGGGTGTAGAAGGCGGGTTCGGGCAGACCCAGCCCACCCTGGGCGAAATAGCCGAGATAGGTGTCGAGGTTTTTCAGGTCGATGTCGGCGGTGAAGTTGAACGCCACCGGGATTCCGATCTGATGCAGCGCCGCGATCGCGGGCGCCACGTCCTGGGGCTTCTTGATCGCATCGATGCGCGCCAACAGCGGCGCGATCGGTGCGGCGCCGTCGCGCTCCACGGCGGCTTCGTCGAGGCCGCTGGCCCAGAAGTCGCCGAGCAGTTTCTGTACGGGAGTCTTCGGCGATCTCGCGGCGGCTTCGAGCAGATCGCGCTGTTGCTGTTGGGCGCGTGCCGCCAGTTCGCTCAGTGCAGTCACGCTTCCGTCCGCTGGCACAGGGTTCGACTTCAGCCAGTCCGCATTGGCGAACGCGTACAGATCGTTGCAGGCGGTGGCGGCGGGCGCGGCTTTGGGGGCGGATGCGGCAGGCTTGCGTTTCTTTGCGGCGTCCGCGTGCGGCGCGGCTACCGCGATCACGAGGCAGAGGGCGAGGGCAGAGGGGCGCAGAGCATGCGGGGTCGGCATCGCGGTGGGGGTCCTGTGAAAAGGTCTCCGCAGTGTAGCAAGGCAACTGGGGGCGCCGACCCCTGCCTGCGTCACGTTACGCGCGCTGTCGGCGCGCGTCCCGATGCCGTTCAGGGCGCCACGGCGCTGCGTTCGGCGAGGCTCCGCTGCGGAATGCGACGCAGTTTGGCGGTGTCGTAGCCCATGGCGCGCAGGCGTTCGACGTGTGCGGCGTAATCGGTCTCGGAGATCTGCGGGGTGCGGGCCATGATCCAGACGTAGTCGCGCGCGCTGCGGCCGATGATGGTCTGGGTGTAGTTCTCGTCGAGATAGACGATGACGTATTCGGCCTTGATCGGCCACACGAACTGCATGCCCCAGACCGCGTTGCCGGTGCCCGGGCGCACGGTGCCGACCGGGCGCATGGTCTTCACCGGCGCGTCGAAACTGCCCTTGCGCTGGCGATAGGTGGTCTGGATCTTGCCGTCCTCGCGCAGCTCGTAGGTTTCGATCGCGTCGTAGGCCTCCTTCTCGACGAAGGTCGGGATGGTGGCGATCACGTACCAATCGCCCATGAAACGGGGCAGGTCGACGTTCGGGACCGGCGGAATGGTCGGCTTGCCGTTGGCGTTGAAGGCGAACAAGGCGGCGGCTCCGGCGATGAGGATCAGGGTGGACAGCAGGATTTTCTTCACGAGTGAACTCCCGTCGAGGTGCGGTCAGGCCGGCCGCGCGAAACGATAGTGGGCGACCATCCATTCGCGGCCGCCGTCGTAACCGAACAGCTCGGCGCAGGCCATCCAGAACATCCGCCAGCGCTGGAACCACAGCGGCGCGAGTTCGCCGTAGGCCTCGCGCAGCACCGCCATCACCGCGTCGCGGTTGCGGTCCTGGTTCTGCAGCCAGTGGTTCGAGGTCTGTTCGTAGTGGCGGCCCTCGACCAGCCAGCGCTGTTCGATGCGCAGATCGCGCTGGAAGCACAGCAGGGTGTCGGCGGCCGGCATCAGCCCGCCGGTGAAGAAATGCCGCCCCATCCAGTTGTTCTCGCCTTCGGTCTCGAACGGATACATCAGGGTGCGATGGACGAAGATGTGCACGAACAGCTTGCCGCCCGGCGCCAGCCAGCGCGAGACGTTGCCGAGCAGGGTTTCGTAGTTGCGCATGTGCTCGAACATCTCGATCGACACGCAGCGGTCGAACGCAGCCTCGTCAAGCTGCAGCCGGTTCACGTCGCAGGTCAGGATCCGGACGTTGTCGAGCCCGCGCGCGCGGCACTGCGCTTCGATGTGCTCGCGCTGCGGACGCGAATTGGAGACCGCGGTGATCCGCGCGTTCGGATAACGCTCGGCCATCCACAGGGTCAGCGAGCCCCAGCCGCAGCCGAGTTCGAGGATGCGCTGACCGTCGGCGAGTTCGGCGCGTTCGCCGTACAGCGCGAGCATCGCCTCCTCGGCCTGATCGAGGGTTTCGTCGCCGCGCGGGTAATAGGCACAGGAGTATTTCAGGCGCTTGCCGAGGCACAGATTGAAGAACGCCGGCGGCAGTTCGTAATGCTGGGCGTTGGCGGCGTCGGTGTGGATCGCCACCGGGCTGCTGCGCAGTTCCTCGATGCGTGTGCGGAAGCGCTCGGCCTGCGCTTCGGGGCCGCCGGCGAGTTCGGTGCGCAGGCGGTCGCGGCACTGGCCGCGGATGCCGTGACGCAGCAGCGCATCGGGAATGAACCCGCGTTCGGCCAGACCGATCAGGCCGGGGCCGGGGCGGTCCTGCGCGAGTTCCTGGGGCAGGGCGGTGGTCTGGGTCATGGCGGGCGTCTCGAAGGTGGATTGGGGCAACGCCGAGCTTCTTCAGCGTTGTCTCAGGCTTTGGGAAACCACGGAAAGAGCATCGGCGTGGTGCGCTGGTATTCGCGGTAATCTTCGCCGCGGCTGCGCAGCGCCTGCGCCTCGGTGTAGGGGATGCCGCTGATCCAGCGCAGGAACACGAACATCACCACCGGGCCGGCGCAGGCCAGCGCGAACCAGGGCGAGCCGATCGCGAGCGCGACGTAGGCGAACCACTGGGTCCACTCGAAGAAATAGTTGGGATGACGCGAATAGCGCCACAGTCCGCTGCGGCAGGTCTTGCCCTTGTTGGCCGGATCGGCGCGATGTTTCGCGAGCTGCGCGTCGGCGAGCGCTTCGCCGCCGGCGCCGAACAACCAGATCGCGACCGCGATCGCCGCCCAGAGGATCGAGCCCTGCGGAGTGTGCGCGACCGCCGCGAACGGCAGCGCGAACAGCACGATCAGCAGCGCCTGGAACTGGAAGAACAGGAAGAAGTAGAACTGGTTGCCGTTCCAGTGTTCGCGCAGATGGCGGTAACGACCGTCTTCTTCCTCGCCGCTGACCCGGCGCCAGAGGTACAGGCCGAGGCGCGCGCCCCAGAGCCCGCCGAGGACCGCGCCGACGATCCGCGGCAGGGTCGCGCCGTCGCCGATCGCGCACAGCAGCACCGCGGCGCCGCCGACGCCGAACGACCAGAGCACATCGACGATGCCGGCGTTGCTGCGGCGCTTCTGCCACAGCCAGCCGAGGGTCATCAGCGTCGCTGCGGCGGCCCAGACCAGGCCGAGGGAGATCCAGAGGTTCATGAGGCGTCCTTCACGAGGGGCTGCCGGTGACGGGAACGGGATCGGCGCCGGCGGTGCGCGACCAGCGCAGGGCGAGCCAGGCCAGGAGCGGGATCGCGACGCCCCAGCCGAGCGCCAGCACGGCGAGCGGCTGCCACTGCGGTTCGGCGAAAACGATCGCGGACCAG
>JBIITV010000230.1:0-4221 GCA_044340325.1 Lysobacteraceae bacterium
AGCCCAGAACCTGGCGGGTCAGCAGGTCGATGACCGTGGCCAGATACAGCCAGCCTTCCCGGGTCGGGATGTACGTGATGTCGCCCACCCAGGCGGGCATCGCGCTGTCCACGGCGAACTGACGATCGAGCAGATTCTCGGCAACGGGCCGCGCATGCTGACTGTCGGTGGTGCGGGGCCTGAAGCGACCTTTGGTCTTCCCACGCAGTCCTTCCTCATGCATCAGGCGGGCCACCCGCTTGTGGCCCACCACGTGCGTACAGGCGCGCAAGGCCTTCACCATGCGCGGACGACCGTAGGTGCGACGGCTACCGGCGTGAATCGTATGCAGGTCGGCGCGCAGCGCTGCATCTGGATCCGGGCGCTTTAGACGACTCAGGTACTCATGGAAGCCGGACACCGACACCTCCAGCGTGCGGCACAGTTGCCTGACCGAATAGCGAGCCCGTTCACGCGCGACGATGGCGTACCTCATTTGGACTCCCTGGCGAAGAACGCCGTCGCTTTTTTTAAGATGTCCCGCTCCATCTTCAGCGTGGCGTTCTCGGCGCGTAACCGGGCCAGTTCGCTCTCCAGTTCACTGACCGGCTTACGGCTGGGCGAACTCAGCGGACGACCCGCACGCGAAGCGTCGAGCCAATTGCCGAGGGTCTTGACCGACATATCCAACTGCCGGGCCGCCTTGGCTGGACCGAGCGACTCGGCCAGCAGAATCGCTTGAGCTTTGAAATCGTCTGTGTAACGACGACGGGTAATGCGTTGCATGGGAACCTCCAGGGTGCGATGAAAGTATCGCTTCCTGGCGTCCGGTCTGTGGGGGCAAGTTCACCGCATCCACTCGGCAAACCACTTCATGCGCTCCCTTCCGCATTGCGGGCAGGCCAGTCCTGTCCGTTTTTTTGTGCTTGGGGCTGATACAGCAGCCATCGGACCGGCCAATCCCGGATGGCGCAGCCAGGCAACGGGACGTCACAATCCCAAGTGCTCAGTTGCGCTACGCTACGCGCGCTGCTGGCTCAGAGCGGGGCAGGAACGACAGGAAGGTCGCGCATCAGCGCCGGCTCCATCCCTTTTGCGGACCAGCGCCCCCATCCGACGCGAGGACTTCTGCTTGTTCATACCGTTTACGGAACAAGACGCCCCCCGATCTAGCCGCCCACGCTCATGCGGAGCAGCTGATCATCTGCGCGCGATGCTCGCTTTGTCCGCATATCTCGCGTTCGCCTGCGCCGCGTTCAACGTTTCAGCGGCAAGCGATGGCGATCAGCGCCACCCTCTCGAAGTGGAAGCCCTGACCCAACCCCGTGAAGTGCTGCTGAAGCTTCCAGCCGCACGCAAGGCGCTCGCGCGGGGCGACCACACTGGCGCAGCCCGACTGGATCTGGCCGAAGCCAATGCCTGCCGCGTGATCGCGGACTGGCGCTGCCAGCGCCGCGCCGGCTCCGCAGCGGTTCTCGCCGCCGACCAGACCTCGGATATCTATCTTCAAGTCCGCTCGCGGATCGCGCTTGGGCGCGCGCTCTCCCGGCTGGGCGACTTCAACAGCGCGGCGCGCACGCTGGCCGACGCGCAGCAGCGCCTGGGCGAGCCGCCCGACGACGTGCTGCTGGCCGACATCCTGCTGGCGTATTCCTCCATCAGCGAACGGCTGGGAAAGCTGGACGAATCCTACCGTTACGCCAAAGAAGGGCTCGCGCACGCCCCCGCCGACAGCAACCCTGAAATGCGGCTCAGACTGCTGCGCAACATGGCGCACATCGCGTCCGACAGGGGCCGTCCGCAGGAAGCGCGCGAGCTGATGAAAGAAGCCAAGGCGATCCTGCCGACCAACCGCGACCCCAAGCTGACGGCGGAAGTGCTGCTGGAAGAAGCGCGCAGCGCACGCGCGCTCGACGATGCCGATACGGTCGAAGAGATGGGCCGCCGGATCGGCGCGATCGGCGAAGAACTGCGGAACACGCAGCTGCACGGTCTGAGTTATGAGACCACGGCGCAGTCGCTGGAGATGCGCGGACATAACGCCAAAGCGCTTGCGCTGTATCGGCAGGCGCGCAAGGCTTTCGCCGATCTGAAACTGCAGCAGGACGAACTGCGCACCGTGCGCGCGATCGTCGATCTGCAGCTCCAAGGTACGCAGCCGGACACCCTGCCCGAATCGATCGCAAGACTCATCCAACTCGGCGATCAGGTCAGCCGCACCGAGCGAGAATCCGCCGCCGCCGATTTCGAAGAGCGCTTGCGCTACGCGGAAAGCGACGCGGCAGTCGCGAATGCCAATGCCAAGGCCGAAAACGAACGGCTGCGCGCGATGGCCAATGAGGACAAGTACCGCTACACGCTGCTGGCAGGCATCCTGGCGCTATGCACGTTGGGCGTCATGGCGGCGCTCTACTTCCAGCAGCGCAAGTACGGCGCGATGATGCGCGCGCGCGGTCGCGAGATGGAGATCGCCATCTCCACCGATTTCCTGACCACGGTGCACAGCCGGCGCTACATCACCGATGCCGGCAATGCAGCGGTCGAGCGCGCCATCGGCAACGAGCTCAGTCTCGCGGTCGCCATCGTCGACATCGACCATTTCAAGCAGATCAACGACCGCTTCGGGCACGCGATCGGCGACGAGGTGCTCAAAGCCGTCGCCGCCGCGATGCGCGCCGGGTGCCGCGATTCAGACACGCTGGGCCGCTACGGCGGCGAGGAATTCGCGGTGCTGTTGCAGGGCATCAACCGGGATCACGCGCTTGCCGCGGCGGAACGTCTGCGGCAGGCGGTGGCAGGCGTCGCCGTGCAGTGCGATGACCATACGATCGCACCGACCGCATCGGTCGGCATCGCATGTATGACCATCGGCGATCTCGACTTCGATCAACTACTCATCCGCGCGGACCGGGCGCTGTATCAGGCCAAAGCACAGGGACGCAATCGGGTCGTGATCGCGGAACAGGATGCTGCGCCGATCGGATTGCCGGAGCCGGCACCGGGCGCTTGACGCACACTTACGCCGGATCACTTCCATACAGTCCCTTCCTCGGCGCCCCGGTGATCTCCGCCGCAAGCTTCGCGGCAGTCGACGGCGACAGATGTTCGATCAGCTTCGCGTAGACGCGACGACCTTCGACCAGTTTCGCGTCGGCGTCGTCGCCCACGCCCTGGATCAGCAGTACGAATTCGCCTTTGCGCTGGTCGGGGTCGGCGACGACGCGGGCATGCAGTTCGCCCAGGGTGCCGCTGAGCACGGTCTCGAACAGCTTGGTCAGCTCGCGGGCGATGGCGGCGGGACGGTCGACGCCGATGACCGTCACGGCATCGGCGAGCGCGTCTTCGATGCGGTGCGAGGACTCGTAAAAGATGAGCGTGCGCGGTTCGCTGGCGAGCGCGGCGAGGCGTTCGCGGCGGGCTCCGGCCTTGGCCGGCAGGAAGCCTTCGAAGGCGAAGCGGTCGCTCGGCAATCCGGCGACGCTGAGCGCGGCAATGAGTGCGCTGGGGCCGGGAATCGGGCTGACCTTGATGCCGGCAGCGCGAGCGGCGGCGACCAGCCGGAAACCGGGATCGCTGACCAGCGGAGTGCCGGCGTCGGACACCAGGGCCAGCGATTCGCCGGCGCGAAGACGCGCCACGATGCGCTCGGCCAGGCCGGCTTCGTTGTGCTCGTGCAGAGCGATGAGGGTCTGTTCGACGCCGTAGTGCGACAGCAGCTGGCGGGTGTGGCGGGTGTCTTCGGCGCAGATCGCGGCGACCGTGCGCAGGGTGTCGAGGGCGCGCGCCGAGAAGTCGCCCAGATTGCCGATGGGGGTGGCGACGACGTAGAGGATGCCTGCAGCGGCGGGTGTGGACATCGGATCTAGGGCCTGTTGGCGCTGTGGAAGTAGCGTGCGCCCTCCACTGGCCGCACGCTGCAAGGAGGAATGAGGGAGTGTATGTCGATACACGACCGAATGAGGACGCCGCAGCGTGCGGCCAGTGGAGGGCCCTTCGGGTTGGGTCTCAATGGCCGCCATGCGGCACCCCGCCGCTTGAACAGACGGCCAGTCTGTCCAGCGCGGCGCGCCACCACCTGACGGCCAACGCGCGCTGCTTCCACAGCGCCAACAGGCCCTAGGAGCCTGCGCGGCAGAAAAAATTCCGTGCCGCTGACGAGCACAGGATGCGCTCGGGGCGGTGCAATGGTGTCGAGGCAAGGCGGTTGAACGCTTTCGATTCCCCTGGAACTGCCCTTCTGAC
>JBIITV010000107.1:0-16097 GCA_044340325.1 Lysobacteraceae bacterium
CAGAGCTTCAGATTGTGGGTGTCCCAGTCTTATCCCGCAGTCTTTGCAAAATGGGTCCACGACCCACCATCGCGACCGTTCGGCTGCACGGGCGGTGGGCCAGGAGCCCATCCTACTTGCGTGCGGCCGCTCTTGCGTGCTTCTGATTGTGGGTGTCCCAGTCTTTCGAACCGTCTGATTGTGGGTGTCCCAGTTAGTTATGGGCAAACGTGGACGGATCGCGCAGGACGCGCCTGCCATCGTATCGATCATCGATCGCAACCCGGCGTGCTGGACGACCCGTGTCGTCGCCTACGGCAACGGCTGGGCGCGCGCTGCGGGTTCCGCCCAAGATCTGATCGCACTCGCCGAACGCCTTGGTCAGCGTTGGCTCAAGGGCGCTCGCTTGGCGGCCAAGCTGGGGTGAACCACAGAGGGAGGAATCGTCGCCCTTCAGGTAGGATTGATCGTGGGCGATGGGATTTCGATGCGAGTTTTTATGTCGAAGATCGAAGCGATTCGGGAGAGCGGATCGCTTCGTGATTTCAGCGCTTTGAATTGTGGGTGTCCCAGTCTTTCACGCGCTCTATGAGCTATCACCCAACTGCCTTTGTCTGCGGAATATCCTCATCAGGAATAATCAGATTCTCGCTAAAGAACATTACCTCACTGCCTACATACCGCCGCTGTGCCGTGTAGTTAAGACCATAACTGAACGACCGACTCCACTGATACATGGAACAAATTTCTTCAGTGTTGTCATAGGACACCACCCATGGCCACTTGAATTTTTTTCTCTGGATCACATTGGCGATGGCGATATGATCGTCGTGTTCGTAGTAGTTTCGGTATAGCCCTTTTCCTTTGACGTAATAAGGTGGATCAAGATAAATCAAGGACTTCTTCGGCAGGAACTCCGCGCATCGAGTCAAAAGTTGCAGAGAATCCTCGCAATACACGGATATATCTCTCGCCCGCTTTGAAATTTCCTGAATTCGAGCAGCAATCATGTCCTTATTAAAACGGGCATCAAGCTTGTACTCACCATCTTGTTTTTTGCCGCCGATGACGCCTGCCTTTAAGATTCCAGAGCGATTCGTTCGATTCATGAACAGTGTGGCGAAACCCTTCTCGACCAGATTTTTTTTACTGTCGTCGCGTAGGACCGAGCGCCACCTGAACCACTCATCTATGGTAATTGGTGTCGAGTCCAACAGCCTGAGAAGCGCCCGAGGATGTTTAGTGACGGCGACCCAGAAAGCGTACACCGCGGGATCTGCGTCGTTGATATGAATATGATTTGCATGCCCGTGGAATAGCAGCTCCAAGGCAACGCCCGCACCCCCCGCATACGGCTCCAGGTAATGACCTCCGGCAACGCCATTGACGTCCATCACATTCGCGATAAACGGGGCAAAAGGCGCTTTTCCTCCTGGGTATCTCAGGGGACTGTACAGTTTATTCGAGTACATTGTTGACCTTCTTCAATCTAACTTCTAGCGCTGTCAGCTTGGCCACATCGACTGCGAATCCATCCTTCATGACGCCGTGCATAACCATCTTGAAGTTGGTTAAAAATTGATTGCTAGCCTCAGGATTGTTATCCACCCAATGCTTCCATGGGTTATGCGCCTTGGAACCAGAACTCACTAACTTCTGGAACTCCGCATCCTTGTAAAACGTCTTGAATATTTCGCGCGGCCTTGGCTGCTTATTGACAGGATATAAGGCAACTCTCTCCCCTACGTTGACCTGATCGCCGTTGATGGAAAGCTCTCGAATAACATCTGCAGCAGAGTTAGTGAATACATGCCTAGTGAACTGAAGGTCATTCTTCCAAAAATCATGGCCGGCAGGAAGGTTGTAAAGATACTCAAAGATCAACTGATCTGGCGGCAGGCTTCCAGGCAGAAGAGCAATCGTCTTATAGTTTTTTCCTGCGATCTTAATAGCTTGATCCGCATCCAAACAAACGATGCTTCTTTCCGCGAACTCGGGAATACCCTTCTGGATCAGCTGTATATAATTAGAGCAGCCGAGCGTTATTTCCGGCAAGGGGGTTGTGAATTTTCTTATTGGCTGCCTATTCATCAAAGCTGAAAATAAATCTGCAGCCTCTTTGTCTTCAAAATATATGTTTGGCCTTGGCAAGGATATGCCAGACGCGGTGGCAACGGTTTTCGTATTTATGTCTGCGCTTATCTGCGCCCAAGACCAATCTTGCATCACTTGAACGTCGCCAAACGTATTGCTCAAATAGATGGTCTTGTACCTTTTCTTAAACTTCTGACTTAGCTCGAACGCGTACTCGATCAAGACAGGGGAATGTGACGTCATGAAAACCTGAAGATTTAGGCTCTTGCACTCACGGTCGAGCATCTTCAGTAAGTTCACCTGTGCAGTCGGAAACAGTCCTGCGTCGGCCTCATCTATCAACAAGAGGCCGCCCTTGTAATCTCCATATTCTTTTTTTAATTTCTTGAAAGACATCAACGCCAATATGATCTGTCCCGCGTTGTCTTCACCAGCAGAAACGGACTCTTGATCGTAGTTGTCACCATGTGCGACGGCCGAACTGATGCTTCCACCTGTGCCAGTAGCCAAGGATGAACTACGATTTAGCAGCTCATTGGTAAGGCCAATGAATTCCTGCTTGTGTTCTTCTAGATATTCAAAGTCGATGACTTTGTATTCTCTGTCAGCAATAGGAAATAGCCGTTTCAGACTAAGAAAGACCACAGGGTGAGTGAAGTTCCTGCTCGTATTGCTCTTCCCAGTTGCGGTAGTGTTGTTCCTGACCACAGGCCGAGGCGATTTGCCGCGACTCATCAACTCGAGTTTTGCAGTCGCAGATTCGTCAGTGTAGCCATCAACCAAATCAATATTGACCGTCATCGATCCGGGAACATCAAACTTCTCCGAGATCCTAAAGTGTTCGCTGTACTGCGACTTGAAAGGCCCGCCCGCAATCTGTCGGAAAGAGAGAGCGTCGCCTTTTACGTAATCTTTGTCGAAGCTGAAAATCTGCGCAGCAATCCCGAGAATGGACGACTTGGAAGTGCCGTTTTTCCCGCACACGACAGTGACGTAATCGCCGAATTCGACCTCTACGTTATTCAGCGCACGAAATCTCTCGATTTCAAGCTTCTTCAATTGCGTCTTCGGCATTGCCTCTGCTCCCTATTGACGGTGCTCCCACGCTAGCGGCAAACAACAGGCTGCTTAGCAGGCTGCTGAAATACTGGTTGACGTCTCCAAAAAAATCAGTATGTAGGCTGGGTCATCGACCCAGCATCTCAATACACGAAACAGCTGGGTCAATGACCCAGCCTACAACTCAATGCCCGCCGTCGAGCGCCTTCAACTCACTCACCAACGCACTCGCCATCTCCGCCCCATCCCCATACAGCATCCGGGTGTTATCCGCATAAAACAGCGCATTCTCGATCCCCGCGAACCCCGTGCCCTTGCCACGCTTGATCACAATCGTGTTCTTCGAATTCACGACATCCAGAATCGGCATCCCATAAATCGGCGAAGCCGGATCCGTCTTCGCAACCGGATTCACCACGTCATTCGCACCGATCACCAGCGACACATCGGTATTCGCGAACTCGGGATTGATGTCATCCATATCCACGATCAAGTCATACGGCACGCCAGCCTCGGCCAGCAACACATTCATATGCCCAGGCATGCGCCCTGCGACAGGATGGATCGCGAATTTCACCTTCACCCCGCGTTCGATCAACCGCTGGCTGAGTTCCCAGATCTTGTGCTGCGCCTGCGCCACCGCGAGGCCGTAGCCGGGCACGATGACCACGCGTTCGGCAAAGGCCATCATCGCGGCGACGTCGCTGGCATCGATGGGCTTCTGGCTGCCTTCGATGGCCGCTGCTTCACCGGTCGCGCCGAAGTTGGAGAACAGCACCGAGTTGATCGAGCGGTTCATCGCTTTAGCCATCAATCGCGTGAGCAGGATGCCGGCGGCGCCGACCATCATGCCGGCGATGATCAGGGCCTCGTTGCCCAGCACATAGCCTTCAAACGCGACCGCGAGACCGGTGAAGGCGTTGTACAGCGAGATGACCACCGGCATGTCGGCGCCGCCGATGGGCAGGGTCATCAGCACGCCCAGCGCCAGCGCGGCGACGAAGAAGGCGACGATGTAAGGCACTTCCAAGGTGTGCACCGCCATCGCGCCGAGCACGACCGCCGCGATGCCGACCACCGCGTTGACGACCTGCTGGCCGGGGAAGGTGTAGCGCTTGTCCATGCGGCCGTCGAGCTTGGCCCAGGCGATGATGGAGCCGGTGAGCGAGACCGCGCCGATCAGCGCGCCGATCACCGCCAGCGCCAGGGTCCAGACGTTGGGCGCGTGGCCTGCGGCGGAATACTTGAACAGTTCGACCGCGCCGATGGCCGCAGCGGAACCGCCGCCCATGCCGTTGAACAGCGCGACCATCTGCGGCATGTCGGTGAGCGCGACTTTCTTGCCCCAGTACCAGTTGGCGGCGGTGCCGATGACGATGCCGGCCACGATGAGGCCGATGTTGTGCAGGCCGGGCAGAAAGAGCGTGGCCGCAGTGGCGATGAGCATGCCCACGCCGGCCCACTGGATGCCGCTGCGCGCAGTCTTGGGCGAGGCCATGCGCTGCAGGCCGAGCAGGAACAGGGTGGCGGCGACGAGGTAGCTGGTCTTGACCAGTAACAGCAGCACTTCTTCGGTGGTGTAGTTCATGCCTTGTCTCCCGGCTTGGCGTCGGGCTTCTTGGACGACTTGAACATGTCGAGCATGCGCTCGGTCACCACATAACCGCCGGCTGCGTTGCCGGCGCCCAGCAGCACGGCGACGAAGCCGATGGCCTTCTCCAGCGTGGTGTCGGCGTGGCCCAGCACCACCATGGCGCCGATCAGGACGATGCCGTGGATGAAGTTGCTGCCGGACATCAGCGGTGTGTGCAGGATCACGGGGACCCTTGAAATGATCACGTGCCCGGCGATCGCCGCGAGCATGAAAATGTAAAGCGCTACGAAGCCATCCGCCATTGCCGTTCTCCCCGGGGTCTGTCGGCATCATAACCGCGGCGTCGGGACAAACCAGCGGGGGGACGGCCTTCATCGCCCCACCCCGCAGGCCGGGGTGCTGGCGGCAGAGTCGCGATGATGTCCGAGCGTGCGGTGTCAACCGATCGGCGATACAGGCGTTTCCCTTCCCGCAGGCCTGCAGAGATTCCCCGCCTCCCATTCCAGAAGGACAGCCCCATGAAATCGCTGATCACCGCTTCCCTGCTGCTCGCGGCCCTGCTGCTCGCGGCCCTGGCCGCTGGCGCCGCCCAGGCCGCCGACCGGGGCGACCGCGTCGAGCGCCGCTTCGACAACAAGGGCGACCATATCGACGCCCGCCTCGATCGCAAGGGCGACCGGATCGACGAGCGCCTGGACCGCCGGGCCGAAGCCGCCGAGAACAACGGCCACGAGCGCCGCGCCACCCGCCTGGACAACAAGGGCGACCACATCGAGAACCGTCTGGATCGCAAAGGCGATGTGGCCGACAACCGCCTGGACCGCCGCGGCGAGCGCTTCGACCGCCGCTGGGACCACCGGCATTGATCCACAGCTCCGATGGCAGACGGCAACGCCCCTGATGACCTGTCCGGCCTTAAGCTTGCGCGCGTGAGTCATGCCCCCGACCCGATGCGTGTTTCCTCGGCCGTCTCCTCCCCGGTGGCGGCCGAGGACTTTTCTGTCGATACCGGCCTTGCGGTGGATGCCCGCCTTTCGATCGATCAGTTTCTGGAAGGCATTTCCGCGCGCGCGTTCCGCTTCGCCGAACTGGGGCTGCGACATCGCGAGGACGCGCTGGACGCGGTGCAGGACGCGATGATCAAGATGATGGGCTATCGCGAACGGCCATCGACGGAATGGACGCCGCTGTTCTGGAGCATCCTGCGCAGCCGGATGATCGATATGAAGCGCCGCAGCGTCTTCAGGATGCGCTGGCTGATGCCGGCAAGCAGCAGGGCCGTGGACGACGATGCGGTCGACTGGATCGACCAGGCGCCCGACGATGCGCCCGGGCCAGCGCGACTCCACGAGAACCGCGAGGCGTATCAATCCGTGGCCACCGCACTGCGCGGGCTGCCCACGCGCCAGCGCGAGGCGTTCACTCTGCGGGTGCTGGAAGACTGCGATGTCGCCACCACCGCGCGGATCATGGGCTGCAGCGAGGGATCGGTAAAAACCCATCTCTCGCGGGCCCGCGACACTTTGCAACGACAGTTGGAGGATTTCCGATGACCTCGAACAACCCGCATCAAGATTCCGTGACGGCTTTGGACGAGGCTGCACGGCGCGCGCACGCCGCGTCGCTGGGCCGCCTGTCACTGCGGGTGCAGGCGCAGCTCGCACAGCGTCGCCGGGCTGCGCTGACCCGGCACAGCGAGCCGGCCTCGCGCGCCTGGCCGATGCTGGCAATCGGCAGCGCGGCGGTGCTGACGCTGGCGGTCGGGCTGTTCGTGCTGCGCGGAAAGGGCGATACCGATGCTGTGCAGACACCGGCCACGGTTGCCACTGCACCGACGCCGGTCATCGACACCGCACCGCAGGCGACGACCACGACTGCTGATCCGGATACGACGCAGCGCGCGACGCCCGCTGTGACCAGCACCGATCCGAAGATTGCGGTCGTCGACCCTGTTCCGGTCGAAACCGTCGCCGCCGAGGAAGATGCGTTGCCTGCCGAACTGCTGGCCGCCGAATTCGATACTGCGGACGAGGCCATGGGCTTCGGCGCGCAGGAGGAAAGCCCCGATTTCTATCTGTGGCTGGGCTCGCAGGACGCCCAGGCCGATCTCACGGAGTCGCTATGAACCGTTCGAAGCGTCTTTTCATGCTGCTCTGTGCGGCGATGCTCGCCTTCGCAGGCATGGCCTCCGCGCAGGCGCCGATGCCGGATGCGCGATCGGCACAGACCGCCGCAGCGCAGGCGCCGGAATGGGAGCGACTGACGCCGGCGCAGCGCGATGCGGTGATGGCCGTGGTGCGCGAACGCTGGAACGCGAACCCACGGCAGCGCGCACAGATGCTGCAGCATGCGGAACGCTGGCAGCGGATGACCCCGGAGCAGCGGCAGCGCGCACAGAAAGGCGAGCGTCGCTGGCAGCAGATGTCGCCCGAACAGCGCAAACAGGCACGCGCGCAATTCGATCAGGGCCGCCACCTGCCGCCCGAACAGCGTGCTGCATTGCGCGAGCAATTGAAGGCGATGTCGCCGGAACAGCGCCGCGAGTGGTTGCAGAAACATCGTCGGCAGCAGGGGCGGTCGCCATGATGTCCAATCGTCGCCGTCCCTGGCCGGGGTTGGCGTTCGTGCTGCTGCTGGCGTTGGGTGCCGCGCTGCGCGCGCCGTCGCCGGCCGCAGCGCAAAGCATCGTGCGCGCGCCGGCGTCGGATGCGGCGGCGATGCGCGACGTCGCCTACGGCCCCGATCCGGCGCAGCGTTTCGATGTCTATCTGCCCCCGCAAACGAAAGGCGCACCGACCATCTTCTATGTGCACGGCGGCGGCTGGCGGCGCGGCGACAAAGCCATGCGCGGGCTGATCGATGCCAAGCAGAAACGCTGGACGGCCGCCGGCGCGATCGTGATCTCGACCAATTACCGGATGCTGCCGGACACCGATCCGATCGAACAGGCGCGCGACATCGCGCGTGCTGTCGCCAAGGCGCAGACCACCGTGGCCACGCTCGGCGGCGATGCCGGCGGATTCGTGCTGATGGGCCATTCCGCCGGCGCGCATCTGGTCGGCCTGCTTGCGGCATCGCCGGCGATGATCCGCCAGTTCGGCGTGAAGCCGTGGCGCGCCAGCGTGCTGCTGGACGGCGGCGCGATCGATACCGAGGCGACGATGCAGGGCCGCAATCTGCCGCTGTTCGAGCAGGCGTTCGGCAAAGACCCGGCCTATTGGCGCGCCGCGTCGCCGGTGGCGCAGCTCGGCGCGAAAACCGCGCCGATCCTGGCGGTCTGCGCCAGCGGACGTCGCGATTCATGTCCCGCCAACCGCGTCTTCCTGGACAAGGCGGCGCGCTTCGGCACGCGTACGCAGTTGCTCGCCAAACCGCTGTCGCACATGGAGATCAACCGCAATCTTGGCGACGACAATGCTTACACCCACGAGGTCGAAGCTTTCCTGCGCAGCGCGGGCGTACCGCTGCGCGGTTGATGCCTGCTCAAGACATCATGCTCAAGACATCACGGTCAAGACATCACGGTCAAGACATCAGGGGCAGGCGCCGCCTTCCATCGTCAGCACTGCGGCGTATTCCGGCAGCGGCGCGATCTTGCCGGCGGCGGCCTGACGCTTGGCGTCTTCAAGATAGATCCGCGGCCGACCCTCGCCATCGAGCTGGGGCGCGTTGTTCGCCGGTTTTCGCCAGATCCGGATGACCGCCTGCTGGGCAGTGCAGGCGGCATTGGGGATGCGGATGAGGTCGTTGAGGATCCAACCCGCCTCGACGGAAGGGTTCGCCTTGGCGGGATCGACCAGTCTCGCGCGCGGCTGACAGCGTTTGGCCGTACGTGCGGCGCCGAAGCGGTAGGGCGTGCCCGTCTCGGTAGTGAAGCTGCCCTGCAGATACGCGCAGGTCTCGGGGATGATGCGGATGGTGTGCACCTTGCCCGGCGCCTGCGCGCGATAGGGTTCGCGCTGGATTTCGGGGGGCTGGGCCCGGGCCGCAGGCAGCGCGGCGAAGACGATCAGCGGCAAACAGACGAGCGTGGCGAAGCGCATGGACGTTCTCCGGAGGCCGGAAGCGGCCGGAACGGCCCCGGCAAACTGCCCGACACCGCGTGAACCCCCGCTGGCTTGGGGCGGCCGACAACCCGCCCGGCTGCTTGGCCGTGCCAGGCCACGGCATCGATTGCTGCACTGCGGCACGGGCTCCGGAACAGTACCTGCAGTTTTTGCCCGGTTCCAACGGAGGCAGCCCCTATGCCATAGTCGGCCGGTTGCATACGGCCCGGGCGATATCAGGGCGGCCCGCGTGACTGCGATCTTTGATTCTTGTCCTGTCTTCTAATTGGCAGATCTTCACGACTCTGGGGAGGGTTTCATGCTCGAGCAATATGGACTGATGATCGCGCTGGTCTGCGCGGTTGTGGCAATTCTGTACGGCGTCATTTCGGCGCGCTGGATCAACCGCCAGCCCGCCGGCAATGCACGCATGCAGGAAATCGCCGGCGCCATCCAGGAAGGCGCGCGCGCCTACCTCAACCGTCAATACACCACCATCGGCCTCGTCGGCGCGGTGCTGTTCGTTTTGATCGGTATCTTCCTGAACTGGCCGACCGCGATCGGCTTCCTGATCGGTGCGGTGCTCTCCGGCGCCGCCGGCTACATCGGCATGAACGTGTCGGTCCGCGCCAACGTCCGAACCGCCGAGGCCGCACGTCGCGGGATCGGCCCGGCGATGGACGTAGCCTTCAGGGGCGGCGCGATCACCGGCATGCTGGTGGTTGGTCTGGGCCTGCTGGGCGTGGCCGGCTACTACCTCATCCTCGAGCGCATGGGCATCACCGGTGAAGCGGCGCTGCACGCGCTGGTCGGTCTGGCCTTCGGCTCTTCGCTGATCTCGATCTTCGCGCGCCTCGGCGGCGGCATCTTCACCAAGGGCGCCGACGTCGGCGCGGACCTGGTGGGCAAGGTCGAAGCCGGTATCCCCGAGGACGACCCGCGCAACCCGGCGGTGATCGCCGACAACGTGGGCGACAACGTCGGCGACTGCGCCGGCATGGCCGCCGACCTGTTCGAAACCTACGCCGTGACGGTCATCGCGACCATGCTGCTGGGCGGCATGATGATGGCCGAGGCCGGCAAGAACGCGGTGCTGTATCCGCTGGTGTTGGGCGGCGTGTCGATCATCGCTTCGATCGTCGGCGCGTTCTTCGTCAAGGTGAAGGAAGGCGGCTCGATCATGGGCGCGCTGTACAAGGGTGTGATCGTCTCCGGCGTATTGGCGGCCTTCGCGTTCTACCCGATCACCATGCAGCTGATGGGCGACAACAGCCACGGCCCGATGAACCTCTTCTACTGCGCGCTGATCGGCCTGGTGCTGACCGGCGTGATCGTGTGGATCACCGAGTACTACACCGGCACCCAGTACAAGCCGGTGCAACACGTCGCGGCCGCCTCCACCACCGGTCACGGCACCAACATCATCGCCGGCCTCGGCGTGTCGATGCGGTCCACCGCACTGCCGGTGATCGCGGTGTGCATCGCGATCTGGGGCGCGCACGCGCTGGGCGGCCTGTACGGCATCGCGATCGCCGCCACCGCCATGCTGTCGATGGCCGGCATGATCGTGGCGCTGGACGCCTACGGCCCGATCACCGACAACGCCGGTGGCATCGCCGAAATGGCCGAACTGCCGCCGGAAGTGCGCGCTGTGACCGACCCGCTGGACGCCGTGGGCAACACCACCAAGGCGGTGACCAAGGGCTACGCGATCGGCTCGGCCGCGCTGGCCGCACTGGTGCTGTTCGCGGACTACACCCACAACCTGCAGACCGCCAATCCTGGCGTGGTGTTCGCGTTCGACCTGTCCGACCACAAGGTCATCATCGGCCTGCTGATCGGTGGTTTGATTCCGTACCTGTTCGGTGCGATGGCGATGGAAGCAGTGGGCCGTGCCGCCGGCGCAGTGGTGGAAGAAGTGCGTCGTCAGTTCCGCGACATCCCCGGGATCATGGAAGGCACTGCGAAGCCCGATTACAGCAGAGCGGTGGACATGCTGACCAAATCGGCGATCAAGGAAATGATCGTGCCGTCGCTGCTGCCGGTCGCGGTGCCGATCGTGGTCGGCCTGCTGCTGGGCGCCGAAGCTCTCGGCGGTCTGCTGATCGGCACGATTGTCACGGGCCTGTTCGTCGCCATCTCGATGACCACCGGCGGCGGCGCATGGGACAACGCCAAGAAGTACATCGAAGACGGCCATCACGGCGGCAAGGGTTCCGAAGCGCACAAAGCGGCCGTGACCGGCGACACCGTCGGCGACCCGTACAAGGACACCGCCGGCCCGGCGATCAACCCGCTGATCAAGATCATCAACATCGTCGCCCTGTTGATGGTGCCGCTGCTGCCGATGAAGACGGTCGAGGGCGGCGCCATGCCGGCCGGGCAAGACACGGCCATCACACAGGCTGCGGCTGCGGCCGAAGCCGCTGCGATAGCGGCAGCGACCGCCGCAGCCGAGGCCGACACAGGCGAAATGTCCTCGGCAGCCGACGTGCAGGCTGCAGCAGCCGCTTCCGAAAGCGATCCGGCGCGGATGGCGAAGATCTATTTCGCCTCCGGCTCGGCCGCCCTGCCCGCCGATGCCGCCACGACCATGGACCGCGTGCTGATGACGCTCAAAGGCAGCGAGGAGGCCAAGGCCACGATCTCGGGCTATCACGATCTCAGCGGCGACCCCGCCAAGAACGCCGAGCTCTCCAAGGAGCGCGCGCAGGCGGTGCAGCAGGCCCTGGTGGCCGCCGGCATCGCCGAGGACCGGATCGAACTGCAGAGACCGCAGGCCACCGGCGACGGCGGCAGCGCCGACGAGGCCCGTCGGGTGGAAATCACGGTGCAGTAGGCCCTTGCGCGATTCCGAATGACGACTGCGGCGGCCTCAGGGCCGCCGCAGTCGTTTTCGGACATGCAGTGGATGCTGTGGCGCAACATCGGGCCGCATAGAATACGGCCCTTCCCGCATCGAATGGAGCTCCGCATGGGCCTGGACCTCGTCCCCACCGGCAATCATCCGCCGGACGAAATCAACGTCATCATCGAAATTCCGAAGGATGCCGAGCCGGTCAAGTACGAGGTCGACAAGGCCTCGCCAGTTTCATCTGCAGCAAAACGCGCAGGGTTACGTCGCCCGGCTCGATCAGCGCGAAGCCGTCGGCAGACGCATCCGCGCCATCTTCAACGCGCCCGATCAGACCGAGGCACGGCGCTTGCTTGATCAGGCAATCGAACTGTGGCGCAAGGATAGCCCGCAGCTGGCGGACTGGGCCGAGCGCAGCCTGCCCGAAGGCTTCGCGGTGTTCGACTATCCCCAGGCCCATCGCGTGCGCCTGCGCACCACCAATGGACTGGAGCGGATCAATCGCGAACTCAAGCGCCGTACTCGCGTGGCTTCGATCTTTCCCAACAGTGCTTCATGCTTGCGACTGGTCTCGGCCCTGTTGGCCGAATTCGACGAGGAGTGGATGACCGGAAAAATCTACCTGACACTCAAACCGTAAAAACCGTCATCCGTGCGGAACCGCCCTGCAGGCTTTTACAGAAAAAATGTTGCACAACCCGTTGCTGACATCAACGAGAATAGGGGAATGTGAATCCGTATGAAATACCGTTTTGACAACTTCGTGCTGGATCGCGAAGGTGGGATACTGACGCGCGATGGATTTCCAGTCCATATCACATGGCGTGCGTTGATCTGCATTACCTGGCTGATTGAGCAACGGCACAGAGTCGTGGGAAATGACGAACTGATCCGCAAAGTGTGGGGGCATGGGGACGCCACAAATCACCAGTTGTCACAAGTCGTGTTGGCTGCACGCCGGGCCTTGGGGGACGATGGTCAATCGCAGCGACTGATCCGGACGACTCCGAATCATGGTTATCGCTGGCTGGGCGCAGCGGTTGTAGAGACGGATACTGTGGTGGTCTCGCATGCTCCTTTGGCGATGCCGGATCCCGGGGTGGGCTTGCCAACGACCTTGTTGGAGCTTCCAACGTCAAGTACATCGGGTGACGAAGCTCTTGCTTCGGCGGAGACGACAATAGATCCGAAAGTAATGTCGGATACTTTGTTCGATGCCGGTCCGCGATCTGTATCGATCAGCATTGCCGCCGGCGATGACGTTCTTGGTCAGGATGCAGATGATCTACAGGAAGAAGTTTTTTCTGCGACGACTGTTTCTCCTGCCGGTCGTCTACGTGTAAGTCCGCGTTACATGCTGCTTGGGTTGGCAGTTTTTTCCGTTATCGCTGTTGTCATGATCTTTCGCACAGAAATTAAAAAAAGCGAAGCGAAGGTTGCCGTGTCCAGCACGTCGAAGGAAAAACCCCTTGAAGAGATAGAGGAATTACTTTGGGCAGGGAATACCGAAGAAGCAAGTCGTAGACTCTCGACCCTTCCCGCAGCACTGAAGGCCTTGCCGGAAGCCAAGATCATGGAAATCCGAATGGAGATTGATCGCGGATATCATGACCGGGCAAAAGTGCACTTTCAGGCAGAATACGCCAGAAGCAAAGCGGCAGGGGATATCGTCCTGCAGGCAAGGCTGCTGACGTTGCAGAGCATGAATGCCGCACACTCGGGAGATACTGCCGAAGAGGTGATGTCCCCAGCTAGAGAATCCGTTGCGATGCTTGAAGCAATGCCAGCGAATGGCAGTCAGCATGCGTATGGATCCGCTTTGTCTGCGAGAGGTGTTGGTTTTCTCTTTCTGCGCGATTTTGATTCTGCGCTACGGGATCTTGTTCGTGCGCGCGACATCCTTATGAAAAGTACCGATAAACGAGATGCAACCCTTACCCGGCGGATGTTGGCGCATACGCAGCTGAGAATGGGGAGATTGTCGGATGCACTGGAGGAGCTTCTGGCGATCGCCAATGACTCGCGGCGCTGGAATGATCCGCTGGGTGAAACGATAGCGAGAAACACCGCGACCAGAATACAGATTGAACAGCTTCGATGGGATGATGCGCTTGCCAATACAAAATTGGCCATCGAGGCTTCAGAGCGAATTTCTGATGGTTTTCAACGGGCGGCGACGCTTCGTGCAAGAGCGTTGGTGTTGCTCCACGATGGGAAAATCGGTGATGCCGATGCGTTGCTGGAGCGCGTCGATCGTCAAGGTCAAGGCGGACGGGCTACCGTCGCGGAAACGTTTTTTTATTTGACCAAAGGCGAAAATTCGCTCGCTGCGGCAGAAGCCCTGATCTTGTTCTCCAGTTACGAGAACTCGGATGGACACAATCTTATCCTGCAGAACCAGGAAGGGGCTATGCTGCTTTGGACGATGGCTGCACATCACATGGTTCGTAAAAGTCTTCCCGTCCAGAGCCTTACCAATGAACAACTTCAAGTACTGAATCATCCGAAGACGATCCCAGCAAAGATAGCGAAAGGTTGGTGGCTATATTCCAAAGGCTTGCCTCGCGATGCGGAGCAGGTGCTGCGCGATGCAATTAGAGAGGCGGCAGACAACGGCCGAGCATTCTATTTGACGTTGGCTGCGGAACCGTTGGTCGAATTGCTGCTGGAGCGAGGCGACGCTGCAGCCGCCCGTGAGGTGCTTACCGATGTTCGTGGCATGAATCCAAAGTTGATGGACCGAGACTTCCGTGTCGTGCAGCTTCGATTGCGAATTGCACACGCCGAGAATGACGCCATCGAGATTGATCACCTCAATCGGATCGCGATTCGACTCGCAGGGGAAAGATCGATTCAGGTCAACAAATCTGCAGCGAGCGAATGGTTGCGTCTTCCATCGAAATCAAATGGTAATGGGGGACTATGACGGTGGGTGGTCGAGTTGCCCGTTCACGGCGTGCACTTCCTGGGGGGCGGGATGATTTTGTAGTGGCGCAGGATCTGCGCTCGAATTTCCGTATTACCTGTTGCCGATGTTGACGATTCTGTCCCCGAATTCGATCGTTTGTGGGCGGTGGGCAATATAAATACGGTGAATGTCCAAGGCGGCAAGATTCCGGTTGATCTGCAATTCAGTCGCAACATCCAGATCGCTTGTCGCTTCATCAAGCAGGAGAATGCGCGGGTTCCGGTAAATTGCCCGAGCGATCAGTAGTCTCTGTTTCTGCCCTGCAGACAAAGTAGACCCCATGTCGCCGACCGGCGTGTGATAGCGCATGGGCAGATTGACGATGTCATCGTGGATGCATGCGATCCTGGCGCACTCTTCGATGCGCGCTTGATCCATGGCGGGGTCAAAAAACGCGATGTTTTCGCGGATCGAGCCCGCGAACAAGGAGTCGTCCTGCAGGACGCACGCCACGTGCTGACGCAGTTGTTCACGCGAAACGGATTCGATGGGCAACCCATTGATCTTGATTTTTCCATTGTCGGGCTTGTAAATGCCAAGCATCAACTTCAGGATCGTTGTCTTGCCCGCGCCGGTGCGACCCGTGATGACGGTGCATCGTGAGCCAGCGGTCGAGAAATTCAGCTCATCAAGTGTCTTTTCGCTGAATTCTGAATAGCTGAAGGAAACATCGATGAACTCCACATGTGGTTGTGTTTCCGGAAGAAAAGAAGAGTGTTGATGTTGGCTCAATGCGTTGACGTCTGATTCAGGGCCCTTGAAATGAGCAAGATCCTCAGTGGGAGTCAGTACGATGTCCGAAAGTCTTTCGAAATGCAGTCGCAGCATTTTGAAATCGAAGAAGAGCTTGATCATTCCACCGCTACCTGACATGAATTGATCCTGGTAGGCGAGGTATGCGAACAGCATGCCGATAGTGAATTCACCCCTTGAGATCATGGATGCGGCAAGATAGATTGCTACGATTCTCTGAAGTCCGGTGATCAGTGCGCCAACTGTGCCGATAGCCATGCTGAGCCACTGCTGCCTGACTTTGACGTTGATCGAGTCGACGCTCAGGTTCTGCCAGGCCAGGCGTCGGATATCCATCCTGTTCGCCAGCTTGAGCGAGCGCATCCCACGAATACTTTCGAGAAAGTTGGTCGAGACGCGCGCATCGGCCACCAGCCCTTCGTTCCCGATCCGTTTGAGGGGCTCGAAAGCCAAAAACTGCAGGGCCGTCAGTGCAAGCACGGCGGCGATAGCGGTCAAAGCCAACTGCGGGCTGTAAAGCCAGATCATGATGAGAGTGGCGATCCCGAGAAGTCCATCCAGAATGCCTTCGATGACGCCTGTCGTCACCGTCTGCTGGATTGCGGAAACGGATCCGAATCGAGATACGATGTCACCGATATGTCGGCGTTCGAAGAAGTCGACGGGAACATGCAATAGATGCGTGAGCATCCGTGTCGACCACTGGAACCCAATCGAGATCGTGAGATACATCACCATCCATGATCGTAT
>JBIITV010000231.1:0-4164 GCA_044340325.1 Lysobacteraceae bacterium
CACCGCGCGGCCGACCGCCGCGAACGGGAAGCTGCCGGCCTTGTACGGAATGCCTTCGGCTTTGAGCTCTTCCTCGTTCTTGCCGACCCAGGCGATTTCCGGCTCGGTGTAGATCACCCACGGAATGGTGTCGAGATTGACGTGGCCGGGCAGGCCGGCGATCAGTTCGGCGACCGCGATGCCTTCCTCGAAGCCCTTGTGCGCCAGCATCGGGCCGCGCACGCAGTCGCCGATCGCCCAGACGCCATCGACGCCGGTGTGACAGTGCTCGTCGACCACGATGCGGCCGCGCTCGTCGAGCTGCACGCCGGTGCCGTCGGCCAACAGGCCCTTGCTCGCGGCCTTGCGTCCCACGGCGACCAGCAGCTTGTCGAATACAACGCTCTGCTCGCCCGATGCATCGGTGTAGACGACATGGACTTCGCTGGACTTGCCGGCCTTTTTCACTTCGGCTTTGTTCACTTTCGCGCCGAGTCTGATGTCGAGCCCCTGCTTCTTGAATTCCTTGAGCGCGATCTTCGATGCCTCCGCGTCGACGACAGCCAGGAAATTCGGTAAGGCTTCGAGAATCGTCACTTCCGCGCCGAGCCGCTTCCAGACGCTGTCGAGTTCCAGCCCGATCACGCCCGCACCGATCACGCCCAGACGCTTCGGCACTTCGGCGAAGTCCAGTCCGCCGACGTTGTCGACGATGGCATCGCCGTCGAACTTCGCGAACGGCAGTTCGATCGAATCCGAGCCGGCCGCCAGAATGACGTTCGGCGCCTTCAGTTCAAGCTCGCTGCCGTCGTGTTGCTTCACTTTCACGACATTGCCCGGCTGCAGCTGTGCGAAGCCGTAGAACGCGGTGATCTTGTTCGCCTTGAACAGCATCGCGATGCCGCCGGTGAACTGCTTCACGATCTTGTCTTTGCGGCCGATCATGGTGCCGATGTCGATCTTCGCATCCTTGAAGGTGATGCCGTGGTCGCCGAACAAGTGGCCCATGTTCCAGAACTGGCGAGATGAATCGAGCAGCGCCTTCGATGGAATGCAGCCGACGCGCAGACAGGTGCCGCCGAGCGCGGGTTTGCCGTCTTTGCCCAGCGCGGCGTCGATGCACGCGACCTTCATGCCCAGCTGTGCGGCGCGGATCGCGGCGTGATAGCCGGCCGGGCCGGCGCCGATGACGATGACGTCGAAAGTTTGTTGTTCGCTCATGGTGGATTCCTGCTCTTCCTTCTCCCCATGCCTGATAAAGCTGGGGAGAAGGTGCCCGAAGGGCGGATGAGTGTGCGGCGGAGAGATGATGATTCGGTGTCGATGGTTTCGCAGAACCTTCACATCCAGCCCCTCTCCCGATGGGGAGAGGGGAGCGAACATCACATGCCCAGCAGCATCCGGTGCGGATTTTCCAGCTGGTTCTTGATGTCGACCAGGAACAGCACCGCGTCCTTGCCGTCGATGATCCGGTGATCGTAGCTCAGCGCGATGTACATCATCGGCGCGGCGACCACGACGCCGTTCTCGACGATCGCGCGCTCCTTGATGGCGTGCATGCCGAGAATGGCCGACTGCGGCGGGTTGACGATCGGCGTGGACATCAGCGAGCCGAAGGTGCCGCCGTTGGTGATGGTGAAGGTGCCGCCCTGCAGGTCTTCCAGCTTCAGGCCGCCTTCGCGCGCGGCCTTGGCGTAACCGGCGATGGCGCCTTCGATCTCGGCGAAACCCATGCGCTCGACGTTGCGCAGTACCGGTGTCACCAGGCCCTTGTCGGTGGACACCGCGATGCTGATGTCGGCATAGCCGTGATAGATGACATCGCTGCCGTCGACGGAGGCGTTGACGATCGGATGGCGCTGCAGCGCGTTCGCGGCGGCCTTGGCGAAGAAGCTCATGAATCCGAGCTTGATGCCGTTGGCCTTCTCGAACGACTCGCCCAGTTCCTTGCGCATCGCCATGACCTTGCCGAGATTCACTTCGTTGAACGAGGTGAGCATCGCGATCGAGTTCTTCGACTGCATCAGGCGTTCGGCGATGCGGGTGCGCATGCGGGTCATCGGCACGCGCTCTTCCGGGCGGGCGCCGCCGCCCACACCGGCGGTTTTGCCGCTGGCGTAGTTGACGATGTCTTCCTTGGTCACCGCGCCGCGGCGGCCGGTGCCTTCGACCTGCGCCGGATCGACGCCGGCGGTTGTGGCAGCGAAACGTGCGCCCGGCGGCAGTTCGGCGGCTGACACGACCGGGACCGGCGTTGTGCTGGCCGGTGCGGCGGCATTGGCTTTTGCGGCCTCGACCTTCGCCTGCACTTGCTGTGCGCCCGCAGCGGGTGCCGCTGCAACGGCGCCTTCCTCGATGATCGCGATGACCTGCTGGCTGAGGACGGTCGCGCCTTCGGCGAACTTGAGTTCCTTGATCACGCCGTCGACGGTCGAAGGCACTTCCAGCACGACCTTGTCGGTCTCGAGGTCGACAATGTTCTCGTCGCGCTTGACCGCATCACCCGCCTTCTTGTGCCAGGTGGCGATGACGGCGTCGGAGACGGATTCGGGAAGAACGGGGACCTTGATTTCGGTGGCCATGGGCGGCGTCCTGACAGCGGATAAGTCAATGGAGGTGAACCGGCACAAGGATGTGCCGGCGCGAAGCGGTTCCGGGTTCGGATTTATTCCGAATCCGGAACGAGAAAGTTGCGGCAGGATGCCCAATCTTTCTCATATGATCATTCGTCGGCGTGTTCGCCGTTGAGCGGATTGACCAGCGCGTCGGCGATCAGTTGGAGCTGCTCTTCGACGTGATCGTTGAAATGACCTGCTGCGGGCGAAGGCGAACGGCTGCGACCGGCATAGCTGAGCGTCTGCTTGTCCTGCAGGCAGAAGCGCAGATGGTGCTGGATCTGATACCAGGCGCCCTGATTCTGCGGTTCTTCCTGGCACCATACGATCTGGGTCGCCTTGGCGTAGCGCTTGAATTCGGCGATGAGCGCCGCGCGCGGGAACGGATACAGCTGTTCGATGCGTACGATCGCGACATCGGTCTGTCCGCGCTTCTGCGCGTCTTCAAGCAGGTCGTAGTAGACCTTGCCGCCGCACACCACGACGCGTTTGACCGACGCAGGATCGGCGCTGGCGTCCGGTATCAGGTGCTGGAATTCGCCGCTGGCCAGTTCGTCCAGCGACGATACCGCCAGTTTGTGGCGCAGCAGCGACTTTGGCGTCATCACCACCAGCGGTTTGCGCGTCTTCATGCGCATCTGCCGGCGGATCATGTGGAAGGCCTGCGCCGGCGTGGTCGGGGTGCAGACGATCATGTTCTCCAGCGCGCACAGCTGCAGGAAGCGTTCCAGACGCGCCGAGCTGTGCTCGGGGCCTTGACCTTCGTAGCCGTGCGGCAGCAGCAGCACCAGACTGCAGATGCGGCCCCACTTGGCTTCGCCCGAGGACAGGAACTGGTCGATCACCACCTGCGCGCCGTTGGCGAAATCGCCGAACTGCGCTTCCCAGATGTCGAGCGTCATCGGATCGGCGGTGGCGTAGCCGTACTCGAACGCCATCACGGCTTCCTCGCTCAGCAGCGAATCGATGATGGTCGCGTCCTCGGGATTGTTCACCAGACGGCGCAGCGGGATGTGGTCGACGTCGGTTTTCTGATCGTGCAGGATCGCATGGCGATGGAAGAACGTGCCGCGACCGCAGTCCTGGCCGACCAGACGCAGTTTGTAGCCTTCGTCGAGGAGGGTGGCGTAGGCCAGATTCTCGGCGAAGCCCCAGTCGCCCGGCAGTTCGCCGGCGCCCATCTTGCGGCGGTCTTCGTAGATCTTGGCCACGCGCGCGTGCAGGCTGGCGTCGGCCGGAAGATCGTTGATGGTCTTGGCGAGCTGGTCGAGCTTCGCGCGCGGCACCTGCGTATCGACCGGGTCGGAGAGTTTGCCTTTCAGCAACGGGCGCCAGTCGATCGCGAACGCATCGGGGTTCGCCTGCGCCAGTTCGGTGGTGACCACGCCGGCATCGAGCTTGTCGCGGTAGCCGTCGACCAGCGCCTGCGCGGCTTCGGCCTTCAGCGTGCCCTTGGCGACGAGACGCTCGGCGTAGAGCTCGCGGGTGGTCTTGCGCTTGCGGATGTTCTGGTACATCAGCGGCTGGGTCGCCGCCGGCTCGTCGGCTTCATTGTGGCCGTGGCGGCGAT
>JBIITV010000109.1:0-15925 GCA_044340325.1 Lysobacteraceae bacterium
TTGTCCAATATTCCCCACTGCTGCCTCCCGTAGGAGTCTGGACCGTGTCTCAGTTCCAGTGTGGCTGATCATCCTCTCAGACCAGCTACGGATCGTCGCCTTGGTGGGCCTTTACCCCGCCAACTAGCTAATCCGACATCGGCTCATCTTATCGCGCGAAGCCTTGCGGTCCTCCGCTTTCACCCGTAGGTCGTATGCGGTATTAGCGTAAGTTTCCCTACGTTATCCCCCACGATAAGGCAGATTCCGATGTATTCCTCACCCGTCCGCCACTCGCCACCCAAAGAGCAAGCTCTTCTGTGCTGCCGTTCGACTTGCATGTGTTAGGCCTGCCGCCAGCGTTCACTCTGAGCCAGGATCAAACTCTTCACTTAAATTTTTCGGACCGAGGTCCTATTTTTTGAGTGCAGTCGTCGTCCGAGCCCCAAATTACTTTCTTGCATTTGCATGCTTTGAATCTATTTGGTTCTTGGTCGAACGTCTGCAAAAATGGACAGTTATCCACTTGCCAGACGCCCGCACAAGTCACCTGCGCACACTGTCAAAGATCGTCGGAATCGGCCTCAGCGCCTCATCCCTTTGCCTCTTTTCCGTCGTCGCCGAAGCGTCCGAGGGAGCCGCACATTATAGGGTAGTTTTCGTTGCCGTCAACACCCCGTTGCGATTTTTTTGCTGTCGGCCCATGTGGGCGCCGGCAGAAGGTCTCACATTATGGGAGGCTTCGACGAGTTCGTCAACACCTCTTTCTGCTTCTACCTGCTCTCGTTTCGGTTCGTCCGGACACCGCTACGTGGGCCGCGCATTATAGGGGAGCATCCGATTCCGTCAACACCCCAGCGCATTTGTTTCTTTTGTCTGCCCCGGTTTGTTGCCGCACCGTTGCAGGGGCGCGCATTGTGCATGGCAGCAATCGATTTGGGAAGGGGCTACCGCAACTTGACGCTGAGCAGCGTCTCCGCAATGGTGGCATATGTTTCACAGGAGCCTGTCTATGCGTGCGATTCCCGTAATGGCCTTTCTTTTAAGTATTTTGACGAGCGGTTGTGGCAGCGCGAAGGGCCAGTGGGTCGAACTGGAAGGCCATCGTTACCGAGTTGAAATCGCTGATAACGACGCAGAGCGCACGCGCGGGCTGATGTTTCGCGAAGCAATGGACGAAAATCACGGCATGCTCTTCATCCACGACAACCAGCAGCCGCTCGCATACTGGATGAAGAACACGAAGATTCCGTTGGACATCCTGTATTTCGACAGCACTAAACGCCTGGTATCGCAGCAGCGAGATGTGCCGCCCTGCTCTCTGGGTAATCGCTGCCCGCCTTACCCCAGCGAAGCGCCGGCGCTGTTCGTGCTTGAGCTGAATGCGGGGCAGGCCGCCAAGCTGGGGCTCAAGAATGGCGCGGAGCTGACCTTTGGCCCGGACATTCCACCTGCCGACTGAGCGGCTTTGGGTGGCAGGACTTGTGCCGGAGGCTGGCTGCCTGCAGTCTTGGATCATGACCGCCGTATTCGCCCTCCCCGATTGGTCGGCCTTGGCCGATCTTGCCGACGACCAGGTGCCATTGCTAGGCAGTGCCCTTTTGATCGCACATGACGAATACCCTGATCTGGATGTCGAGGCCTGCATTGCTTTGGTCGAAGCCCACGTGGCGTCGCTGCGGCGGGAGGTGGACCTGATCGACAGCGCACCGATGAAGATGCAGGCGATCAACCACCGGCTCTTCAATGACCTGGGATATGCCGGCAACCACGATGAGTACTACGACCCCCGCAACAGCTATATGAACGAGGTCCTGACCAGGCGGCTGGGCAACCCGATTTCATTGGCCCTGGTGCAAATGGAGGTGGCGCGCCGGCTGGGAATCCCACTCGATGGCGTTTCCTTCCCGGGCCATTTCCTGGTCAGGTTACCGGTGGACGACGGAGTCCTGGTGATGGATCCGTTCAACCGGGGGCGTCCGCTGAACGCCGAAGAGCTGCGACAGCGCGCCCGGCCGCATTTCGGCGAAGACGTCCCGGACGAAGCGCTGATGGAGATCCTGAGTCCGGCGCCGCCGCGGGCGATTCTGGTGAGGATGCTGCGGAATCTGCATTCCCTCTACACGGAAAGCGGAGACTGGGGCAGAGCAGTGCGATGCTCCGACCGGATTCTGCGACTGGTTCCCGACAACGCGGAAGCCCTGCGCGATCGAGGCATCGGCTATTCCAAACTGGGCCACAGCGCAGGCGCGCATCAGGATCTGGGGCGATATCTCCAGCTCAACCCCGAGGCCGATGACGCCGAGGCAGTCAGGACCCAGATCGTCGAACAGGGCCGCGAACGCCAGCGGCTGCACTGAACACGCTGGCGGCAGGCACCACAGGGCCGCCGCCCGCAAACCGCCACGATCAGACCGTCGTCATCTCGAAATCGCTCTTGGTCACGCCGCAATCCGGACATGTCCAGGTTTCCGGGATGTCTTCCCAGAGCGTGCCTGCAGCGATGCCTTCTTCCGGCAGCCCCTTGGCTTCGTCATAAATGAAACCGCAGACGACGCACATCCAGGTGCGGTAGGTCACGGGGGTGGCAGTCTGATTCATCGGGCGGGAGCCGGGTTGGAGAAAGGTGCATTGTCCCATCCTGAACCCGTCGCCGGAAGCCGCGCGCGGCTGCATTCAGTCTTCCACCCGCTCGAAATCCTGTTGACTCGCGCCACACTCCGGGCAAGCCCAGGTGTCGGGGAGGTCCTCGTACGGGGTGCAGGGCGCGATGCCCGACTCCGGGCCGCCTTGTTCGGGGTTGTAGATGTGCTCGCAGACAAGGCCGCGATATCTGCGGGCGGAAGCGCTGCGGCCGTTCATCGGATAATGTCCTTATACGTATACGGGCGTGTTCACTTCGACACGACTCGATTGTCAAATCCCGCGCCGTCCGCCGGAAACCCTTCGCATGATCACTGCCTCCCCCGCCCCGGCGTCACCCCGCCCGCTCAAGGGGCTGTACCTGATCACGCCGGACGACATCGACACCCTGCGGCTGCTCGAACGCGTGGACGCAGTGCTCGAATACGCCGCTGTGCTGCAATACCGGAACAAAACGGCCACGCCCATGGTGCGGCGCGAGCAGGCGGAGGCCTTGCGGGCGCTCTGCGCGTCACATGGCGTCGGCTTGATCGTCAACGACGACCTCCTCCTGGCCGAAGCCATCGCCGCCGACGGCGTGCATCTTGGCGAACACGATGGAGACCCGCGCGCCGCGCGCGAACGGCTGGGGCCGGACGCGATCATCGGCGTCTCCTGCTACGCCGATCTCGATCGCGCGCGCGCCGCCGCTGCACAGGGCGCCAGTTACATCGCGTTCGGCGCGTTTTTCCCGTCGCCTACCAAACCGCTGGCGCGGCATGCTTCGCTGGATCTGCTGCGCGAGAGCGCTGGATTAGGTCTGGCGCGAGTGGCGATCGGCGGCATCACCGCCGACAATGCGTCATTGGTGGTCGCGGCAGGCGCCGATCTGATCGCGGTGATCAGCGGCGTCTTCGATGCGACCGATCCTGCCGCAGCAGCGCGCGCCTACCGCGACTGCTTCGATCGCGGCTGAAGCCGCTCCTAAATCACGCCACACGAGATCTCGATGAAAACCGACCGTTCGCATGCCCTGTTCACACGCGCCCAGACCCTGATGCCCGGAGGTGTGAATTCTCCGGTCCGCGCGTTCAAATCGGTCGGCGGCGAACCGTTTTTCGTCGAACGCGCCCAAGGTCCCTATCTCTACGACGCCGACGGCAACCGTTACATCGATTACGTAGGCTCTTGGGGGCCGATGATCGCCGGCCACAACCATCCGGCGGTGCTGGAAGCAGTGATCGCCACCGCGCGCAACGGTCTGAGCTTCGGCACGCCGAACCCGCTGGAAGTGACGATGGCCGAGACCATCACCCGGATTGTGCCGAGCTGCGAGATGGTTCGGATGGTCAATTCAGGCACAGAAGCCACGCTGTCGGCCATCCGCCTCGCACGCGGCGCCACCGGGCGCAGCCGGATCGTGAAGTTCGAAGGCTGCTACCACGGGCACGGCGATTCCTTTCTGGTGAAGGCGGGCTCGGGCATGCTGACCCTGGGCGTCCCGACCTCGCCTGGCGTACCGAAGGCGCTGGCGGACCTCACCGCCACCCTACCCTTCAATGATTTCGAGGCCGCCACGCAGTTGCTCGACGATATCGGCAGCGAAGTCGCAGCGGTGATCGTCGAGCCTGTCGTGGGCAACGCGAACTGCATCCCACCCCGACCCGGCTATCTGCAGCATCTGCGCGCGCTGTGCACCAAACACGGCGCAATTCTCATTTTCGACGAAGTGATGACCGGCTTCCGGGTCGCCATGGGCGGGGCGCAGGCGGTCTACGGTGTGGCGCCCGATCTCAGCACGTTCGGCAAGATCATCGGCGGCGGCATGCCGGTGGGCGCCTACGGCGGCCGCGCGGAGCTGATGCGCCAGATCGCCCCCAGCGGGCCGATCTACCAGGCCGGCACGCTCAGCGGCAACCCGGTGGCGATGGCGGCCGGATTGGCGATGCTGGGCCTGATCCAGGCACCGGGCTTCTACGAAACCCTGGATGTCCGTACCGCTACGCTCTGCGCCGGGCTGGAAGCGGCGGCGGCGGATGCGGGCATCCCGTTCACCACCAACCGCGTCGGCAGCATGTTCGGCCTGTTCTTCACGCCCGAGAAAGTCGACACCTATGCCCAAGCCACGGCCTGCAACACCGCCGCGTTCAACCGTTTCTTCCATGCGATGCTGGAACGTGGCGTGTATCTGGCGCCATCGGCATTCGAGGCCGGTTTCCTGTCGATGGCGCACGACGATGCGGCCATCGCTGCAACGATCGAGGCGGCGCGCGGTGCGTTCGCGGAGGCACAGGCATGAGCAAGCACGAATTTCGCACTGAAACCCTGTCGGTCCATACGGGCAACGAGCCCGACCCCGTCACCGGAGCGGTCGCGCCGCCGATCCACCTGGCCACGACTTTCCGCCACGGGGCTTCGGGCGAACGCATCGCGGGCTACGAGTACCAGCGTGAGGGCAATCCGACCAACGACCGTCTGCGCGAAGCGCTGGCGGCGCTGGAGGGCGGCGAGGACGCGATCACGTTCGCTTCCGGCATGGCCGCGATCGCCACATTGCTCGAATCGCTGCCGAACGGCGCGCGGATCCTGATCCCCGACGACTGCTACACCGGTCTGCGCATGCTCTGCGCCGAATATCTGCCGGAGCGCGGCATGGAGACGGTGATGGTCGATATGGGCGATCTGGATGCGGTGCGCGCCGCCTGCACACTCAAGACCGCGATGGTCTGGATCGAAACCCCGTCCAACCCGCGGATGAAGGTCAGCGACATCGCCGCACTGGTGGAGATTTCACACGCATCGGGTGCGCTGGCGGTGGTCGACAACACCTTCGCAACTCCGCTGCTGCAGCGGCCGCTGGCGCTGGGCGCCGACATCGTCATGCATTCGACGACCAAGTATTTCGGCGGCCACAGCGATGTGCTCGGCGGCGCGCTGGTGTTCGCACACCGCGACGACTTCTTCGCCAAGGTCGCACACCGCGTGCACATCACCGGTGCGACCCTGGCCCCGTTCAGCGCCTGGCTGATCCTGCGCGGCTGCCGCTCGCTGGGCGCGCGCATGGCTATGCATTGTGCAAATGCACGCGCGATCGCGGCGTTTCTGGCCTCGCGCCCCGAAATCGAACAAGTCAATTACCCCGGCCTCGATTCGCATCCGGGCCACGCTGTCGCAGCGAAGCAGATGCGCGATTTCGGCGGGATGATGAGCATCGAACTGCGCGGCGGCCGCGAGGCGGCACTGGCGATGGCTTCTAGAGCCCGCATCTTCACCAACGCCACGTCTCTGGGCGGCTGCGAATCGCTGATCGAACACCGCGCTTCGGTCGAGGGCCCGAACCCGCGCTCGCCGCAGAATCTGCTGCGTATCTCTGTCGGTTTGGAGCATGCGGACGATCTGATCGAGGATCTACGTCAGGCATTGGCGTGATGGCAGGCATTTCAGCCCAGAGCTGATCTGCCGGCATTCATTGGCCACCATCGGGGCTGCCCCCCCTCCTGCAGCAAGAGCGTTGGGATCAGCCCCAGCTCTCGATGGCTGCAGCTATGGATGGCTCCAACTCTCGCGGCTCCAATTCTCGATGATCGCCTCGGTCGCGACCGAGGCAGGCCGCACCGGCGTCGGCGGCAGAAACGAGGTGACACCGTCGATCCGCAGCAGCGACCAGCCATGCACCAGCGACCAGATGTCCAGTGCGCGCTGCAGGGTCTGCGGGTCTTCGGGGCCACCCGAGCCGCTGACCGCGATGGTCGCGGCGACCAACCGGCCGAAGCAGCCGGTCGCGGCATCATGCAGCGCCGAATGCTCCATCAGGCTGGCCTTGGCGCAGCCGAACATCAACCGGTACTGCGCCGGGTGTTCTTCGGCGAAGCCCGTGTAGGTATCCGACATCAGGCACAGACGCTGCTTCGGCGTCAACGCGGGCAGCGCGTCGAATCGCGCCGTCAACTCTTCGAAACCCTCGGTGGCCAGAGCGGCAAGGATCGCTTCCTTCGATTCGAAATGCCGGTAGAAGGCGTTAGCCGCCACACCTGCGCGCCGGGCCAGCTCGCGGACGCTCAATGTCTCGTATTTGCCTGCAGCCAATTCCTCCCGCGCGGTCGCGATCAGCGCATTGCGCAGGTCGCCATGGCGGTATTCGGAGGGTGACTTCCGGATGCTTGACTTCATATGTGGGCAGCGTACACAATTCCGATGTGGACGGTGTACACAAGAGATCAATGATGAACAATCCGAACAGTATCCGCCAAATCTGCGCAGCACTCGCGATCTTTGTCCTGGCGGGATGCGATGACGCCGCCAGCGCGCCTGCCGTTGCACCGCCGGCAGTCCCGGTGAGCATCGCCGGCCCCGTGTCCATGGCGGCGCTGTCCACGACGCACGCTGTGGGCCGGCTGGAGGCGGCGGACGAATCGACGCTGTCCTTCCGTACCGGCGGCGTGGTCGATGCCGTTCGGGTGGACATCGGCGACCGCGTCCTTCGCGGCCAACTGCTGGCGACACTGGAATCAGTGGATGTCGCGGCGACCGTCACCCGGGCCCAGCAACAGCGCGACCTGGCCGCACGCGATGTCGAACGCTGGACTGCACTGGCGGACCGCCAACTGGTCGCCCGCAAGACCGCCGACGATGCCCGGACCGCACTGCGGACGGCGGAGGCCGAACTCTCGGCGGCGCGTTTTGCGCAGCGCCATACCTCGATTGTCGCGGCCGCCGACGGCATCGTGCTGGCGCGCCGAGCGGAGCCGGGCGAAACCGTCGCCGGCGGCCAGCCGATTCTGCGCGTCTCGGGGGAAGGCGGCGGTTGGACACTGCGGCTGGAAGTCGCCGACCGCGATGCGGTCAGGATCGTGCCCGACGCCGATGCCCAAGTGCGGGTGGATGCCTTCCCGACAACACCGCTGTCTGCAAAAGTCGTGCGCATCGGCGGTCAGGCCAATCGCAACAGCGGCGCGGTGTCGGTGGAGTTGGCGGTCGCCGACGGCGGCCTCGCGTTGAAAAGCGGCCTGGTCGCGAAGGCCGACATCGCACTGTCGCAGGACGCCGGGCTTGCGGTGCCGGTCGAAGCGCTGGTGCGCGCTGAAGGCAGTGCAGGCGCGGTGATGGTGGTCCGCGACGGCGTTGCGCGGCGCCTTGCGGTGACCTTGGGCAAGGTCGAGGGCGAGCACGTCGCGGTCACGTCCGGTTTGCCCGCGAACGCGCAGGTCATCGTGCAGGGCGCCGCCTACGTGGACGACGGCCAGGCCGTCTCCGTCAATCGCTGAGGGCCGGCGATGCGCATCTGGGCATTCGCGGTTCACCGGTGGCAATTCACCTCGGTGATGTTCCTGCTGCTGGTAGCGCTGGGCGCGTTCGCGCTGAGCGCGATACCGACGCAGGAAGACCCCACTTTTCCGATTCCGCTGACGACCATCGTCGTGGTCTACCCGGGCGCCGATCCCGAAGACGTGGAGCGTCTGGCGACCGACCCGATCGAGGACGCGATCGCCGAAATCGAAGATGTGAAGGAGATCCGCTCCACCAGCGAAAGCGGGCTGGCGGTGATCCGGGTGGAGTTCGAGTGGTCGGTCGACGCGGACGACAAATACGACGAAGTCGTGCGCGAGGTGAACGCGCTGCGCGGCGCGCTGCCGACCGATATCCGCAGCATCGATTTCGACAAGGCCAACCCCGGGTTGGTGAACATCGCCCAGTACGCGATCACCGGCGATGCCCTGTCGCCGCGCGCCCTGCAGCGGCTGGCCGAAGACCTCGAAAACAGCCTCGAAACCGTGCCCGGCGTGCGCCGCGCCGAGTCGTGGGGATACCCGGAGCCGGAAATCCGGGTTGCGCTGAATCTGCCGCGCATGGCTGCACTCGGGCTGGATGCCGGCGCCGTGAACGACGCGGTACAGGGCGAAGGCGAAAGCGTACCCGGCGGCGCGGTGCAGATCGGCGAACGTCGCTACAACCTCAAGGGCACCGGGGACTACGCATCGATCGAAGCGGTCGCCGATACCGTGGTCGCCGAGCGCGACGGCCGCACGGTCCTGCTGCGCGATGTCGCCGATGTGGCATGGGCGACCGAAGAGCCCGCCTACCTCGCCCGCTTCAACGGCAAGCGCGCGGCGTTCGTGACCGCGAACATGAAGGACGGCTACAGCATTTTCGACGTGCAGCGCGCACTCGATGCAAAGGTCTCGGCGTTCCGCGACGCGCTGCCTGCGGGCGCCAGGGTCGAATCCGGTTTCGTGCAGGCCGACAACGTGCGTCTGCGGCTGACGCGTCTGGGCGTTGATTTCATGATCGCGATCGCGCTTGTCGCGCTGACCCTGCTGCCATTGGGCTGGCGTGCGGGCGGGATCGTGATGGTCGCGATTCCGCTGTCGCTGGCGATCGGTATCGCCGGCCTGTGGGCACTGGGCTTTTCGCTGAACCAGATTTCAATCGCCGGCTTCGTGGTGGCGCTCGGTCTGCTGGTCGACGATGCGATCGTGGTGGTCGAAAACATCTCGCGCTTTCTGCGCGAAGGTCACGATCGCAAGACTGCGGCGATCCTCGCCACCGATCAGATCGCACTGGCCGTGCTGGGCTGCACGGTGACCTTGATTCTGGCGTTTCTGCCGCTGCTGAACCTTCCCGAAGGTCCCGGCAAGTTCACCCGCGGGCTGCCGCTGGCGGTGGTGCTGACGGTGCTGGCGTCGCTGTTCGTGGCCTTCACCGTCGTGCCGTTTCTGGCCAGCCGCCTGCTGCCGCGACACGAACACGCCGAGGGCACGCGTCTGCTGCGCTGGGTGAAGCGCGGCATCCACCGGTTCTATGCGCCGGTGGTCCATTGGGCGCTGGCCAAACCGCGCCGCAGCCTGATGATGGCCGGCGCACTTGTGCTGGCCTCGCTGGGGCTGGTGCCGCTGCTGGGTTTTTCACTGTTTCCCGCTGCGGACAAACCGCAGTTCCTGATCTCCGTGTCCACGCCGGAAGGCGCATCGCTGCAGGCGACGGATCAAGCGGTGCGCTTCGTCGACCGGATACTGTCGCAGACCGACGGCGTGGGCGAACGGATGGTCAATCTCGGGCGCGGCAATCCGCAGATCTATTACAACGTTTTTCCCTCGGAAACCAAGACCACCCAAGCCGAGATCTTCGTCACACTGGAGGCGTGGAAAGGCGACGAGAGCGTGCGGCTGCTGGAAACCCTGCGCGGCAAGTTCGCCGCCTATCCCGGCGCGCAGATCACGCTGGAGCAGTTCCAGAACGGTCCGCCGATCGAAGCGCCGATCGCGGTGCGTATCCTCGGCCCCGAAAACGCGCAGCTGTCGCAGCTCGCCGGCGAAGTCGAACGCATCCTCCGGCGGGTCCCCGGCACCCGGGACGTGGACAATCCGCTACGCCTGGAAAGGATCGACTACGACCTCGGCATCGACACCGAAAAAGCCGGACTGCTGGGCATCCGCAGCCTCGATATCGATCGCACCACTCGCCTCGCAGTAGCCGGCATCGATGCCGCACAGTTCCGCGACGAACGCGGCGACGAGTACCCGATCCGGCTGCGACTGCCGATCGACGGCTTCCCGACCTCGGCGTTGTTGGATCAACTGTATTTCACCAGCCGCAGCAGCGGCGAAGCGGTCGCGCTGGCGCAGATCGCCACGCCGCATTTCAGCAGCGGCCCCAGCCGGATCGAACGCTTCGACCGCGAACGCATGGCCACCGTCACTGCGAATATCGTCGAGGGCGAGATCAACAGCCGCGTGTCGGCGCGGGTCTACACCGCGTTGGAAGACTTGAAGCTCCCGGCAGGGTATCGGATCGCGGTCGGCGGTGAAGCAGAATCCGCCGCGAACAGTCTGGCCGGACTGGGCACCGCGATCATCATCGCCAGCTTCGGCATCATCGCGGTGTTGGTGCTGGAGTTCGGCAGCTTCCGCTCGACGCTGATCGTTGCCGGCGTGGTGCCGTTCGGCATCCTCGGCGCGCTGATCGGCCTGTTCGTCACCGGCTATCCGCTGTCGTACATGGCGATCATCGGCTTCGTCGCGCTGATCGGCGTGGAAATCAAGAACTCGATCCTGCTGGTCGATTTCACCAATCAGCTGCGCCGCGAAGGCGTACCGCTGGACGAAGCGATCGAGCGCGCTGGCGAACTGCGCTTCCTGCCGGTGTTGCTGACCTCGGTCACCGCGATCGGGGGCCTGTTGCCGCTGGCGGCGAGCGGTTCGGCGCTGTACGCGCCGCTGGCGATCGTGATGATCGGCGGCCTGCTCAGCTCGACGCTGCTGGCGCGGATCGTGACACCGGTGATGTACAAGCTGCTGCCGCCGGTGATCGAGGAGGCATCCGGACAGAACCACATTCCGAATGCGACAGGCTCCGTATCGAGCGGCCCTTGAATCTGCAGACCCCGATCTTCCGTACACAACCAGCAAAGGAGCAATGCCATGCGTCATCCCCATCGTCGCTTGAATCGATCCCGGTCATTGGCGCCAAGTCTGCTTCTGTGCGGACTGCTGTGGTGCGGTCTTGTGCAGGCTGAAACCCTTGAAGTGTTGGTCCGCGTCGCGTCGCCTGGATCCGGGCAAGTCGGATGCACGCTGTATGGTTCGGAAGCGGGATTTCCGATGGACGCCAGCACAGGCCGCGCGCAGCAATGGCATCCGGCTGCCGCTGAAGTCATCTGCCGCTTCGAAGCGCTGTCGCCTGGGACTTACGCAGTCGCGACCTCGCACGATCTCAACGGCAACAAGATCGTCGATACGAATTTCGTCGGCATGCCGAAAGAAGCCTGGGGCGTGTCGCGCAACGCACGTCCGACGCTGCGCGCGCCGAAATTCGCGGAAGCCGCGTTCAAGGTCGACGCCGGCGACATCACCCGCATCACGATCGAGGTGAAGAAATGAGCGGGCCGAGTGACAGCACCAGCAAAGATCCGCTCGGCAAATGGCACCGCTACGGCCCATGGGCGTTGATCACCGGCGCCAGCGACGGCATCGGTCGGGAATGCGCGATCGCCCTCGCGCGCCGAGGCATGCACCTGGTGCTGGTCGCGCGGCGCGAAACCGTCCTCACCGCGCTTGCAGAACAACTCACCCGGGACTACGGCGTCGCATGCCGCGTGATCGCGGCGGACCTGGGAACACCGGACGCTGCGAAAGCGCTCGACGACGGCACGCATGATCTCGACATCGGCCTGGTGATCGCGGCGGCGGGTTTCGGCACCTCGGGACCGTTCCTGTCCAGTGGTCTCGACAACGAACGCGACATGCTGGCGGTGAATTGCGGCAGCGCCTTGGCGTTGAGCTACATTTTCGGTCACCGCTTCGGCCAGCGTTTTGAACACGGCAGACGCAGTGGCCTGATCCTGTTCAGTTCGCTGGTCGGTTTTCAGGGCGTGCCCGGCTCCGCGCACTATGCGGCGACCAAGGGCTACATCCAGTCGTTGGCCGAAGGCATCGCCCCGGAATTCGCCGCGAAAGGGATCGATGTGCTCGCCACGGCACCTGGCCCCGTGCACACCGGCTTCGCATCGCGCGCAAGCATGCAGATGGGCAAAGCGCTCACGCCGGCGCAGGTGGCTGCGGCGACGCTCGCCGCGCTGGGGCATCGCACCACGGTGCGCCCGGGCTGGCTGTCGAAACTGCTGGGCTGGTCGCTGGCGACGCTGCCGCGCTGGGGCAGAACGCGCGTCCTCGCCCTGATCATGCGCGGGATGACCAAGCCCGGTTGAACGCTGTCGACACCCTCTCCCCCACAACACACTGGAAGCACCATGAGCGTCTTGAATATCGTCTCTCTTCGTATCGCGCTGCTGGCACTGCTGACCGCGCCTTTCGCTTCGCATGCGCAGGAAGGTAAACCGCGCGACGGCGGCTGGGGGCTCGGCCTCGGCGTCGCAGTCCGCGACACCCTCTACGCAGGCGAAGACAATCGGGTCCAGCCGTTTCCGCTGGTCACCTACGAAGGCGAGCGCATCTATCTGAAAGGCACTTCGGTCGGCTATCGGTTCATCGACACCGAAACCTTCACATTCAGCGCTTTCCTCGCCGCGCGTCTCGACGGGATCGAGGCCAAGGATTTCGACAGGCAGTCACTCGCGGCACGCGGCATCGATCGCGACCTGCTCGAAGACCGCGATCTGGCTGCCGATCTCGGCCTCTCCGCCGTTCTGAAAACCGGATCGGCCGGCGAGTTCGAATTCGATGCGCGCGGCGATGCGACCGGCACCAGCGACGGCTATCAGGCCTCGATCGACTATCGCTATCCATTCCAACTGGGCCGGGTCACGCTGATTCCCAGCGTCGGCGTGGTCGCACTGTCCGACAAACTCGCCAACTATTACTACGGCACGCTGTCGAAGGAAGTCGCTCGCGGCGTTATCGACTACCGGCCCGGTAGCGCGACGATCGCGCGCAGCAGCCTGACCGCGATCGTCCCTACAGGCTCGCGATGGGTGCTGATCGGCAGCCTCAGCGCCGACGCCTATCCGGACGAGATCACCGACAGTCCATTGATCGATGAAGACACGGGGGTTGTGCCAAGCGTGTTTCTGGGCGTGATCCGGAATTTCTGAGACCAAAGCACGTAGAGCCAGCGTTGAAAACATGATTGGCCGCACGGCATCGATAGAGTCAAGAGGCACGCGATGGGCTATCCAGACCACAAAACGCAGAAAAAAGGGCGGCGCTTCGGCGGCGCCCTCGGCACGGGCTTGCTCGCAACCCTCGTCGGCTGCGCTCCGTTCAACTATACGGAGCGCGACAGTCCCGTCGCGCAGTCGCGTATCGAACCGCTGGAAACCCGTCCGAAAATCGCACTGGTACTGGGCAGTGGCGGGCCGCGCGGCTACGCCCACATCGGCGCGATGCGCGTACTGGAGGACGCGGGGATCGAATACGACCTCGTGGTTGGCTCCAGCGTGGGCGCGCTGGTCGGCGCGTTCTGGTCGAACGGATGGGACGCGGAGCGCATCTCCCGGATTGCGCAGTCGGGTGGCCCGCTGACGTTGTTCGACCTCAATCCGTTCGCCGACCGCGGCTGGATCCGCGGTCAGAAACTCCAGGACTACGTCAATACACAATTGGGCGATGCGTCGATCGAAGACATGCCGCGCCGATTGGTGATCGTCGCCACCCGGCGCGAAGACAAGGCGCCGGTGTTCTTCAGCAAAGGCAATCTCGGCGTCGCGGTGCGCGCATCGAGCGCGATGCCGAGCATCATCTCGCCGGTCGGAATCGAAGGCGTCGAATACGAGGACGCCGACGAGTCGCTGCCGGTCGCGGTCAGCGCCGCCCGCCAGGCGGGCGCGGAATTCGTGATCGCCATCGATGTGTCGGCCAGACATGGCGCGGCGCCCGCAGGCACTGCAGCTTCGATGCAGGACCGGGATCTGCGGCGCCGGCAGCGTATCGACCCGGAAATCGCCCATGCGGATTTTCTGATCCACCCGGATCTGGACTACAACGCCGGACCAAGCCGCACTTACTTCAGAAACGCCGAAGCCTGCGGCGAAGCGACCGCGCGGGCCTTGCTGCCGGCGCTGTTGGCACGGCTGGAAGAGAAGCGGATCGATGCGAAAACATCGCGCAACCTTCCTTCATCGGATTCTGCGATAGCGCGAGTGCCAGCCTCCGACATCGGAATCGAAGACGCCTGCACCAACGGATGAGCCGCATGCCATCGTCTGATCGCAGTCGGTGCGGCGCGCCGCTGCGTCGAAACCCGCGCCAGACTATCGCTCAATCGCGCCGGGAACGAACGTCCGCAGCGCACGCGCCAGCCGCGCGAGACCTTCGGCGATGTCGTCGTCGGTAATGTTGAGCGCCGGCACGAAGCGCAGCACTTCCGGGCCGGCCTGCAGCATGAGCAGGTTCTCTGCAGCGGCGCGATCGAGGATCTCACCGGCGCGACCGGCGTAGGCCGGAGCGAGCACCGCACCCAGCATCAGGCCGCGTCCGCGCACTTCGGCGAACAGACCGGATTCGCGGCCGATGGCAGCCAAGCCGTCGCGCAGTGCGCGGCTCTGCTTCCCGACATTCGCGACGATCTCCGACGACTGCAGTTTGCGCAGGACCACCCGCGCGACCGCAGCCGCCAGCGGATTGCCGCCGAAAGTCGTGCCATGCGCACCGAACTGCATCGTCTCGGCGACTTTCGGACCGGCCAGCATCGCGCCGATCGGCATGCCACCGCCGAGCGCTTTCGCCAGGGTCACGATATCCGGCACAACGCCGTCGCCCCAGTGCGCGAACAGCGGACCGGTGCGGCCCATGCCGCACTGGATCTCGTCCAGCATCAGCAGCGCGTCGTGGCGGTCGCAGAGCGCGCGCACGCCGGCCAGATAGCCGTCGCGCGCCGGCATCACGCCGCCCTCGCCCTGCACCGGCTCGATCAGCACCGCGCAGACATCACCGCCGCCCATCGCGGCTTCAAGCTGGTCGAGATCGTTGAAATCGACATGCCGGAACCCGCCGGGCAGGGGCTCGTATCCGGCCTGGTATTTCGGCTGTGCGGTGGCGGTGACCGTCGCCATGGTGCGGCCGTGGAAACTGCCGTGGCAGGTGACGATCACGCGACGTTCGGGCGGACGGCCCTGCGCACTGGCCCACCGGCGCGCGAGTTTGATCGCGGCTTCGTTCGCCTCCGCGCCGGAATTGCACAGAAAAGCGCGTTCGGCGAAGCGCGAAGCGTCGACCAGCTCTGCGGCCAGTCGCACCGGCGGTTCGCTGTAGAACACATTGCTGGTGTGCCAGAGCTTGCCGGCCTGCTCGGTGAGCGCCGCGACCAGATCCGGCTCGCAGTGGCCCAGGCCGCAGACGGCGATGCCGCCGGCAAGATCGATGTACTCGCGCCCCTCGATGTCCCAGACCCGACTGCCCCGACCACGATCGAGCACGAGATGGCGCGGTTTGTAGACCGGCAGGTAATAGCGCTGGCCCTTCTCGACCAGGGACGCGGTCTCGCCGTGCATCGTCATCACCAGACCCCGGTATTCGCCATCGATGCCCAGGGTTCCTGCGGCGGCAGATGCCCCTCCTGCAGCAGTTCGATCGAGATCAGATCCGGCGAGCGCACGAAGGCCATGTGGCCGTCGCGGGGTGGACGATTGATGGTGTAACCCATCGCGTGCAGACGCGCGCAGGTGTCGTAGATGTTCTCGACGCGGAACGCGAGATGGCCGAAGTTGCGCGCGGTGCCGTAGTCCTCTTCCGAACCCCAGTTGTGGGTGAGTTCGATTTCCGCACCCGGCGTTTTATCGGCGGCGAGGAAGATCAGGGTGAACTTGCCGGCGGTGTTGTCCATCCGCCGGACTTCCTTCAGGCCCAGGCCTTCGCAGTAGAAGCGCAGCGAG
>JBIITV010000014.1:0-53118 GCA_044340325.1 Lysobacteraceae bacterium
CCGGCACATCCGACTGCGCACCGCCCAGCGCCGTGCCCTGGGCGAGCAGCCAGGACTGGGTGAGCACCGCCACCGGCGCACTGTCGGCCAACATGTAGGCCAGACGGTCGGCGGGATAGGCCGGATCGAGCGGCACATAGGCGCCGCCGGCCTTGAGGATCCCCAGCAGCCCGGCGACCATCGACGGCCCGCGCTGCATGCAGATCGCAACGCGATCGTCGGGCTTCACCCCCAGACCGATCAGCCGGTGGGCGATGCGGTTGGCGCAGCGGTTGAGCTCGCCATAGCTGAGCGCCTGCCCATCATGGATCAGCGCGATCGCATCCGGCGCCCGATCGACCTGCGCTTCGAACAGACCATGGATCAGCCCATCGCGCGAATGCGCCAGCACGCTGGCGCTGTTGAAGCCGTGCAGCACCTGTTCGCGTTCCGCCGCCGACAGCAGCGGCAACTCGGCGATGCGCTGCGTATCGTCGGCCACCATGCCCTCCAGCAGCAACTGGAAATTCGCCGCCATGCGCTCGACGCTGGCCGCGTCGAACCGGTCCACGTCGTAGACGAAATCGCAACGCAAACCGTCGTCGAACTCGATCGCCTGCAGCGCCAGCGCGATGCGATCGTTACCCACGCGCTGCGGCAGCGGAAATGCGCTCAGCGCGATGCCGCCCCAACGCACCACGGCTGCATCGCCCTTGGCCAGGTTCCACAGCTCGCTCAAACCCTTGCCGCGCCGCGCGTTCTGGAACACGAACAGAGTCTGGAACAGCGGATGCTCGCCGCAGTCACGCGCCAAGGACAGCCGCTCGACCAGTTTCGCGAAGGGATAATCCTGATGCGTCATACCACGCAGCGCGGTGTTGCGCACGCCTCGCAGCATACTGGCGACGGTGGCGTCGGCGTCAAAACGAGTACGCAGGGCGATCACATTGACGAAATCGCCGACGACGCGATCGGAGCCGGCGCGGGTGCGGCCTGGCATTGGCGCGCCGACGATGATGTCGTCCTGTCCACTGTAGCGATGCAGCAGGATCTGATAAGCGGCCAGCAACGTGGTGAACAGCGTGCCGGCCTGTTGCGCCGCGAGCTGCCGCAATTGCGCGCCGAGCGTCGCGGACAGCGTCAGTGTGACCGCTTCTTGGCGGCCGCTGGGTCGTACAGGCTGTGGTCGGTCGGTCGGCAACGCCAGTACCGGTAACTCAGGCCCGAGGTTCTTGGCCCAGTAGGCGAGTTGCTTTTCGGCATCCGGACTGTGTTCAAGCCACTCGCGCTGCCATGCAACATAGTCAGCGTATCCCGCGTCCGACGAAACGGGTCCGTCGAAGTCGGCACCGCTCAGCAACGCGCCGAATTCTTCCAGCAACTGCCAGTACGACCAGCCGTCGCAGATCAGATGGTCCAACGCCAGCAGGAACACCGCCTCGTCCGCATCGCGCCAGTACAAGCTGGCGCGCAGCAGCGGTGCGCTTGCTGGCTCGAAAGGTCGCAGGGCATCGGTCGACACTCGATCGATCAGCACAGCCTCCGCCATGCCCCGCACATCAATCTCAGTCAGCGCAACGTCGGCTACTGCAGCGACGGATTGCAGCGGCGACTCACCGATCCGGCAGTGGAACTGCGCGCGCAGCATCGGATGGCGGCATGCCAGACGATTCAGTGCGTTGGTCAGCGCCGCCGCATCGACGGGGCCGCGCAAGATCGCGGCGAAGACGTTGTTGTGGTTGCCCCGTCCAGCTGGATCGAGTTGATACAGAAACCAGCGGCCGCGTTGCGCTGCCGACAGAGAAAACCGGGACTGCTTTTCCACGTCAGCGTTCCTGCTTCTTGGGCCAGTGCGTGGCGGCCATCAGCACATCACTGAGTACACCGGCGGCGGTGATTTCCACGCCTGCGCCCGGGCCGCTCACGCACAACGGCATTTGGTCCTGGAGTTCGGTGCGGATCGAGATCAGGTTTTGTCCGGGCCGCAATTGAGCGAAAGCGGAGTGCTCGGGCACAGCTCGAAGGCCGATGCGACCACCATCGGCGTCGGCTTTGGCGAGCATGACCCAACGTTCGTTTCGCGCCTGCGCTACGCGAATGCGTTCATGCCAATCGGCGTCGATCGCGCGCAGCGCATCGATCAGGCCCTGACCGGCGGCGACCGCCGGATCAGCCAACGGCTCAATGCTCAGGGCATCGGCTTCCACCACAAAGCCGGCTTCGCGCGCCATCACCAACAGCTTGCGGCTCAGATCGACGGCGCGCAGATCTTCGAGCGGATCGGGCTCGGTGTAACCCAGCGCCTGCGCCTCTGCGACTGCCTCGGAGAACGCGCAGCCTTCATGCAGACGGTGCAGGATGTAGCTCAGCGAACCGGACAGCACGCCTTCAAGCGAGATCACCCGCTCGCCGCGCAGACGCAGGTCGCGCAGCGGCCCGAGCAAAGGGATCGCCGCACCGACGGTGGTTTCGTAGCGATACGGCACCCCGCTTTCGCGCGCCAAGCGCTGCAAACGCTGATATGAGGAGTGGCAACGCGCATTGGCGCGCTTGTTGGCCGCAACGATGCCGACACCGCCCATCAACAGGCGCGGATACAGATCGGCGATCTCGTCGCTGGCGGTGCAGTCGACGACCAACGTACGCGATGCGCCCCCGCGAGTGATGTACACGAACAGGTTCTCGGCGTCGTCGACACGACGCTCGGGCAAGTACGTGTCGCCCGTGCCTGGCATCAGTCCTCGCGAATCGAAAGCGAAGCCACGGCGGTCGAACGTCGCTACCAGGCGCAGATCGATATCGATCTCGGCGCGCAGCGCGGCCTGCTGACGACCGAGCTGGCGCCGGAACGCACTGCCGACCTTACCGCGCGCGCCGATCAGGACCAGATCGATCGGCAGTGGCGTAGCGACGATGGAGGCCGGTGCGAAAACTGTGGATGCGAGCTCAGGAATCACGGGACGCGACCTCGGACACCATGGCGTGGCGGAAGGCGCGGAACTGGCGCAGTTCGGGTTCCATGCGTGCCGCGTCGATCAGAAAGCCATCGTGGCCGTGCACGGACGAAACGTCGAAAAGACGCGCGTTGGGCAGCGCGTCGTAAAGCGCTCGCTGCTCGGCGGGCGTGTACAGGGCGTCGCTGGAAATGGAGACGATCAGCGCCCGTTGTTCCAATTTCGCGAGCGCCGCCGAAATGCCGCCGCGGCCATGTCCGACATCGTGCCGGTCCATCGCCCCGATCAAGGCAAGGTAACAGTTGGCGTCGAAACGGCGCACGAATTCCTCGGCGTGATGCTGCAACCAGGCGCGCACGGCAAAATCCTCGGGGCTGCGGGCGCGCTCGCCGAATACTGCCGAACCGTTCTTGCGACCGTAGCGATTGCTCAAGGACATGGCGCTGCGATAGGTCGCCATGGCGATCGCACGCGCGGCGCCCAGGCCTGCATGCGGTGCGTCGTTATGCGGATAATGACCGTCGCGAAATCTTGGATCGGCCTGCAACGCCAGGCGTTGGGCTTCGCTCCAGGTCAGGCACCAGGCGGAATGGCGTGCGCTGGCGGCGATCACCGCGATCGACTCAACGCGTTCTGGATCGAGCAATGCCCATTCCAGTGTCTGCAAACCGCCCATCGACCCGCCGATCACCAGCTGGATGCGCTCGATGCCGAGCGCGTCGGCCAGCGCCATCTGCGCGCGCACCTGATCGCGGATCGTAAGCGCGGGGAAATGCGCACCGCTCAACGCTTCACCCAGTTCCGGCGACGCCGGGCCGGTGCTGCCGTAACAACTGCCGAGCACGTTGCTGCAAACGATGAAATCGCGCGCCGGATCCAACGCCTTGCCCGCTCCGAACAGTGGCGCCCACCACGCATCCGCGTCGGCCGAGCCGGTCAGCGCATGGCAGACGATCACTGCGTTATTCGCCTTCGCCGACAGTCGACCCCAGGTGCGATACGCCAGCGTGTAGACCGGCAACGCGCCTCCGAGTTCGAGGTCGAGCGTCGCTTCGTTGCGCCAATACTTGGTATGCGCGGACAAAGCGAAGCCGCCGTAGCCTTTCACGGTTGCGCCCGCTGGCTCGATTTCGATGTTGGACGGACGGTGTTTGGACATGGTCGTATTCCTTTACAGCTGGATTCGCTCATAGCTCGCCTTGCGTTTGCCGCTTCAGTCCGGAGGTCCGGGATCGGCAACAGCACCACCGAATTGACGGTCCAGAAATTCGGACAACTGGCTGATCGTCGGATGGTCGAACAACCATTCCAGTTCGATTTCCGCATCGAGCAGGTCCTGGATCTTTCGCGAGTAGCGCAGACCGGCCAGAGAATCCAGGCCCTGATCGGCGAACGATCGGGTCAACGAGACCTCATCGGCATCGATTTCCATCACATCGGCCAGGGCTTTTTTCAACGATTGCTCGCGACTGCTCATCGAATCTCTCCCGTGCAATCGATTTCCCATTCCGCACACGACAACCCCGGCGCGACGAGAACCTGCAGTCGAGGTTGCGCACTGGTCACGGGCATACTCATGCCGCCACTTCCGCATCAGCACGTTCGAGCGCGCCGGCGAGATAGTCGGTGCGGCATTGCGAACGGCGGACCTTGCCGCTAGACGTTCTCGGCAAGGCGCCGGGCTTGATCAGGACGATGTCGGACACGCCGATCCCGAACGCCGCGTCGACGTGGTCGCGCATGGCGCTGCGGATCTGCGGCCATTCGCCGTGGCGGCGCAACCATTCGCGCTTGAGTTCGAACACCAGCACGAGCCTCTCGCTATCGCCATCGCGCACGTCGAACGCAGCGCCGCCGGCCTGGCGCAAGGCCTCGTGGCAGCGCTCGCACTCGTCCTCGATATCCTGCGGCGAGTGCTTCTTGCCATTGACGATGATCAGATCCTTGAGCCGACCGGCGACGTAAAGCTCGCCGTCGGCGACGAAACCCAGATCGCCTGTGCGCAGATAGTCGCTGCCATCGCCGCCGGCGATGCGCGCCTGGAAAGTCTGTGCGCTGATGTCCGGCCGCATCCAATACCCCTGCGCAACGCTGCCACCGGCAACCCAAATTTCGCCGCTTTCACCATCGGGCGAGCGTTCGAACGTGAGCGGATCGACGATCGCAATGCGCGTATCTCCGCGCGGGACGCCGCAGCCGACGATATCGCCGCCCTCGCGCCGGCGCACCGAGGTCGCGTTGCCGACGTAGACGCCGGTAATGAACAAGGTCGACTCGGCCATGCCGTAGCACGGGAAGAACGCTTCCGCGCGGAATCCGACGCTGCCGAACTGGCGTACGAACCGCGCAACGGTCGCCGCACGGATCGGTTCTGCGCCGCAGAACGCCACCCGCCATGACGAGAGATCGACGCCGGCGATATCCTCGGGCCGGATCGCGCGTGCGGCAAGGTCGTACATGAAATTGGGACCGCCGCTGACGGTGACCTGGAACTTGGAAAGTATCTGCAGCCAGCGCTCGGGATACTGCACGAATTCGGCGGGCGACAGGAAGCCGGCAACGCACCCGGAATACATCAGCTGCAGCACGCCCCCGACCAGACCCATGTCGTGGAACAGCGGCAGCGCAGTAAACAGCGACGAATCTTCCGACAACTCCATGGCCTCGGCGATCACTGCGCAGTTGCGCACGAGGTTGCCATGGCTGACCACTACGCCTTTCGGATCACCGGTGGATCCGGAGGTGTATTGCAGGAACGCAGGTGCGCTGTCGTCGAACGCGGACGGACGGAATTCTCGGCCAAGCGCCGTCAACTCCTCGCTGGAAAACGCGCGCACGTCGATATTCAGCAGCGCCTCACCGTCCGCTCGCAAATCCGCTTCGCCGATTTCGTCGATATCGAAAATCACCGCCGCCGCCCGCGCATCGCGTACGATCAGCTGCAAGCGTTCGATCAGGTTCCGGCGCTTGGGCGGCGAAGCCGGCACCGCGACCGTGCCCGACAGCAGGCAGGCATAGAACGCGATCACGAACTGCTGCTGCGACTTGCACAGCAGCAAAGCACGCTGGCCAGAAAGACCCTGCGAACGCAACACGGCGGCGAGACCTGCAGCCTGCGCCCACAGTTCGCCGAACGTAAGGATCTGCGGCACCAGGCTGGGACCTTTGAAGAAGCGGCACGCGACTTTATCCGCGTGGTTCGCGCCACGGGTCCGGAAGATATCGGGGAAAAGCTGCGGAGAAATCATCGTCCGTGATCTGTCGTGTAAGGGTTAAGAAAGCGCCGGGTCGGCGCGGTGCGACTGGGATGAGTTCGGCGACGACCGGTTCGACCACGATGGCAGACCGTGCTCATGAGCGATGGCGGCGACCGTGGCGACTGCATCGTCGGCGATCCGGCCTTCGCTCATCACGATCAGGCGGTCGGCGAGATGGAAGAAGCGATCGTCGTGCGAGATCGCCACAACCGCCTTACCCTTGGCTTTGAGCTCCGGGAGGATCTGATTATAGAACACCGACTTGAAGGTCGGATCCTGATCGGCGGCCCATTCGTCGAACAGGTACAACTCGGCATCTTCAAGGAAAGCCGCGACCAGCGCCAAGCGCCGCTTCTGCCCGTCGGACAGCGACAGCGTCGAGAAGCGACCGTCCTTGAATGTGACTTTGCCGTCCAACGCCAGTGCCTTGAGATAGGCGTCGACTTCGGCCTGTACGTCGCGGCCATTGAGGCCCAGCGTACGATCGAACAAATAGTAGTCCGAATAGACCGCCGCGATACCGCGTCGGTAACCGGCCAGATTGGTCCCGTCGACCTTCTCGCCATCGAACGCGATAGCGCCCGCGCTTGCATGATAGTGCAACGTGATCAGCTTGCTCAGTGTCGACTTTCCCGAGCCGTTGCCGCCGACGATGAAAGTGATCTCGCCTTTGCGTACTTCGAAGCTGAGCGGACCGATCGCGAAACCGGCGTCGCCGTTGCGATCGGGGTAATGATATTCGACCTGGTCGAAGCGCATGACCTGCCAGTCGCGCCGCGCCGAGGCGTTGTCGGCGACGTCCTCGTGCGGGATCTGATCGAACAATTCATTGACCTTGCGTAACGCGACCTGGGCCATGGCGAATTGCGGAATGAAGTTCAGCAGCACCGCCACCGGCCCGGTGATGTAGAGCAGCACCATGATCACGCCGCCCAGTTCCTGTCGCGTGAGAGCGTTGTAGTTGACGAACACGAACGCGACTGCGCCGATCACGAAGAAGCTGATCAGGTCGCCGTAGTTCTGCGCCACCGACATCACGCTGTGGCCGGTCTTGGCGTCCTTTCGTACGCTGCGCTCGTTTTCGGCCAGGACGCGGCGGAAATAGTCCTCGCGCTTGTCGTGATTGAGCTTGAGCTCCTTGGAGCCGTGCACGAGACCGCGGATGGATTCATGCAGGTCGTCGAGGTGGCGGCGGGAACGCATCAGGTAGCGGCGGCCGAGCACCATCGGCAGCTGGTACGTCAGCACTCCGAACACGATACAGCCCATCACGAACCAGAATACCGCAGCGTTGAGATAAAGCAGGAAGCCGAGCATGCCGATCAACGTCACGCTATTGGTCAGCAGATCGGGCAGCAGGCGCGCGCCAGCGATGAGCACCGGCACATCGGAGGTGATCGAGGCGACCAGCCGCGGCAGTCCGACCTTTTCCAGGTCGGCGATCGGCGCGTTGGCGATACGGCGGTACATGCGTGTGCGCAGCTCGGTGGTGACGTCCATCGACACCCGCATCAGGATCACCTGCGAGGCGGTACGCGCCAGCAGGATGAAAACGCACACCGCCGCGAACACGGCGGCGAACCTGATATTGGAGACCTGCCACGACAGGAAATAACCGGTGTCTCTGCCGACGGTGGCGAATGCGCCGCTATCCGGGGCGAGCACGCTCATCACCAACGGGATGATCATGGTGTAGCTGGCGCCGGCCAGGGCGCCCAGGACGATCGACAGAAAGACTTTGTTGGGTGCTTTTTCGGCGAACGAGCCAAGCAGTTTCATCGCACGCCTCCTTGCCGCGCCGGCTTCGGAGGCTTGGCTTTCAGCAGCAGGACATCGCTGCCAGGGCCGCGCGCTATCGTCAGCGGCAGGTAAGCGACGTCGCGAAAAGGCTCGATCATGTCGTCGTAGTTACGGCTCATCACGTTGCCCGACTGGCCGGTCGAGTTCATGTACAGGTGCCGAGTCTCGTGCGGCGCGAGTGCAATCAGTTGACGGAAGCCCGCACCGAAATCCTGCGCATAGCCGGATTTCTCGAGGGTATAGGTGGCGACATTGATGCTATCGGGTGAGCCCCCGTTGCCGATCCGGCGCTGAAAGACGTTGCGCAGCACATTGACCTGACTGAACGGTGCGTGGCGATACGTGGTTTCGTGCACATCGCCCCAAGCCCAGCTTTTCATTGAGGCATCGCCGCGGATCTTGAGCACTTCGAGGAGCGCAGCGTCGAGCGAGGCATCGATGGCGTCGTCGCAACTTTCCTTCGCGGCGGTGCTCTGGTCGTCGCACCAGCGGCCGTCGCTGTCGCTGAGCAGACGCAACACGCTGGCCGTATCGATGTCGTTGGCCACCAGCCTCATGAAGCTGCTCTGGCGGCCTTTGTTCCAGTAGCCGCTCAGGTCGTCGAGCAGCAGCCGCTGGCGTAGCTGCCGGATCCAGACGTTGAAGATGGTCGCGGCTTGACTGTCGGCGTTCATATCACCCCGCCACGCGCGCAGATAGCTGAAGGCCCGGTGCTGAAGATCGTTATTGGGCTTGTGCTGAAGCAGCCGCGCGAGCAGTTTCTGCGCCGGTTCGCTGTGGCTGTCGGACTGAATACGACGCATCGCGTCGAGATCGAGCTTTCCTGCCTTCGCTGCTTTCCCAAGCAATGCGGTGATGCGATCGGCGCGCGCTGGCGAAGCGAAATCGTGGCTAATGAGATAGGGGTAGTCGTCGCCGACCGGCTTGTTGTTCGCGCTGACCAGGAATCCGGCCTGGGGGTTGTAGCTACGCGGCCATTGGTCGAACGGAATGCTGCCGGCCCACTGGTGCTCGTCGTTCCAGCCCGGAACCGGGATCCTGCCGTCGCCGGCCGTGCGCACCGGCATACGGCCAGCGGCGAGATAGCCGATGTTGCCGGCGCGATCGGCATAAACCAGACTCAACGCCGGCGCGACGTGATGCCGCAGCGCTTCCTGGAACGACGGCCAGTCGTGCGCGTAGTTCAAGCGCAGAAAGGCGTCGTAGGAGCTGTCGTCGGCATCAAGCGCGGTCCAGCGCAGCGCAGCGGGCTGATCGAACACCTGAAACATATCGCTGATCACCGGCCCATGGCGCGAACTGCGTACCTGGATGCGCAGCGGCTTGAGCGGACTGCGCAGCACTGCCGGGAAGTCTTGCTTGATGCGGATGAGTTCATCGCGTGTGTCGAATGCGACCCACTTGCCGTTTACGTTGTAGCGTGCGTTGTCGTCGGGCTGGACCTGTTCGAAATACAGATCCTGCACGTCCGCCATCAGGTTGGTGCCGCCCCAGGCAATCGACTGATTGCGACCGAAGATCACCACCGGCAGCCCGACCAGGGTCGCTCCGGAAACATCGAGGCGATCGCCCTTGATCGAGGCCATATACCACAGTGACGGAATCTGCAGGCCCAGGTGGGGATCGTTCGCCATCAATGTCGCGCCGTCGCCGGTCAACTTCCCCGACACCACCCAGGCGTTGCTGCCGACGTAGCGTCCGCCGATCTGCAACTGCGATTCCAACGTGCGCTGGAACTGCGCGAAACGTTCGATCTTGCGCTGTTGATCTGGCTTCAACGCCGCGATCGTGGTCGCGGCGTTCTTCGGATAGTCTGCAAACAACGCAGGCAGTCGTGCGCGATCGACCACTTGACCGACCAGCAAACGCTCGATTTCACGACGATAATTGCCACCCAGGTTGAGCGCGAACACTTTCACCCAAGCCAGCGAGTCGTAAACCGTCCACGGCTCCGGCTTGACCCCTAGGACGTAGAACTCAACCGGCAACACCGGATCGGCGCCGAGCCAGTGATTGATCCCGTCGGTGTAGGCCTGCAGAGATGATTTCGCTTCAGGGCTCAACGTCGCCCAAGCCGCTCGCGCCGAACGTTCAAGGCCCAGCGTGCGGAACCAGATATCCTGTTCGACGCTGCTCTTTCCAAAGACTTCGCTCAGCCGCCCTTGCGCGATGCGGCGCTGCAATTCCAGCTGCCACATGCGGTCCTGCGCATGGGCGTAGCCCATCGCGAAGAACGCATCGCGATCGGTACGCGCGGAGATATGCGCGACGCCTTGTGCATCGCGCGCGATGCGCACGTCCTGCGCAAGCTGTGGTGCGGCGATAGTCCCTTGCCGCAGCGGCAGGCTTTGCCGCAGATGCGACCAACCCAATCCCATCACGATCGACAGAGGAACAATGACGAAAATCGTCATCCGCGAAATAAGAGGATACTTCCGTAGCATTCGAACATCCTGTTTCAGCTTGCAATAGACAGTGCGGAAGCGTTGCAAGCAACATCCTCGGGCACCGCTTTTCGAACCTGCCCGCCAGTTGACAGTCTATTTGAAACGATGAGAAAGGCAAAAAGCGGTCACTGGAGACAATAGCATATGACCCTCCCGTGACGGATTCGATGTCTTCCCGAGACCCGATGCCACAAACGCTCACCCTCCTCAAGCCAATCCTTTTTCCCTGTTATTTTTTCGATAAACTGTGATAACTTCCTCAGGCCGAAGGCCATCGCGACAAGCGCACGGCGAATCCTCGAAGCGGCTGCGTTTTTCAATTTTTTTACAACTGAATATCTCATTCTTTACTCACCAGAAAAACTTTACTGTCTCAAGCGAAATGCGTTGCGCGTTTTGGCTTTTTTGATCATTCATTGGGTCTTCGTGAACTCGTGTGGGCAATTCCTGTCCGGATCACAACGCCGGACATCTCAGCCAGATCAAGGCGAATGATCTCGAAGCAGATTGAAAGAGTAATGCTGCCTGAACGGAACGGACTGACCTTGAGGTTGCCCGGTGGCGAAGCGAGCTCGGCGGCGCAGCGGGGTTGGCCTTCAGCTTCGCTCATCCGCATTGAATGCATAGGGGAACTGGCCTTCAGGTGCGTCGAGAAAATTCCAGGAGAGTCGGAAATGCCTGGTCTCGCGATGGCCCACTTCATTGGATCCCCGCATCACAGCAACTGAGCATGTAGCCGCTTGGCAGGGTCAAGAGACTCGGCGCATGTGTGGCTGATGCTCAACCGCGCCGCGTCAAATCTTTGACGCCGAATCATGAAGTACTGACAGATAGGGTGAGCGACGGCCGGAAGACAGCGCCGCTTCCGGCTCCTCCAACACAGGCAGGTCCCATCCTCGAACCGGTTCTGGAACAGCGCCAGAAACGCATCGCCATCTGATTGCTGATTGAGCGGAATGCCATCGTAGAGAAGGCATTCTTACGAGCTCTGATTCAATGACGGCCAGCATGATCAGTGCCACGTCCACTCACCGTCAGCCGGCTTCATAACTGAACCGTTTCCGAAAGTTCCCGCACCAGTCGGTTCAGTATTAAGGTTTCGTTAGACGGCAATCCTGAGAATGCGCTTCACCGACGCGGGACGTGTCTGCATACCGCGATCGGCCCAATAACAACCAAGAGGCCATCCTCCATGAAGCGTTCTCTCCTTGCCCTGACTCTGTTGGCTGCCCTTCCATTCGCCGCATCTGCGGCCGAAGGCGTCTCCTACAACTATGTTCAAGGCGGTTATGTCGCCACCAATGGCGACGGCAATGCCGATGCCGACGGCTACAGCATCGACGGCTCGGTCGCGGTGCACCCGAACTTCCACATTTTCGGCGGCTACAGCACCCAGGAAATCGACAACACCAACATCGATATCGACCAGTGGAAGCTGGGTGTGGGCTACAACTACGAAATCGCGCCGAAGGCCGACCTCGTCACCCGGATCGCCTACGAGAAGCTCGAGACCGGTATCGGCAGCTTCGATTTCGACGGCTACAGCGCCGAAGTCGGGGTGCGCGGCCAGTTGGGGTCCAAGGTCGAAGGCTATGCGATGGCGGGCTACGAGGACTTCGAGCAGTTCGACGGCGACTTCTACGGTCGTCTGGGCGCCCAGGTGAAGTTCAACGAGAATTGGGGTCTGAGCGGCGACGTCAAATTCGCCGATGGCGACAGCCAGTGGTTCGTCGGCCCGCGCTTCACCTGGTAAACCACGCAAGACAACACCCGTGCAGGGCCGGCGTACGCCCTTGAAGTCCGCCGCTTCGCGACCCACGCCCCTCCGTGACGCGACCTGGAAGCCCGGCGATCTGCCGGGCTTTCTTGTGTCCGGCGCTACTCTGGCAGCAATTCCGGGCAGGCTTGGGTACACTCCCCGGGCCGCGCCGGGCGCGGAAAGTTCAACACCACCGCTTCGAGGGCACTGGGGAGATTCATGAAGAAGCAACTTGCGGCCGCACTTCTGCTGGCCTGTGTACCGCTCGCGGCATCCGCCCGGGACAGTCTGGGCAGTTTCACTTATGTCGAGGCCGGCGTTCAGCGTCTGAGCGTCGATTTCGATCTGCCCGGCGGCGACGCGATCGATTTCGACGGCATCGGTCTGCGCGGGTCGGTCGAGCTCACCGATAGTTTCTACCTCTACGGCGGCCTCGGTTGGGCGCGCAACGACGACTTCATCGACGACATCGACGCCTATCAGGCGCAGGGTGGCGTCGGTTATCGCCACACCGTGTTCGACAACGCCGACTTCACCGCCGAGCTGGGCTTCCAGCACACCGAGCTGGATGCCGGCGGCACCAGCAACAATCTCGACGCGGTCCGCGCTTCGGTGGGTCTGCGCGGCGCGCTGAGCAACAACTTCGAGGGTTGGGTGAAAGCCAATTACGTCGACGGCAGCGATTACGACGGCGAATTCAGCGGCACGCTCGGTGCCCAGTTCATCATCAACGAGACTTGGGGCATCGTCGGCGAAGTCGAAGCCGGCGACCTGACATCGCAGTACATGCTGGGCGTGCGCGCCAGCTTCTGATCGACGCGCGCTTCAGCAAAAAGCCCGGAAACCCCGGGCTTTTTTTGCGCTCCGGAATCTGCGGATCAGTCTCCGAACAGACCCTGCGGGTATTCCGGCTTCTGTTCGCGCGCCATCAGCCGTTTGAGGCCCTCGGCCGGGGTGATGCTGCCATGAAGCACATCGCGGACATTGCTGGAAATCGGCAACTCGATGCCGTGACGACCGGCTTGGCGCATGACTTCCTCGGCGGTCTGCAGCGATTCCACCACCTGGCCGATCTCGCGCACGGCATCTTCGATGGATTGGCCGCGCCCCAGGGCAAGGCCAAGGCGACGGTTGCGCGAAAGATCGCCGGTGCAGGTCAACACCAGATCGCCAAGCCCGGCGAGACCCATCAGCGTTTCCGCCTTGCCGCCGATGGCGGCGTTGAGCCGCAGCATTTCGTTGAGGCCGCGGGTGATCAGGCCGGCGCGCGCGTTCAGACCTAGATTCATGCCGTCGGCGACGCCGGTCGCGACCGCCAGCACGTTCTTCATCGCGCCGCCGAGTTCGGCGCCGAGCATGTCGTCGCCGGTGTAGGCGCGGAAGGCCGGGCCGTGCAGGGCGTCGGCGACCTGCTGAGCGAATTCGGGCGTGTCGGAATGAACCGTGAGCGCAGTCGGCAGACCGGCGGCGACTTCCTTCGCGAACGACGGGCCGGTGACCACCGCAAGCGGCACATCGGCCGGGAGGATCTCGCCCGCGACTTCATGCAGGAACCGGCCGGAACCGGGCTCGAAGCCTTTGGTGGCCCAGGCCACACCGGCGTGCGCCGGGCGGTACGGGGCGAGTGCGCGGAGGGTATCGGCGAACGCATGCGAGGGCACCACCACCAGCACCAGATCGCAGTCGGCCAGCGCGGCGGCGAGATCGGGCGTGGCGCGGAGGCTGTCGGGAAGTGGAATCCCCGGCAGATACCGGGGGTTCTCATGCCGACCGTCGATGGCCGCGAGGATGTCGGGATCTCGCCCCCACAGCACGGTGGGATGGCCGTGGCGGGCGATCAGCGCTGCGAGCGCGGTGCCCCAGGAGCCAGCGCCGAGCACGGCGACGGCGGGTCTGGGGCGGCTGTGGTCCGGGCGGTCGGACGACATGCGCGGCTCGGGCGAGGCTTGAACGCCGTAGGTCGAGATTGGATCAAGCGTTGCCGGCGGTCTCGGCACCGGCCAGGCCGGCGCCCTGGGCACGCTGACGCAAACCCTCTGCGTACAGGCCTTCGAAGTTGATCGGCTGCAGCAGGAACGGCGGGAAGCCGCCGGCGGTGATCAGGTCGCTGATCGTCTGGCGGGCGTAGGGATAGAGGATGTTCGGGCAGTGCACGCCGAGCATCGCGTCGAGGGTCTGCTCATCGAAACCGCCCAGACCGAACAAACCGGCCTGACGCACTTCGGCGAGATACACGGTCTTGTCTTCGAGCTTGCAGGTCAGGGTCACGCCCAGTTCGACTTCGAACAGGTTGTCGGCCACCCGCTGGACGCGCTGGTTGAGGTTCATTTCCAGCGCGGGCTGACCCTGCTCGCTGAACACCTGCGGCGCGCCGGGAGCCTCGAACGAGACATCCTTGACGTAGATCTTCTCGACCGAGAAGGTCGGGCCGTTGGCTTCGGCGGCGGCGCCGTTGGCGACGGGTTCGGACATGGCAGAGCTCCTGAAAGGAAAAGCGGAAAAGAGGACGATTATCGCATGGACGGCGGGTCGGACATGCAGCCTGGGCAGGCGACCGGTCGTCAGGAGTCGTGGGGGTTGGCGGCCGCGATTGCAACGCCTTCGTGCCGATGCGGCCGATGGGAGCGATCAGCCCTTGCCCTTGACCAGCGGCAGATCGGCCTGCTGCCAGGCGGCGATCCCGCCCTCGAGGATGTGAACGCGCTGGAAGCCGGCTTTCTTCAGGCGCTTGGCGGCGGCGGTAACAGTCATTCCGTTCTGGCAGACCAGCACGATCGGCAGGGCCTTGGCCGCCGCAAGCTGTTTGCTCTCGGGGTCGAACTGGTTCATCAGCACGTTCTTGGCGCCGGCGATGTGGCCCTTCTGGTAGTCGGCATAGGCGCGCAGATCGACCACCAGCGCGTTTTCCTGATTGATGAGCAGAGTCACCTCGGCCGGGCGGAGCGCCTTGAAGCCGCGAAAGAACCGCGACAGCTCGTTGGCGATGATGGCGACCGTGAGGACGACGAACGCGACGGTATAGACGAGGTTACGGCCAGCGAAGGCCATCAATTCTTCGAAGTTCACGGGAATGCGGATCCGGAAGCGGCGCGAGATGCGCGCGATAGGGGAGGAATTGTCGCCTGCGCGGCCTCCGCTGGCAAAAAACGACGCGGACGATGCCTATTTGCCTTGCCAGAAGTCCGGCAATCCTGCGACCCACCAGGTCTTGGCCTCCGGGTCGTAGCGCCAGACCTCGGTGAAGCGGACACGACGCTGGCTGAGGGTATTGCGGTTTACCAGCTCGATCTGGATCTCGCGCAGCAGGCTGCCGTCAGGTCCGGGCATTGTGGCGAGGTCACGGTAGGCGGTGACCTGGATCTGCTCGTAACGCGAGAAGTCGACGTCGGACATCGGTTTTGCTTTGCGTACTTTGGGGTCGACCATGGTCCAGGCGCCCTCGAAATCGCCCCAGCGGATCGCCGCAGAGTACGCGTACTGGTTTTTGTCCAGTTCGCTGCGCTTCTTGGCGGCCAGTGCGGTGCCGGCCATCGACACCAGCAACAGCGCGATCAGCAGTCTGGCCATGAAGCGCATGGGCGGGAACGTCATCGTCGGCATCGGAGATCCGGGGCATGGGGCTGGACAAGCGGCATGCTACGCCCTCAGCCTCGCCACGTAACGCGAGAGACTCTCGGCGGCCACCCCGCCTTCAGGCAAGCCCACCACCGCCGACACCGACAGCCGGGCGCGGCCGCGAACGCGCAGGGTGTCGAGGAAGACCTCCCAGGATTCGTCCTCGGCAAGCACGGCGACCGCTTCGATGTCCGCGTACAGCGGCGCGCGATAGCGGATCCTGGCGTCGGCGACGTAGACATCGGCATCCAGACCGGCTTCGGCCAGCCGCAGCACGATCAGACCCCAGCCGGAGAGCGTCATCAGCGAGGACAGGCTGCCGCCGAACGCACAGCCTTTGTCGTTGATGTTCGGCGCCAATGGCGCCTGCAGGCGCAGGCAGTCCTGGTTGGCCTCGACGATGCGCAGGCCCAGCGCCGCCACCGGCGGCATCCCCAGCAATTCGGCTTCGAGCAGCTGCAGCGGCGACAGGTCGGACCTGGGCTGATCGGACCTGGGCTGATCGGACCTCGGCTGGTCGGGCTTGGGCTTGGTGCTGCTGGCGATGGATCGGGTCATCGTGTGCATGTCGTCGATTGAGGATTCACCGGCTTGCGGGCGCCGGGGCGAATGGCCAAGCTGGCGCGATGTCCGGAACCGGTTCCCCGACCCGCAGCCCGCGCGAATACTACACGGCAGCCTCCGCTCGGCCGCTGGTGGTGTCGCTGCGCCCAGCGAACGATCACGTCGCGATGCGACGCGCCGCCGCAGCGCACGGGTGGCGCGTCCTCGCGCTCTCGCCCTGGCGAATTGCCGTGCGCGACGATCCGGCGAGCCGAGCAGCCTTGCGTACGGCACTGGCGGCGGACATCGTGATCGCCACCAGTCCGGCGGCCGTGCGTGCGGTAGCAACGCTGGTCGCGCTGCGCCTCCGACGTGGGCAGCGCTTCTGCGCGGTCGGCAGCGCCACTGCCTTCGCGCTGCAGCGCGAAGGCATCGCCAGAATCCTATCGCCCGAACGCATGGACAGCGAAGGCCTGCTCGCGCTGCCCGCGCTGCAGTCGCTGCAGGGCCGGACGATCGGTCTGTTGACCGCCCCTGGTGGCCGGGATCTGATCGCATCGGCACTGCGCCAACGCGGCGCGCAGGTGGATCGCGCCGATGTCTATGCACGCGAGCGGATTCCGCTGTCGGCGGCGTCGCTGGCGCGACTGCGCGCATTCGACGGCCCGCTGCTGCTGCCGGTAAGCAGCGGCGAAGCCCTGCAGTGCATCTTCGAAACCGTACCGCCCGACATCGCCGCACGGCTGCGCGGCGCCCGCGTCATCGCGGCCAGCGCGCGTCTGGCCACGCTGGCGCGGACGCAGGGCTGCAGCGACGTGCGGATCGCGGCCGGACCTCGGCCGCGCCAATTGCTCGCTGCCGCAGACGCGCGATCCGGCTAACATGCCCTCAGCGCTGCAGCCGATGCAGCCGGCCAGCCCTCCATGACCGACAGCGCAACGCCTCCCACCGTCCACGCCGCCGCACCGCCGATCGCCGCACCGCCGACTGCCGCGCGGGCGCAGCGACGCAGCGGCTGGATGTGGCCATTGGTGTTGCTCGCGCTTGCCGGCGGCGGCGGCTGGCTGTGGTACGGCGACCACCAGCGCGCCGAACGCGAACGCGTCGCCAATATCGAGGCAACCCAGCGGCTGGAAGCACTGGAAGCCCGCCTCGACCGTCTGCGCGGCGACGTGCGCGGTCACAGCCAGCGGTTGCAGCAGGCCGACGCCACCAACCGCGTGCTGCGCGACGAACTGCTGGGGATGAACCAGCGCGCCGCGTTGATTGAAGACAACCTCGCCAAGCTCGTCGACGCCAATCGCCAGGGCGCCCAGGCACTGCGTCTGGACGAAGCCGAACTGCTGCTGACCCTCGGCCAGCAGCGTCTGCAATTGGCTGCCGATCTCGATGGCGCGCGCCGCGCATATGCGCTCGCCGCAGGCGTGCTCGACGGCGTCGACGGCCCAGGCTTCCTCAATCTGCGCCAGACCTTGGCGCAGGAGCGCGCCGCGCTCGACGCGCTCGACGCCGACCCGCGCCATACCGCACTGCTGCGGCTCGATGCGCTGGCCGCGAAGTTGCCAGACCCCGCCACGCTGCCGCGTGCGCCCGCACCATCGGCGAATGCGCCGTGGTGGGACCGGGTGCTGGCGCGGCTGGTCAGCGTCCGCCGCACCGACGCACCGACCGCGCTGGCCAGCGAAGACCGCAGCGCCGGCGATGTCGCGCTGCAGTTGGAGCTGACCCTGGCGCGCACCGCGATCGAGCGTCGCGATGCCCTCGCGCTGCGCGCTGCGCTGGACCGCGCCGACGCTTGGCTGCTGCGGCTGTGGCCGGCGTCGCCGCAGCGGCGCGCGCTGCGTGACGCGCTCAGGGCGCTACGCGACGCGCCGCTGACGCTGGACATGCCCTTGCTGGGCAGCACCCTCGAACAGATGCGCGCGCAGCGGGGGCCGTGATGCGGCGCTTCGATTCGCCATCGTTATCCGGAATCGCCAGCGCTGAAGCTCGATACGGCGCCTCGCATTCCTGCTCCCTCCCTTTCGCCAGAGGCGAAGGCGAGGAGAGAACGCTGATCGAGTCACGATGAACCTTTTCCGCCACCTGCTGTTCTGGCTGCTGCTCGCACTCGCGGGCGCATTGCTCGCGCAGGTACTGATCCAGGATCCCGGCTTCGTGCTGGTGCGGTATCTCGGCGTCAGCCTCGAAGCGACGCTGGTAGGCGGGTTGCTGATCCTCGGCGCCGCGATGTTGGCGCTGTGGCTGACGTGGAAACTGCTCAGCCTGCCGTTTCGGCTGTGGTATCGACGGCGCGAACGGATCGCGCGTGGGCGTCTGGGCGACGGTATCGACGCCCTGCATCAAGGGCGCTATGGGCAGGCCGAGACACTGTTGATGCAGGCGGCACGCGACCCGCAGTTCGAAGCGCCCGCGCGCGCGTATGCCGCGCGGGCGGCGCTGGCACGCGGCGACGACGACGCCGCGACAGCGCATCTGGCGGCGTTGCCGGTACGACACGCAGCGTCGCGCGCGATCGTGCTCGCCGAGACGGCATTGACTGAAGGCCGCATCTCCGATGCGCTGGCAGCGCTGGACGCGGTCGCCGATCAGGCGCTGCCACCGCGCGCGCTGGCGCTGCGGGCGGATGCCCTGGCGGCCAGCAGCCAGAGCCTGCAGGCTTACGGGATGCTGGGCGCGCTGCGCCAGCAGCAGGCGCTGTCGCCATCGCAGTGGGTACAGCGCGAACGCACCTGGGCCGAAGGTGCTCTGCGCGAAGCCGGCGATGCCAATGCCCTGGCGGATCATTGGGACGCACTACCCGCTGCCCTGCGCGAAGCGCCCGCAGTGGTGCGCGCGTATGCCGACCGCGCGGCCGCGCTGCGCTGGGACGATGCCGCCGCGACCAGTCTCCAGCACGCGATCGATGCGCAGTGGGACGATTCGCTGGCCGCCCATTACGGCGCCCTGCCGGTGGAACGCCTGGACGCAGCGGCACTCGAGCGCCGCCGCGCGCACGCCGAACGCTGGCTGCAGGCCCACCCCGCCAGTCCCGGCGCGTTGCTCGGCGTCGCGCGGCTGGCGCGCGCCCAGGGGCAGTGGCCGCTGGCGGAACGCACTCTGCACCGCGCCATCGCCCAGGGCGGCGGGAGCGAGGCCTGGGAAGCGCTGGGCGACGGCTTCGCGCAGACGGGCGAAGACGCGCAGGCGCACCGCTGCTATCGCAACGCGCTCCGCGCCGCGCGCGGCGAAGCCGTCGAAGCGCTGCCCGGTCGCGATCTGAAGCAGCAGATCCTCGCCGAAGCCGCGATCGAAGAGCGCGATGCGCATGGCCTGCCGCGCCTGCGCGACTGACGGCCTGCGCGTATCGCCGCCGCGCTCGGCTATGCTGCGCGCAATGCGCTCTCCTGCCCGACGATGACACCACCCATCCACGCCATCCCGAGCATCGAGATCGATCCGAACGACGCGGCGTGCGCGCGTCTGTCCGGCGAATGGACGCTGCATCACGCCGACGCCATCGGCACGGCCCTGCGTGCGGTGCCCGATCGTGTGCGCAGGCTCGACGCGTCTGCGGTCTCGCGCATGGATTCGCTCGGCGTACTGCAATTGCTGCGCCATGTCGCGCGTCGCGGACTGGACGACGATGCGCTGCAGTTCCGCGAAGATCACCGCGCGCTGGTGCAGGTGATCGAGGACGTGAAGGACGGGCGGCCGAAAACCAAGAAACCGTATGGCTTCGTCGCCGCGCTCGAGCGTCTCGGTCATGCCGTGCACGACAACGCGCGCGAAGTGGTCGCGCTGGTGAGCTTCCTCGGCGAGACGCTGACGAAGCTGGTGCGCACGGTGGCCCAGCCTCGCCGGCTGCGCGCGATCGCCACCGTCTATCACATGGAGCAGGTCGGGCTGGACGCGGTGCCGCTGGTGGCGCTGCTGTCGTTTCTGGTCGGCGCGGTCATCGCGTTCCTCGGCTCGAATATCCTCGCCGACTTCGGCGCGTCGATTTATGTGGTCGAGCTGGTCAGCATCGCCTTCCTGCGCGAGTTCGCGGTGCTGCTCACCGCGATCATCCTCGCCGGCCGCACCGCCAGCGCGTTCACAGCGCAGATCGGCTCGATGGTCAGCCGCGAGGAAGTCGACGCCATCCGCACGCTGGGCCTCGACCCGGTCGATCTGCTGGTGATTCCGCGCGTGCTCGCGCTGGTGGTGATGCTGCCGCTGCTGACCTTCATCGCGATGCTCGCCGGCCTGCTCGGCGGCATGTTCGTGTGCGCGACCAGCCTCGATATCCCAGCGCAGGCGTTTCTCGGACGGCTGCACGAAACCATCGAATTGCGGCATTTCCTGGTCGGCATGGCGAAAGCGCCGATCTTCGCGCTGGCGATCGGCCTGATCGGTTGCCTGGAAGGTCTGCAGGTCACCGGCAGCGCGCAGTCGGTCGGCGAACGCACCACCTCGAGCGTAGTCCAGACCATTTCGCTGGTGATCGTGTTCGACGCGATCGCCGCGATCTGGTTCATGCACATGGAATGGTAATGAACATGCTTTTCGCAGGAGCGGCTTCAGCTTCAAAAGAATCGTCGAATTGGTGTTGCGAAATTTGGCATGCCAACGCGGAATGCATGAAAAGCATCGCGGCTGGAGCCGCTCCTACAAAAGCCAACCGATCCTTCCGATGACTGCGACGCCTGCCACCGACCAGCCCATCATCAAAGTCCGCGGGCTGCACAACCAGTTCGGCGCGCAGGTGGTGCACGACCACCTCGATCTCGATGTGCGTCGCGGCGAGATCATCGGCGTGGTCGGCGGCTCGGGCAGCGGCAAGTCGGTGCTGATGCGTTCGATCATCGGCCTGCGCGATCCAGATGCAGGGCAGATCGAAGTGCTCGGCGTCGACGGCCGCTCGCGCGCGACCGAAGACCGGCTGCATATCGAACGCAATACCGGCGTGCTGTTCCAGGACGGCGCATTGTTCTCATCGCTGACCGTCGGCGAGAACGTACAGGTCCCACTGAAGGAACATCACCCCGAGTTGCCGGAGTCGCTGCTGTACGAGCTGGCGCTGCTGAAAGTAAAGCTCGCCGGGCTGCCGCCGGATGCGCTGGACAAACTGCCGTCGCAGCTCTCGGGCGGCATGCGCAAGCGTGCGGGGCTCGCACGTGCGCTCGCGCTCGACCCACCGCTGCTGTTTCTCGACGAGCCCACCGCCGGCCTCGATCCGATCGGCGCGGCCGCGTTCGACCATCTCACCCGCACCCTCCAGCAGGCCCTGGGCCTCACCGTGTTCCTGATCACCCACGATCTCGACACGCTCTATGCGATCTGCGACCGTGTCGCGGTGATCGCCGAAAAGCGCGTCATCGCGGTAGCGCCGCTGGCCGAGATCGAACGTTTCGATCACCCCTGGGTACAGGAATATTTCAACGGCCCGCGTGGACGCGCCGCGCGCGACAGTCAACGCAGTTTCGTCAAGCACACATGACCAAGAGCCGCTGATATGGAAACCCGTGCCAACTACATACTGATCGGTGCCTTCACGCTTGCGGCTACGGCCTTCCTGCTGCTGTTCGGGCTGTGGGCGGCGAAATACACTTCGGACAAGGACTGGCGGTTCTACAACGTGGTGTTCGACGAAGCCGTCACCGGCCTCACCGAGGGCGGCAGCGTGCAGTACAACGGCATCAGCGTCGGCAGCGTCGATACGCTGAGTCTGGCGCCGGACGATCCGCGCAAAGTCGTCGCGCGGGTGAAACTGCGCGCGACCACGCCGGTGAAGGTCGACACGCGCGCCAAACTGTCCTTCACCGGCCTCACCGGCACCGCCTTCATCCAGCTCACCGGCGGCAGCCCGAACGCGAAGTCGCTGGTGCCCGACAACGGCGACACCGTGCCGACGATCCTCACCGAAGCCTCGGCACTGCAGAACATCGCCGAAACCGCGAACAAACTGGTCGCAAGGCTGGACAAGGTGCTGAGCGACGACAATATCCGCAACATCACCAAAACTCTCGACAACATCGAAAGCGCCACAGGCGCGCTCGCTGACCAGCGCGAGGACCTCGGCGCGCTGATCGTCAACGCGCGCATCTCCAGCGAGAAACTCGCGGCCACGCTCGACACCACCAACGGCGCGATCGCCGATGTCGACCGCGAACTGGTGCAGAAGCTGCCGCAACTGATCGCCAAGCTCGACAGTACCTTGAACCGCCTGGACGCCGCCGCCGGCAACGCCGACAAGCTGCTCAGCGAAAACCGCGGCGCGATCAACAATTTCACCCAGGACGGCCTGAGCCAGCTCGGGCCGACCATGGAAGAACTGCGCTCGCTGGTGCGCGACCTGCGCAAGATCAGCGCACGCTTCGAAGACAACCCGGCCGGTTACGTGCTGGGCCGACAGAAACCCAAGGAGTTCGAGCCATGATGAATCGACATCCTTCCACGCGCTCTGTCGCTGGCATCCGCATCGCTGCGCTGCTGCTCGCTACAGCGTCGCTCGCCGGCTGCGGCATTCTGCCGAAGCAGGAAACGCTGGCGCTGTACGACCCCGCTCCACGGCACAGCACAACCGAACATGTCGCGAACAGCGCGTGGCCGCAAGCGGACTGGCAACTGCAGATCTCGCGCCCGTATGCCGACGCGATGCACGACTCGGCGCGGATCCTGGTACGAGCGCAACCTGACGAATTGCAGGTGTACAAAGGCGCGGCATGGACGCAGCCGGTACCCGACATCGTGCTCGACACGCTGGTGCGCGCGTTCGCGGACAGCGGTCGTCTCGCGGGTGTCGCACGCCGTGGCGAAGGCGTCAGCGCAAAGTACGAGCTGCTGCTCGATCTACGTCGCTTCGAATCCGACTACGCCGGCGGCGCCACGCCGAGCGCGCGGATCGAAGTCGGCGCGCGCCTGGTGCACAACGCCGACAATCGTGTCGTTGCCAGTCATGTGTTCGACGTCACAACGCCTGCCGACAGCACCGATGTCACCCAGGTCAATCGGGCGTTCCAGCGCGGCTTGGGCGATCTGGCCACACAGATGATCGGCTGGACATTGAGCGAAGGGCAGCAGGATTCAACAAGCAGGCGCTAGATGATGTTCAAAAACATGCTGAAACGAGAGCTCGCCTCAGCGCTTGACGAGCCGCACAAAGCGGGTGCTCAGATCGCCTTTTGTGCTGTGCAAACGAAAGTCCATGCTGCGTGGGTAAGCACCTGATTTTGGCATGCGTTCCAAGTGGAAAGTCACTGTTTTCCACCGGCCGCTGCCGCGCCCAACGATTAAGGGACTTACGATTTCGACTGCAGACGATTGGGTGCGGTAGCGCAGGGTCCATTCGGCAGCATTATCCAAATAGGTTACCTTCAGAGCTGTTTTTTGCCTGACGGTTCCCGCGAACCCATCATTGATCTGAAAATAGATCGAATCATTGCCGGTAGCAACATCGGTTCGAATCGCGTCAAAGCTAGGGCCGTTGTTGCGATCTGTACCGGCGGTTCGCAGGTTTTTGTCCGTGGGCGTTGTGCGCCCGCCTGGGGAAACTTCGCGCTGGATCAAAAAGCGCTCCCAATTGCGAAATTCGCCTTTGGCGCGACGAATGAATGCTTGCGCTTTTGGCATTCCGGGGATGGTGTCGCCACTGCCTACATAAACGCTGTCGTGAAATGATCGAAGCGCCACCCAGGCGTCGGGTGAATTCGCAGCCGTTCTACCGAGTACTTTGCGTGAATACTGCAACACATCAGGATTAAGCGCATAGCCATAATGCTGAATGTTCAACCAGTTCATGCCGAGCTGTAAACTCTTCAGTGTGACCATTTTGACGTAGTAAGAATCCGAAGTATCGCGAAGCATATTAGGATCCCCAAAGGCCTCGTTCTCAGATCCAATCACGCGCCGCAGGTCTTTTCTAAGCGGGTGGCTCATGTCGATTCTCTGATAGTTCAGCCCGCTATCGGTCACAAACGGAGCGCCCCAGGCAGGCATCACGTTGAACTGGTTGAACCATTCCAAATCGCCCACTCGAACGCCCATCCCAGCGCGCACAGCGTAGTCGGTCATGCGATTAAGCCCGGTTTCCAAATCGTTGATGCGAAACACAAACTTTTGGTTGCCCTCAGCGACGTCTACTCGACCGTATCCGGTGAAAACCATTTTGTGCACGTTCGCGCCACCCGCTGCGGCGTAAGCGTCTATCAACTGCTCGAACCATCGCACGTATGCATCTGGCGTAATGCCCTGCTGCTCCATTTCGCGGACAAAACTCGTCACCCATTCATTCCAACGCCACGCGCCCGGCACATACATAAATGCAAGCTTTGGATTGGCCAAGAACTGGCGCTTTCCAAACTCGTCCAAGAATCGCAAAAACTCTTTGTTTACGCCTGGGTGCCACGGCGCGATGAAAAAACCGAAACTATTTTTACTCAGTAGATCGGGGTAAGTCAGTCCTTCATGGGTGCTGTGATGCATATGTGGGGCATCAGGGTACTTCTTCCGCACCCAAGCAGGTACATGCAGCGTATCGGTGGAATACAGGCGTAGCCAAATGCGAAAATCCTGCGCCAGTGCCAGATCCATTCTTGAAAAATCATAGACGCCTTCGCGCGGATTCAGTTCCTTCCAGGTCAGAATCAAGGCTCGGATGTCTTCGTTCTGTAATTCATGTGGTGAATCGTAATAACCGGTGTTTGGCAAAGGCCGCACCGAGGGCAAGCTCCAATCATCCCCTTCGACGGTCTGTTGCACAGTAATTCGTTCGGAGAGCTTCGGCGCCGCTGCCATAGCGCTGCTGAGCGTGCAAAGAAACAGCGCACAAAAGCTGAGCATGTAATGCAGTGCTGTGCGCGGTGGACGTTTTTTAATCGTTGGCGTCGTTTTCATACCACTCCGTCGAGCCGGGTTTGTCTAGGAGGTTGCCGAAAGATCAATCACTTCACCACACAAACTTTTTGATCGATACTCGGCCGACAGCCGCATGCAGCGGCATTCTTCTGTTGAAGCGATCCAAGCGCGCCAGCACCTCATTGACAATCGCCACGTCCAGCCGCAAAGGGTGATCCGCATGGTCGAGACAGGCGATGCGCCGCATCCTCAGCGCCATGGATTTGCAAGCCCCATCGCCATGCGCAATTTATGCAGCAGGGCTGTCGCCCACAAGGGTCCAGCCAATCCCGGCCGGATGTACAGCAACATCGCGAGCAAGGACAGCACTGCGAGCACTCCGACAACACTCGACCCGCCAGCGCGACGTTCCACGCCTGCATGGGTCGTCGCGCCGCTGTTATCGCTTCGATTCAAAACGGGCGCCGCAATGACCGCCTGCTGCGGACGCATGCCGCCACCTGCAGCGGCATGCACCAGACTCGGTGCGATCGCCTCGGCCGCCAGAACCGCACTCTGACCAAGCGACTGATCCGCCATCACCAGCCCCACCTCCGGCCCATCAAGGACGCGGTCGTAGATGCGGATATCGTCCAGATCGCCCAGCCAAGCGGTGTTGTCGCCGTTCAAATACGCGCCACGGCCCAGATCGTTCACCGTGAACATCTCAGGTTGGCTCGGGACAGTCGTCTGACCACTTTTGCTGAGCACGCCATCGACCCATATCTTGATCGCGTTGTCGCTTTTGCGACTGATCGCCAAATGGTGCCATTGCCCGTCGATGACGGAGGCGGCGCTGTAGATTTCGCCCTGATCGCCGACCTTGATGCCGATCTTGCCATCGCTGCCGACCATCCCATAGAGATTGCCGCTGCCGAGTATCGCCATTTTCCGGAAGCCCGTGGGCAGATTGGCGCTGCGTATCCAGGCGGTGACGGTGACATCGTTCTTGTCGAGGTATCGCGAAAGATCCTGCGGCACGCTGGCGAATTGGCGAACGGCCGTGGACCGCATCGCGCCGCCCCTGCGACCGGCAATGCGCTGGGCGCCGCCGATCATCTCGCCGTGATTGCCCTGACCGCTGCTGTCGACGATCGCGGCGCTTTCTGTCTCGTCGAAAGCCCAGCGCGCCACCAGTCCCTTGGTCGCGGTGGCGGCAGCCATCGGGCTGTTCCCAGGCCCCTCTCTGCCGTCGATATTCGCGCTGACCCGGTAATACCAGGTCGCGCCCGCATTCAACCCGCGGTCGAGCGCGGTCGTGCCCGTGGTCATCAATTGCAGCGGCGCGAACGGCCCGTTCGCCGACACCGCCCGGTAGAGGTTGTAGCTGGTCGCGCCTTGCACCGCACTCCAGCTGATCTGGACACTGCGGGTTCCTGCGGTCGCTGTGCATTGCGCAGGTGCCGCGATCGCTGCGGTCGCGGAACGATGCACCGACCAGTTGTTGTTCGGCCAGACCAACGCCCCGACGGCTGCCATGCCATTGCGGACCGGCTCATCGATGCCGTGAATGGTTCGCGCTTTGACCAACGCATTCAGATACCGTTCGGCCACGTTACGCTCGGAAGCCTCGCCCTGATCCGTGCCCAGCACATAGTTGGGCGCCGGCATGTTGTTGCCATCGTGCCCCTTGGCGAGCGCCCATTGCGCCGGGGTATAGCGCGCACTCTTTTCTGCAAGCGCATGCAGCAGTGCCTGCACGACAGGTTTCGACTGCGGCACATTGCGCCAGTAGGCGGCGCTCCAATCCATCAACACGACCGGGCTGGTCGTCATGTCCCAGCCATTGCCGCCGGGATTTCCGTCACCGGAATACTCAGGCCCGCTACCGCTGTCGTGCTGCTGCATGCTGACCATCGCGAAAATGGCTCTGCGGCTCGCCCTCGCCGCTTGCGCGCTCCAGGTCCCCAAAGAAGCCCCCCATGTATCCCCAGTCGATGACGCGATGACCGCCAGAGCTGCGGCTTCCCGAACCGGCATTCAGCTGCAGCGCCAATGCATACCACGCGTTACTCAGATAGGGGAATGCAATCCCGGGCGTCTGCGGATCGCCGATAAGCGTCGTCGACGGCGAAATACCCAGGAGGAACGGTGAAGTATCGAAAACGAAGCGGTTCGAGTACCACAGACGCTCGGGCGCCATCACGCCGTAGGCCTTGCGGCCCCGGCCTTCCAGCCCGAACTCCTGCATGATTTCCCACATCTTGGTGACGCCCAGCAGCGCCGCGCTGTAGGTGCGGTCGGCATCTGTCGCAGTCATCGGGTTGCCGGCATTGGGAATGACACCGCGCTTCAGATCGTTGATCGCGGTCGTGTAGCCATCGAACAGAAACGACCGTCCTGTGCCGTGCCGGTTGAGATCGAAACTCTTGTAGAAAAACTCCTCGCCGTCCGGCGCCGAGAGTTTTTGCCGCAGCAGTTGGTACTGCTGTTTGGCGGCCGATGCGTTGAAATCGAAGTTCGGAACGTCCAGCGGATGCACTCGCGGCAGCCAGTGGTTCCAATCCAGCAGTTGCAGGGCGATGGGCAGTTCATGGACAGGGATGTCGACGATGCGCCCATCGGTATCGATGAGCGCGCGGATGCCAAGCCTTGCGAACCGGCCGCCCACGGGAGCAGCCAGCGCATCGGCGCTGCTGGCCGACAGCGGGTCGCCAGCAGTCGTCCGCGGCGTGTCGCTCGCGATCTGCCAAGCCTTGTCATCGCTGTGGACGCGATCGATGCGCACATCTGCGTACGGGCCGGCAATCGCGGAATTCTCGCTGCTCTGCGCTCGCCCTTCGATCGCCACCCGCAGGCGGGCACTGATGAACGGAAGTGCAGACACGCCTTGGGCGTCTTCGGCCAACACCGCGTCGATCCCGGCCCCCGCGGCCCATTCGGACACGGGCCGCGTATCCAACTCCGGCCCGGGCTGATAGGGCGGATTCCAGGGGCGCCCATAGATCGAGGAGCCCGGCAGACTGCGGATGTAGCTGGCGATCTGCTGCCCCTGCAGCGTGCTCAGGCCATGAAAGACGCTGCGCTGCACGATCGAATGGTTGGAAAAATTGAAGTACGCCAGATCGTGGCCGCTCTGCGCATGACAATCGCTGCAGCGGGCGCGGATGGGAGGGCCGCCGGGACTGTCGATGATGGTCGCAGTGCGCCACAGCGTTTCGCCTGCCGCGCGATCGGCGGCGCCGGGCAGCGGCGCGCTCCAGGTGGCGGGATTCTCGTTGATGAAATCGCGCGCGGGCACTGCCGGTTGTCCACTGGCGTCGAGCAGATTCAGGCGCAGTACGCGAAAGCCGATGGTGATGCCGTCGCCGATCGCAAAACGGAAGGCAATGGTGTGGCGGCCGGCCGGCAGCGCGGGCGCTGCAAGCGGCACCCGCAGGTCCAGGGTGGTGTAGGCGCCGCCGATGCCGCCGTAACGGCGGGCGAGGCCCGACACCGAGGCGGTGGTATTCGTCAGCGGTATCCACGCCCGGTCGTCGACTTTGACCTCGATCATCCGCGCATGCGCCACGCCGTGCAGACGCAGCGACAACGTATTGGTGGCGTTGACGGTATCGACGGTCACAGTGCGGGTCGTGCCGACGGGACCCAGCACCTCCACGGGCAGCACGATCGGCGGGGCTGCGACGGCGCTGGCGCCGGCGGTTGCCAACGCCGCGAGCAACCAATAACCAACTCTACGCAAGCGCCTATGCTCGAATCTCATCGTTGGATCTTCTTCTATATGGGATACATGATTGGTGTTATCGACCAGATCTTGCACGCCGACACGCAGCGAATCCAGCCGTCGCTGCGTGCCGATCATCATCGCGCTCACATCGTCCGTGCGGCACTCTGCTGTTTCGCGAGATCTTGATCGGGGGCACGGGAAAGCTGCATATTCGGCTCCGGTTGCGACTTGGTCATTTGCTCGGACACTTTCTCCAGATCGCCTTTGTTGGCCTGCGGCACCAGTAAATTCATGCCCGCCGGACCTTCACCCTGAGACACAATCAGCCCCTTTGAACCCTGCATGACGCTGATGTCCTTATCCTGATTGAACCCCGGCGCTTGGCTGATCGTCTGCACCGCCAACGCGGCCGCGTCGAGCTTGTTGGGAACATTCGTGTTCTCGATTCCCGACATCGCTTGCTTGAACAGTTTGTTGATCGCTTCATTGCCTTCGACAAGCGTCGGCGAAGGCGTCGTTGTTGCGGCCGCCTGCAGATTCTGCTTGTCGAATTGGAGCGGTGCGCCGTCGTTCTTGTAGATGTCGTTTTTGTTTATGGTGTTATTCGGCTGTGAAGTCAACGATGTATCAACGATGGACTTGGTCGCGTTGCTATCGACGAGCGTCAGCGATGGCGTAGTGTTAGTAGCCGCCTGAATATTTTTTTCCTCGGACTGGACACGACTACCGTCGTTGCCCTGCATCGTTGCGGATGCGAACAGACTTGTATTCTCGACACCCATGGAAAGACGGGCATTGGGCTCCTGTCTTGGTGTCCGATCGTTGAACGTTTGTACGACTTCTCTTGCTGCTGCGTTTTTGTATACATCAATGTTCTGGAGCGCGCCGTGGTTGTCAGTAACATCGTTTAAGCTGTGATTGTATTTGGGAAGTACTATGTTGCTAGTTAGAGCAGGAGAGTGAAATGGGCTAGCGAAATTCGCTGCTGGGATGACTCTGTCTCCATCGACCGTTATGCTTGTATGAGCGAACTTTACGGGCGCACTCGGCTTGGACCCATCCACAGGCCTAAGATGATCAGTTGCGCGTATACCGTCAAAAGCGGCTGCTGGCGTTTCTGCTCCGGTGGAATATGCTGGAGTCGATAGCGTTGTCAAATGGATTCCCAGATTCATTCTGGCAGTGACTGGATGCTCCTTTAGTGCGGCAGCAATATCATCCGCGGCCCGAATCGCGACGTTACCGCCATGACTGAATCCGACCAGATTGACAACCAATGCCTTGTCGGGGTCGAGCCGTTTTTCTTTTACTGCTTCGACGATGTTGCCGACCACATGATTAGTCAGTTGACGAGCGGCAACTTCACGATGACCGTCGTTGTTCTCCAGAGGGGCATTCCATTTGAAGCGAGTGTCATAAATATCTTTACCTGTCGGATTGTTTGCGACAGTAGAATTGTGAATTTGTGTCGCAACGTCACGCACCTCTTTCGGCTCGTTGTTCGTGCCGTGGATGGAGAACGTAGCAATCTGTGAACCTTTTCCGTACGGCACTTTGTCGTCTGACATTGTCGTTTCCTCACAGATGAAAATTGTCGATTGACCTCGCAGTCGGGCAATGGCGACCGATCCGAGCACCGGCTCACTTTCGCTGCGAGTCATTACGCCACTCGCTACCAGACTATGGACACGGCGGATGGTGCGAATGCACGTCGTCAGTTGTGCCGCCCGCTGCCAACCGTCGTCCTCTCGATCAGTTCTCGGAAATCTCTCGGTTTTGATTTTCTATCAAAATCAAACGCTTGCTGATGGCAGTTTCTGCTGCAGATGCGGCTGGCAATCTCGTACCATGACCTGATGGACGCCCGCAGCAAAACGCCAGGCGCCGTCCCCCCGCGCGAATACAGGCTCACGGACACCAAAAACATATGCGGCGGCCACGCCCCGTCCGGGACGCCGGCCTACTTCGCCGCAGCCTCGCGCGCCATCCGCTGTTCGAACAATTCCTCCGGCGCCCACGGCGGCAGTACCGGGCCGCAGTCGTCGCGGCCGGATGCGGCGCACAGGCGCCAGCGCAGCAGATGCACGCCGGTGCGCAGGGTCGGGCCGGCGCCGTCGCGGGCGGCGATCGGCTCGACGACGCCCAGCGCCCGCTGCAGACGCTCATGGTCGGCGTCGGGCATCGCGGTGGCATGGCGTGCCAGCAGGGCCAACGACTCGGCTTCCTCCCGGCTCAATTCTGGCGTGGCCAGCAGGGTGTCGATCCGCGGCTGCAACATGGGCCAGGCGCGCTCGGCTTCGCCCCCCAATTGATAGAGTCTGGCCTTGCCCAGCAGGCCGAAATCGCCGCGACTCGCCTGCGAGATACGGTCGTAGGGCGTCGCTTGGCACAGCTTGAGCAAAAGCAGGGCGCGATCGGCGTGACCAGCTTCGGCCAGCAACCAGGTGATCAGGCAGGGATGGGCTTCTTTCAACTCGAAATTCTCGCGCTCCATCGCATCCACTGCGGCGACGGCCGCCTGCAGCTCGTCGCGGGCGAAATGCGCTTCGACGCGGAGCGTCAGATTCCACAGCTGTGCCTGGGCGTTCGTCGCCCCCGCGCGATCCAGCGCGGCCACGCCGTCCAGGGTTTCCCTGTAGCGCAGGCCGTAGCGGATCTCGTTGAGCACGATCTGGGTGTCCTGGACGCCCATGGCCGGGGTGTACGCCGTATCGATCAATTCGCGGATGCGCTGCAGATGCGGACGCGACGCGTCCGGGCGATCGCGCTCCAACGCAGTCAGCAGATGCAGCGTGGCGATCTCGCCACGGATGCTACCGGCAGCACGGGCACGGTCCGCCAGTGCCTGCAGCATCTCGCGGCGCTCGGCGGTGAGCGCGCCGGGTGCGACCTGTACGAACCGCAGGACGAAGGTGCGGATGTCGATCGCCTTGCGCACATTGCCCAGCGCGTCCATCGCATCGGCCGTATCGATCCCTATCTTCACGCCTTGCGCTTCGCGGCCCTGGCTCATCGCGATCGCTGCGCGCTGCGCCTGTAGATTCAGGCGGGCAAATTCCCAACCGGCCTCCACCGCAGTCCGCTGGGCTTGCGCAATCCGGTCTTGCGCTTCGGCGATCTCGCCAAGACGGATGTGGGCGCGCACCGCCATGATTTCGTCGAAGCTCCACTGCCCCGCGCCCTTGAGCCGGCCCTGCTCCGCAGCGATCTCGCGCAGCAGCTCGCGCATCTCCAGGCGCTTGAATCGGGACAGTCGGCTGGCACGCACGCACAAAAGTTGGGTGTTTTTCTCGGGCGCGAGTTGCACCAGCAAGGATTGCATTTCGCAGCGCTGCGCCGGGTCCAACACGGCATCCGGACGCACGCGCTCCATCAGGGCCAGGGCCTCGCGCCCCCTGCCCTGGTCGTACAGCGATGACGCCATCGGAATCATCACCGCCGCACTCTCCGGATCGCGCGCAAGGGCGCGCCTGAATTCGACCAGCGCGCGCTGGTAATCGAACAGCAGATTGGCGGTCAATGCGGAGATCAGCGCATCTTCGGCGCGCGTCGGCGTTTTCAGGGTGGGGGCCAGCGAGCGTTCGAGGAACTTTCGCACCGCTCCCGCAAGCGCGCTGCCGGGCCCGCTGAAATGCTCGCTCACGACGTTCGAACCATGGCGCAGGCTCAATTCGGCGGCGATCTCGCGCCCCTCACCCGGCGCGATCTCGACCTGCAGATGCGGGCCAGCAAACGGATTGCTGCGCTGCGGGCGCTCGAAGGCAAGCACCGCACCGCCGCGCAAATACGCGCTTTCGACCGCAGTGCGCAGCACCGGTTCGCGAACCCAGTTCAATGCATCCGGCGCGATCACGGCGGCGGTCATCTCGATGTCCGGCTGCAATACGATGCGCGCCGGCGCAGCGCGCATCGACTGCCACGCCAAGAAACCGATCAGCGCGATCAGCGCCAGCGCGGCGCCGATCCCTGCCATGCGTCGGAAACGAGGGCGGGACCGCGAAAGCAGCAAGTCGTCGCGCCCCCTGGATGAATCCTCACGGAGAGTCTCTTGCGAACTGGATACCTCGGACGATGGCGTATCCTCGCCCGTCGACTGTGCGGCCGCATCGTCTTCGATCAGCCACGCGTCCTCGGGTACTGCCAGCAGATAGCCCCGCTTCGCCAGGGTCTGCAGCACGTCCTTGCCGCGATCGCCGATGGCTTTTCGGATCTGCCAGATGCAGTGACTGATCGCCGCATCCTCGACCACACGCCCGGCCCAGACGCTCTCAAGGATCTGTTCACGGCTGACCACTTCATTGGCATGCCGGCACAGCAGCAACAGCAGCGCCTCGGCCCGGGGCAGCAACTTCCCCTGCTCGTCTTCGGCGATGACCGTGCCGCGCCCCAGATCGATACGCCATGGGCCGAGATGCAACCGTTGCGGTTTCCCACTGCCAGCGGCGAGCGCCATAGATCATCGTTCTTGTGGATCAGGACACGAGTCTATCCCAGGGGGCGCGCCGACGGTCCACCAACGACAAGCCCGCCGGATGGCGGGCTTGTCTTCGACAGCATGGACGCCGACTTACACGGTCGGCCCTTTGATGCGCTGTTCCGGCTGATCGGTCTGCATCGCGATCTGCTGGGTCGGCTGCGGCTGCGCCATCTGCGTCGCGACCTTGTCGAAATCGCCCGGCTTGGCGGCCGGCACCTGCAGATTGAGCGCGGAATCACCCTGCCCCTGCGAGACGATGAAGCCGTTCTTGCCCTGCGTGACACTGATGTCCTGATCGGGCTTGTAGCCCGGCGCCTCGTTGATGGTTTTGACCGCTAGCGCCGCCGCATCCGGATCGCCGCCGGTGACTTTCAAGGCCTGCTCGAACTGCGCGTTGAGGCGGTCGTTGCCCGGCACCAGCGCTGGCGAAACGCTGGCGACTCGTGTCTCGGCGTCGGCACTTACCCTGGCATTGGGCTTGGAAAGATCAGCGGAGGCGAGTGAAGTGCCGTCGTCTGAATCCACACCCGCGCGCCGCGTTTTGGTTGGCTGCTGATTGTATTCAATTTTCCAAATGTCATTTCCGCCAATGCCCGCATATTGGGCTTTCGGCTGAGGGTCGATTGGGCTAGACCTTCCAGGCGTGAGTGCTTGAAGGCCATACATGCCGAGGTCGGCGTCTTTTCCTGTGTTTTTGTAAAGCCCATTCAAGGGGCCCGCATTGAAATAACGCCCGAGGCTCCAGTCGGTGTCGTGCGCCATACCGATTTTCGAAAGCGGGTGCGGATAAATGCCGCCCTTTTCGATATTCGGGCCATTGCCATTGGTGCCGCCCAAAGGATCGAGCTTCATCATATATTCCGGCGATGCGCGTCCCCCGGTTCGAGCTGAGGCAGCTTCGGCCCAGGCTTGATGCGCACCGGATCCGTAATAACCCAACTCTTTTGATTTCTCTACCATCTGCTCGGGATTCAATTTGTATTTCCGCAAATCTTCAGCCTGCTTTTCCCGCAAAGCGGTCGCCAGATTCGCCTGAAGCTGGTCGCCTGTCGCATTCAACAATCCGAGCTCATTTTGCTTGAGAACCTGCACATCGATTTTAATCACTGCTGTGTTTCGGACATCGTGAACGATGCCTCCGCCAGGGAACTTTTCCCCGGCGTCACCCAGCTCAGGGGAATAAAACCGTTGCCCGGCAACTTCCAGCTTGCCTTGCCTCCATGGCGCACTGCCTTCGATGGTGACCCTGCCTTCTTTGTCATTCTGCAAACGGCGAGCCACTTCGAAGCCATCACCTAGATTCGCATTGTTTTCTTGCTGCGGGTTGTTTGAATTGGCTTGATTAGCGGCCATGACATATTCCTTCTAGTCAGATAAAGAAAATCGAAGCTTTGAATTTCGGATGAATTATTTTTAGGTATAAATGATGATGACGAAAAATCAGTCGAACCTTTTGCCGTGACTCTGACTTTGAATCTGCAAAGACAGCGCATGGACTTACACGGTCGGCCCTTTGATGCGCTGCTCCGGCTGATCGGTCTGCATCGCGATCTGTTGGGTCGGCTGCGGCTGCGCCATCTGCGCTGCGACTTTGTCGAAATCGCCCGGCTTGGCCTGCGGCACCTGCAGATTGAGCGCGGCATCGCCTTGCCCCTGCGACACGATCAGACCATTCCTGCCTTGCGCCACGCTGATGTCCTGATCGGGCTTGTAGCCCGGCGCCTGGCTGATGGTGTTGACCGCCACGGCAGCCGCATCGCGATCACCATTGGTGCCCTTGAGCGCCTGCTCGAACTGCTTGTTGACGCGATCGTTGCCCGGCACCAGCGAAGACGACGCATCCGCAACCTGCACGCCATCGCCCGCATCGCTTATGCGCTTCCACCACCTATTCGGATAGCGTTCGTTAACGTACTCCTTCGCAACATCCGGGCTGACCGTATACGTAGTGGTCTCGCCCTTGCTATTCGTGTTAGTCAAGGTCGCACCGCCTTCGCGCACCCACTCGCGCGCACGCGCTTCGTAGATGTCCTGGCGACGCGTGTCGAAATTGCTTTCGGCTTGCCTGATGGCGCCGGCGAGATCCGGGTTGTTCTTGAGCGTGGTCTCCACGCCGCCATGGATCTTGGTATCCGAACTGATTTCGAACGAGACTTTTCCAAGCTTGGGCACATTCGCGCCCAAGGTGCCGCCGCCGTGCTGGTTCTGCTCGGCGCCGGCCGTGTACTTGACGTCACCGATGGTGAAGCCCGACTGGCTCAGCTTCGAGAGGATGTCCTGCTTGGCGCCATTGAGCAGCGTCTGCTGCTCATTGCGCGTGACTTCGAGGAAAGGGATGTTGTCCTTGGAACCGCTCGACTGGGGCACCTGCAGTTCGACTTTCAGCTTTCCGTTGCCGGCATCGGTGATGGTCAGATCCATCGGTGGGACACCCAGATTGTTGACTTTCTGCGACATGGTGGTCTCCTTCGTGTTGCGGATGAATGGGATGGTGAACCCGCTTGCATCGGGGCGATGCGCCGGACACGCCCCTTAGTGCCATCCATCGGCCGCCATGTCCTCTCAACCTTGTTTTAAAAACATCTCAAAAAGGTTTAACTCTTCCAAATCAAATGCTTGCATCAGCCGCAGCCTGAAAGCCCGAGACAGCAGTCAGGCACCAGACAGTTTCAGGACAGCCGAACAGACCGGCCGGGACCGCGTTCCGGCCAGTCCGACTAAGACAGGATCGCGATTATCGGCCTGCGGCCTCGGTGGCCAGACGCTGTTCGAGGCGGTCTTCTTCGGCCCATGGGGGCAGTACCGGACCGCAGTCGCGGCCGGCGAGCGCGCACAGCCGCCAACGCAGCAAATGCGCGCCCGATCGAAGCCGGGGACCGGCGCCGTCGCGCGCCGCGATGGCGGCGGACCACGCCAGTGCACGCTCCAAGAGGGCACGGTCGGCACCGCGCAAGGCGGTTGCGTGGCGCGCAAGCAGAGTCAGTGAATCCGCTTCCTCGCGGGTCGGCACCGCCAGTCCCAGCAGCGCTTCGATGCGCGGCCTGAGTACCGACCAAGCGCGTTCGGACTCGCCGTAGCGCTGATGCAGGCGCGCTTCGGCAAGCAGCCCGTAGTCTCCGCGCAGGGCCTGGGCAGCGCGGTCGTATTCGATCGCGCGGCAACGCTTGAGGTAGGCACGCGCGCGATCGGGTCGATCGGCCTCCACGAAGAGCCAGCTCAGCAGACAGAAGTCCACGGAGCCGGGGACATCCAGCCCTTCTTTCTCCATCGCGTCGATGGCGGCGGTGGCGGCGGACAATTCGTCGCGGGCGAAATGCGCGCGCGTCTGCAGCGTCAGACTCCAGGCGCGGGCCCGCGGATGGCGATTGCCCGATGCCTCCAGTGCCGCAAGCGCATCGAGCGCTTCGCGGTACTGCTGCTGGAATACCAGTTCGCTCACCACGAAATGACGCTGCCGATCTCGCGGGCGCGATCGATGATGCTCTGCAGTTCAACGCGATGCCGGGCGACCTCTTCGCCAGGCACGATCTGCATCGGTCGGATCGCCCAGATCCGGTTCTCCAGAGCCGCTGCCACATCTCCCATCGCCTGCATCTCTTCGGCAGCGCGCGTGCGCGTGCGCATGGCGTCGGCCAGCCGGCTGCGATGGATCGCCAGGGTGGCACGGCTGGCGCCGATCTCGATCCTCGCATGCTCCCATCCGGCCTCCTGCGCGACGCGCTGTGCGCGCGCGATTTCGTATTCCGCCTGCTGCCACTCCTGCAGGCGCAGCAGCGCGAGGATGGTCGCGTTCTCTTCTTCCAGCCATTGCTGCGCGCCCATCGGCGTTTCGCTCAAGTGCTGCAACTGTCGCAGCGCATCGCGCAGTTCCAGCCGCTGCAGACTGGCGACGGCCAACGCGCGCGGGCACACCGTGGCCGACGATGGACCGGCGGGCATCTGCGCCAGCATCACATCGAAACGGCAGCGCTGCGCGGAGGTCAGCGTACTGTCGCCGGCCAAGGCCGAAAGTTGCGACTGTGCTTCCGCAGCCCGGCCTTGGGCGAGCAGAATGCCGGCCATCGCGATCTTCGCTTCCGCCATGCGCGGGTCGCGTGAAAGCGCGCGTCGATATTCGACGAGCGCGGCTTGATCGTCGAACCGTGATTCGGCAACGCGACCGGAAACGAAGGCATCGCCTGCCGGCGACAGCGCCATCGACGGCGGTCCGAAGGTCCGCACCAGCATCGCCTGCAGCGCGGGTACCAACTTGTTCGCGGGGCCGCGAAAGCGCTCGCGCACGATGATCTTACCTTGGCTCAGACGCAGCTCGACCTCAATGTCGGTTTTCGTCGCGCCGGTGACCTGCACCTGCAGGTGCGGCCCGGCGAACGGATTGCGCGTCTGCGCTTTCTGGAACTGCACCGCCATGCCGCCGTGCAGATATGCCGTCTCCAGCGCAGTACGCAACACCGCCGTATGCAGCCAGTCCAACTCTGACGGCGTCAACACCGAGACGCTCATGTCGATGCCGGGGTCCAGCGCAATACGCGCCGGGGCAGTGCTCAGCAATCGCCACGCAAGCGCGCCGCCGATCGCGATCAGCAACACCGCCGCAGCGATCCACAGCAATGCTCGCGGCGAGCGTGTCGGCAACCTTGCCGGCACCGATGGCACAGGCGCCTCTGCGGTGGCCGGCGGATCTGCGGGCGCGGGCGCTTCAGCGCCTGGATCGTCGACTGCGGCCCGGCTGGCAGCGCCTGCGGCGGCCTCCACGGAATCGGCTTCGACGCGCGCCGTCGGCATGTCGGCAGCGGCGGTATCGCCGCTCCGATCCACCGGATCAGGCGGCGCTGCCGGCGGATCGATGATCCAGTCGTTGTCCGCCACCACCAGCAGATATCCGCGTTTCGCGCGCGTCTGCAGGATTTCCTTGCCCCGCTCGCCCAGCGCTTTGCGGATCTGCCAGATCGAATTGGTGATGGCCGCATCCTCCACCACACGGCCCGCCCACACGGTTTCGAGAATCTGTTCGCGGGTGACCAGCAGGTTGGGATAACGGGCCAACAGCAGGAGCAGATGCTCGGCCCGCGATGTCAACCCGCCTGAGCCGTCGAGACCGGAAACGGTTACACGCTCCAGATCGATGTGCAGCGCGCCGATGCGGAAACGCGGTGAGGGCGGATATCTCTCGAACGGACCCATTCACTCCCTTCCTGTGAGGTGTCCGGGCCAGTCTAGCCCTGCATGGCGTAGACGCCAAACGGCGACGGGGCGGACCCGGAAGCGCCCACCCCGTCGTCGATCCCCGCATCCGGGCGCTGGCAGGCGCGCCGGCTCACTCCGCAGCAGGCGGTGGTGGCGGAGTCCGACGATGCCGGCTGCGCGCGGCGCTCCAGCGACGCAGGCCATACACGCCGATCGCCATGATCAGCCACAGCGGCCATACGCTCATCAGCGCGATGAACAGATCCAGCACGCCGTACCAGCCCACGCGCAGCGCGTCGAACAGCCGCGTGAAGAAACCCGGGCTGTGCTTCCGGAACACGGCTTCGACATCGGTCATTTCGGTCTGGCGGATCTTCGACAGTTGATGCAGCGAGAGATTGATCGTGCTGAAGGCGACCTTGTCCTCGAACTCTTTCTGCTGGATCAGCGCTTCATCGCGCTGCAGTTTCGCGCCGGTGCGCGCGGCGATGACATCGGACTTGCGATCGAGGCGGTCGCCGGATTGCATCGCTTGCCCCAGTTCCTGCTGCGCCTGTTGTTCGCGCTGCCAGGCGAGCTGCTGCCGCAGCATCTGCAACTGCACGTCGGCGGCGTCGAAACTGCGCTGGTCGAGGAATTCCATCTGCGCCGCGATCGCGCGCAGAAAAAGCTGGGTCTTGTCGCTGGGTATGCGTACGGTCAGCGTGCCTTGTACCGTGTACTCCGCCAGTTCGATCAGCTTGCCGTCGCCAGCGGGACGGCGTTGCACTCTCCCGGTCTGGGCGGAAATATTGTTGTTGACGACGAAACCGCCCTGCTGCGCGGCCACGTCTTCGATCGCCAGCACCGACGAATAGACATCCTTGACCCGGAACTGCGCCTGCGCGGTGCGGATGAACTTGCGTTGGCCGTCGTCGAACGTGGCGGCGCTGGAGCTGACCTGCCCGGCGTCGACGCGGGTGTCGACTTCGACCTGGGGCTCGCCACGACGTGCGCGCTCTTCGGGCGCGGCGGCCATATCCCCGACGGCGGCGAACTCGGGGGCGCTTTCCGATACCGCCTTCGCCGCTTCCTGCGGCATCGGTGCCGATGCAGGCATCGCGCCACCCTCGGCGGAGGCCACGGCGTCGGCGGACGCCATAGTCGCGGACTCGGCAGCGCTGTCCTGTTTGCTGCAGGCCGCGATGCCCAGCACCAGCATTGCGGTCAGGCCACAGGCGACCAGATTCGAATGGATGGAACGCATGATGATTCCCCGGTGATCGATCGGTGATGAAGCATGAGTATCGGCACGGGCAAACGTACCGGATCGGATCGCGGGGTTAAGCCGAAGCGGCCACCGCCAGCTGTCACCGGCGTCACCGCGCTAGCGTGCCGTGCGTGACAAGTGGCATGGCGAACCCATGACGACGACCAGCAGCGCTGCGCCCAAAGACGCGGTCAGACACGCATGATTCGTTGCGTGCGGCGCACTGGACGTCAGCGTTCGAGAATCGCCACCACGCCCATGCCGCCGGCGGTGCAGATCGAGATCAGGCAGCGGCCGCCGCCGCGTTCCTTCAACTGCTTCGCTGCGGTGGCCACGACGCGCGCGCCGGTGGCGGCGAACGGATGACCGGTGGCCAGCGAGGAGCCGAGCGGGTTGATCTTCGCGGCGTCGATCACGCCCAGTGGGGCGTCGAGGCCGAGGCGCGTCTTGCAGTATTCGGCGCTTTCCCAGGCGCGCAACGTGCACAGCACCTGCGCTGCGAAGGCTTCGTGGATTTCGTAGAGATCGAAATCCTGCAACGTGAGATTGTTGCGCGCGAGCATCTCGGCGACCGCGACCGTCGGCGCGATCAACAGGCCTTCGCCGTGGACGAAATCGACAGCGGCCACGTGCGCATCGCGAATGTGGCACAGCACCTCATGGCCGTGCTGCGCGGCCCAGTCATCGGAGGCGATCAGACACGCGGATGCGCCATCGGTCAGCGGCGTGGAGTTGCCGGCGGTGAGCGTACCGCGACCGGACGTCTTGTCGAACGCCGGTTTCAGCGACGCCAGTTTTTCCAGCGACGAATCCGGTCGCAGGATGTTGTCGCGCGACACGCCGCGGAAGTTGACTACGAGATCGTCGAAGAATCCGCGCTCGTAGGCGGCGGCGAGCTTGTGGTGAGACGATACCGCCCATGCATCCTGCGCCTCGCGCTCGATCTTCCATTCTTTCGCCATGTCCTCGCAGTGTTCGCCCATCGACTTGCCGGTGCGCGGCTCGCCCACACCGGGGAATTCGGGCTTGAGTTCGCGAAACGAAAAACCGTTCGTGAACCGCGCCAGGCGCTCCATCGTGGTCTTGGCGGCGGCCACCGACAGCAACCGGCGGCGGAACGCCTGGCCGTAGACGATCGGTACGTCCGACGTCGTGTCGGAACCGCCGCCGATGCCGGCCTCGATCTGCCCGGTGGCGATCTTGTTGGCGACGGTGATGATGGTGTCGAGCGACGTGCCGCAGGCGCGCTGCAGGGTGATGCCCGGCGTCAATGGCGACAGCCCCGAGGAAAGCGCGGCTTCGCGGCCGATGTTCCAGTCGCTGCTGTGCTTGAGGACCGCGCCCATCGCCACTTCGCCCAGCTGCTGCCCGTGCAGGCCGAACTTCTCGACCACCGCGCCGAGGGTCCGCACCGACATCCCGAGATTGCCGACATCGGCATAGGCCGTGTTCTGGCGGCAGAAAGGAATACGGGCGCCACCCAGGACGGCGACGGGACGACCATGCAGCATCGGAACACCTCTTGGAGAGTGGCCCGCTGGCTGAAGCGCACGGCAGGCGTCGATAATGCCGGTCAGTGTAACGCCGCACCGATACCGGGCCAACGAGACGATGACCACAGAACCGACTGCACCTTTGAGGGATGTCGCTTCGACCGGAACACCGCGCATGATCGTGCGCGGCGCTCTGGCCCTGGAGCTGGTCCCCGGCAGCCAGCCCGGACGCGCAGCGCTGCAGCAGGACGGGGCCGGTGCGCTGGCCGGTCTGGTCGGGCGCGACCTGACGGCGCTGAGCGCGGATGTGGCGGCACTGGATCTGGTGTTTGCCGGAGCGCACTACGACCCCGCAGAAGTGCTGCGCCCCGGCTGGCCGCTGCATCGTCGGCTGGAGGAGCTGCATGCGCGTGCGCCGCAGTCGCCTGGCCCACGGATCATTGCGTTCGGCGCTGACGACCACGGCGTGGTGCCGCAGCCGCTGCGGGCCGAGCTGGAACTGCACGGCGGGCCGCTGCGGGTGTTGCCGTTCCTGCTGGTGGGCAGCGCGGAGAGGGCCACCGCCGTGGCCGATACGTTCGAACATGCGTTGCTCGAGCGCGGCATGGCCAAGGCCGACACCGCACTGATGGCGCAGGACGCCTTCGACGCGCGCATCGAACATGCCCGTTATCTCACCGCGTACGACCTGGCGGCGATGATGGCGCTGCAGTACCGCCATGTCGGCCTGGGCGCGCTGTGGTCGCTGCTGGAGACCGCGCTGCTGGCGCCGGAAGAAGACGTTTGGCTGGACGCAGCCCCGGAACCGCTGATGCGCTATGCCGACGGCGCGGTGCGGGTCGCCGCATTCGATCGCAACGGCTGGCAGCGTCGCTACGCAGCCGACGAGCTGGACCCGGCCCGCATCGATCGCGGTTTCGCGCATTTCGAAGCGCGCCAACGGCAGCTCGCGGCGATTCTCAAAGTGCACGGGCTGGATGTGCTGTCCGTGCCCTGCCCCGCAGGACGCGACCCGCGCGCGCTGCTGGGCTGAGCGCAACGGCTCACATCGCCATCTCGATCACCCCGCAGCCGACGCGCGCACCGGAGTTTCCGGTCGGCTGAGTGGTGTAATCGTCAGGCCCGGCGTGGATGACCAGCGCGCGGCCGAGGATGTCGTTGGCTGCGCCGCTACCCAGGGTCACGTCCATCAGGCGGATGTTCACCGTCGCCACACCGTCGGCGTTCGCCACCAGATTGTCCATGTCGCCGAGGTGATGCACTGCGGTGCCTGCGCGGCCGTGCGCGGCGGCGGCAGGATTGAAGTGGCCGCCGGCGCTGCTGCCGTCGGCGGCGGTGCAGTCGCCGCGCTCGTGCACGTGGATCGCGTGGGTGCCGCCGCGACCCAGACCGCCGAGCTCGCCCTCGATGCGTACGCCGCCGTCGACCGCCGCGATCGACAAGCGGCCGCTGACCAGACTGGCCGAGGCCGGTGCGACATTGGCGACGGCGCGCTGCAGGCGATGCTGCGGCGCGGGCGCCTGTGGTTTCGGCGGCGGCGCGCTGGCGCAGGCGGCAAGCGAGGCGGCCAGGCTGGAAACCACGAGGATGCGGGACGGTGTCATGACGGATATCTCCTGATGATGCGCTGAAGCGGAACTTGAGCCGTGGATGTTGGGCGCGCGGACATGAGCGGCAAGCAACTGGCGGGTGATCTGCTCTTTCGCGACCTGCTCTTTCATGACGCACGCTTTCACGCAGGTCGTCGCGGTTTGCGGCCGGAGCCGAGTTTGCGGGTCAGCGTGTTGCGGCCCAGGCCAAGTTTCGCGGCAGCCTCGGAGCGATGGCCGCCGGTGTGCGCCAGCGCGGCGTCGAACAGCACCTGGTCGAAGCGCGTGCGGGCTTCGGCATGCAGATCGCGGTCGCCGGCCTCCAGACGACCGCGCGCCCAGTCGGCGAGCGCCGCCTCCCAGTCCGAAGACGGCAGCGCGGTTGCGCGCATCCCGATCGCGACATTCGCAGCGAACACATCATCGAGATCGGCCGGTGCGATGCGATCGCCCGGTGCCAATGCAGCGAGCCGCCAGCAGAGATTTTCGAGTTCGCGGACATTGCCCGGCCAGTCGTGCGCGAGCAGGCGCTGCAGTGCCGCCGGCGCGAAGCGTTTGGCCGGCGCCTCGAATTTCAGTGCCGCCGCGCGCAGGAAACGCTCGGCGAGGCGCGGGATATCGTCGCGCCGCGCGCGCAGCGGCGGCAGCTGCAGCCGCACCACATCGAGACGATGCAGCAGATCGGCGCGAAAGCGCCCTTCGGCGACCAGCGTGTTGAGGTCCTGATGCGTCGCCGCGATCACCCGCACGTCGACGCGGATCAGTTCGCGGCCGCCGACGCGAAAGAATTCGTTCTCGGCAAGCACCCGCAGCAGCCGGGTCTGCAGCGACAGCGGCATGTCGCCGATTTCGTCCAGAAACAATGTCCCGCCATCCGCCTGTTCGAAACGGCCGATGTGACGTTTGCTCGCACCGGTGAACGCGCCGGCCTCGTGGCCGAACAGTTCGCTTTCCAGCAGTTCCGACGGAATCGCGGCGGTATTGAGCGCGACGAAGGGTTTGCGCGCGCGCGGCGACTCGCGGTGCAGCGCACGCGCGACCAGTTCCTTTCCGGTGCCGGTTTCGCCGGTGACCAGCACGCCCAGCGGCGCCTGCGCCAGACGTCCGATGGCGCGGAACAGCGCCTGCATCGCTGCGGTATCGCCCACCAGGGCATCGGTCGCGGAGGCGTGCGCTTCCGGCGGCGGATCGGATACGACCACAGCGTTTCCGCGCCGCGCGCGCGCCGGCGCCAACGCCTGCGCCGCGAGCGCGACCGCCGCGTCGAGATCGAAGGGTTTCGAGAGGAATTCATGCGCGCCGCTGCGGAACGCACCCGCTGTACTGGCGATGTCGGTGTACGCGCTCATCACGATCACCGGCAGCTGCGGATGCCGCGACTTCATCGCATCCAGCAGCACCAGACCATCGTCGCCGGGCATGCGCACATCGGTGAACAGCAGATCGGGCACCGGCCGGACCGCGATAGCGTCGAGCACGGCACGCGCCGAGTCGAATGCGGTCACCGCGTAGCCCGCTTCGCGCAGCGCGGTGGCGAGCACGAAGCGCACCGCGCGGTCGTCGTCGACGACCCAGATCGTTTCGGTGTTCGTCGCATTGCCCATCGCGGTGCCCGTCTGCGGATCAGCGATCATCGTTGCGCTCCTTCGCGTGATCGTGGTCGTCGTGCAGTGGTGCGAACGGCAGCAGCACGGTGAACACGGTGTGGCCGGCGCGCGAGCGATAGCTCAGCGAACCGCGATGCTCGCGCGCGACCTGCTGGGCCAGCGCCAGCCCTAGCCCGGTGCCCTCGGCGCGACCGCTCACCAGCGGCAGGAACACCTGCTCGGCCAGCGCTTCGGGCACGCCGCGGCCGTCATCGGAAATCTCCAGCCGCAGCGCGCGCGCATGCGCCGCGTCGCCGATCCGCACGCCGTGCTCCACCCGCGTGCGCAGGCTGACGCTGGCGGCGCCGGCTTCGATCGCGTTGCGGACCAGATTCCATACCGCCTGGGTCAACCGGTCGGCATCGCCAGGCAACTCCGGCAGCGACGGGTCGTAATCGCGGACGAGTTTGACCGCCCAGCCGGCGTCGCTCTCCGCCAGCCGCAGCACGCGCTCCAGCACCGCATGGATGTTCAGCGGCTCGTGCGCCCGCGCCGGCTGCGGCGACAGCAGGCGGTCGATCAGTTCGGTAAGGCGCGCGACTTCGGATTCGATCAGTTCGGTGAGTTCTCGCGCCTCGTCGCTCTCGACCCGGCGTGCCAGCAACTGTGCCGCGCCCTTCAAGCCCGCCAGCGGATTGCGCAGCTCATGCGCCAGACCTTTCAGCGCTGCGGACAGCGCCGAAGGCAGCACGGTGGCCGGGTCGTCGCCCGGGAATTCGTCGACCGGATGCGCCTCGATCCACCAGCCGCCCTGCGCACGTTGCGACAGCAGGGCATCGGCGTAGGGCCGGGTGTCGCTGCCCGGAAAGCCGACATGCAGCCGCCGCAGCCGGATCTGCTCCCCTGCCGGCGGCTCTGCCAGTATCCGCGCCAGCCGCTGACCCTCCACCTCGAACGCCGCCAGCGGAAGCCCTGTGAGCCGACGTTGACTCACGCCGAGCCAGCGCGCGAAGGCCAGATTGCCGCCCTCCAACCGCCCCGCCCCGTCGCACCAGGCTACGGGGGTGACGAGGGCGTCGAGGGGAGTGAGGTCGGGGGGCATTGCACCAATATAGTGCAATCAGGCTTGAAGTTTGAGCCTGTGTTGTGTCTGGAAGGGGGCGAAATAGGACGCCTCCTGCGATATCGGCAAGCTTGAAGGCGAGCAGCCTGTGTGCCGGGCGGTGGCGGAACTATTTCAGCGGCAGCAAGAAAGGTGGGTGTCCCAGTCTTCTCCAGTCTTCTTGGTCCTCAATCTTCTAGAAATGCCTCCGGGCAGCATTCCGCTTCGCCAGCCACTTGAAGCCCTCGCCAATTAGCCAAACGACTGAGTGCGGTGGCGACCACATCAAAACAGGCCGCCTGAGCCACTTCTCCATACCCCCAAGGATTAAGAGCTGCTTCCCGGTTGCGGGCCCTCGCCACAAAATCCTTCAACAGTCGGGATCTAGCAGCTTGAAACGCCTGTGCTTCACCCCTGTGCAGCGCGAACAACATCGTCTCGTAGCCAATCGTGGGCAAATCGGTCATCCGGCCTGCCGACTCGTAAGCCGTATCGTCGTACTTGAGAGAGCCCTTCCCCATCGCCTCGATCAGATCGAGAGAGAACGCCGCCTGAGGCCTTTCCGACTTGAACAGCGTATCGGGTCGCTCGAAGACATCGCCCCTCGAATCCCGCCAGAGCCTCTCGCAAATAGCACGTTGATTGGAAAGGATCAGGCAAAGAGAAGGTTCCAGCAGCATCTTGGATGCCAGCCGTTGCTTCTGGCGCTCCGACGAGGAACTCACGCCTTCGAGCGCATCCCAGCAGAAATCCATCCATTCAATGCATTGACCGAACCGCCGCTGGGCCTCGGTTGCATCGCCATCGAGCCGCCAAGCCGCTTGCCCAAGCACGAGTGCTTGAGAAGCGAAGGATCGCAACGTCAGCAGCATCAGATCGTACTGCCTTGCGGAGCGCTGGTACTCAAGGGCGGCAGACAGTTCCTGTAGTCCAGATTCGAAAACCTGGTCCACATTCGCCAACTGCCGCCTCACCTCGACTTCTACTTCAGATGGCTTCATGACTCAGATACCTGGCGGGACCCATTGAACATTGTTTCTGGAGCCTACCGCACCACCGCTCCAACTGGGAGGCAATCTTACAAGCCGATCGCTGTTGGCAAAGCTGGCGTAACTCTGCACCCGCCCCATCGGTATCGCAGAAAGCATTTCGGCATATGCGGCCCGCTGGGCTGGATCACGCGAAGCCGCGCTGGCTCGCTGGAGACGGTCGACGATGTAGCCCATGGTCCCTTGACGATGGCCGCCGGCGGTAGCCAAGCCCGATGCATTGCCCGCCGACTTGGCTTCCAGAACCGCGAATTCACGCTGCCCTGTCTGCCTATTGAGCCTCCAGAAGATACCGTCGAGACCATTGTTGGACCCGTACTTGGCCACATCCCCATACTGCCAGCCCGCATTGCGCATCCGCACGTAGCCGTAGAACAAGCCGGACCTTTCGTCAATCGGACCGGTCCTTCTCGAGAACTCCGCAGCTTCCCTCAGGAACGAATCCGGCACCCCCATCCTCTGGGCACGCCCGACGTAGGAGATGATCTCTCTCGCACTGCGGTACTCGCTCGCGTAAATGCCGATTGCTCTCAAGGCAGCGGCCGCATCCGGGAACTCATCCGCGATCCTGGTCAATGAACGCGCCGTCCTGCCAGCGCCCGTTAGCACATTGACGGCCCCACCACCCGCACGGATGGCCCGCATGGCCGTACCGGCCCCCGCAGTTCCGATACTGAACAAAACCTCACCAATGATGCCCGCCGCCGCGAACAACAAGGTTGGCGTCGAGACATTCTCGACAATGCTGCGCGCCGTCCGAACGAATGCCTGACGGACATCCCGATCGCCCATGATCTCTGCGAAGGAGCGCAAGCCCTCGATCTGACTCTTCACTCTTGCGTCTGCGGTCTCGGCAAATTGCTGAACCCTATCCACCTGTTCGCGCAATCGTTCCCTTAGACCATTGGTATTCCCGGTAACCAGATCCTGGGCCACACCCACGATCACGCGGCCGACGTACATCTGCGCACGTTGGGACGCCGATGCCGCATCCCAGAGCAGCGAGGCGGTACCTTTGATTCCCTCCCATACCGAATTGAGCCCCGCGCCGATGACGATCAGGGTTTGATTCAGCGTCGACTCGTCGGCGAAGACCTGACCCCTGATGCGCTCGCTCTCGCTGAAACGCATTGCAAATCCATCCAACGCATCGATGATGCCCTGACGCGCGGCGTTGATCGTGCCCTGTTCTTGCGCAACCACATCGGCAGCGCCACCAGCGCGCATCATGATGGGCTCGTCGCCGTCGTATACCGCAAGCGACGTTAGCGACTCTTCACCCTCCTGTACGTTTGCAGCAACTTCCTGGATCACGTCGGATGTCGAAGTCCCTCGAACCATCTCGACGATCATTCTTTGCCGCTCGGCATAAGACAGATTGTCGTTGCGGGCGATCGATTGAATATTCGCGAACACGGTTCCTTGCTTGGCATCCGAGGCGTTCGCGATCTGCTCGATCGCCGCGCGGCGACCTGAGACTGCGATCGCCTTGTCCACGATCGCATTGCCCAACGCATTACCAAATGCGTCGGCAATGATATGCCCATAGTCCACCTTGTCATCGAAGCCGAAGGCTCGGCGGACGTGAAGATTCACAGCGCCGTCGATCGTTCGCGATGCGAATTCAGTGCCGAATTTGGACTCGATTCCAAGTCCTGAGACGATTTTAGGTGTAACAGCAGAACTGATTGCGCCGGACACGGCTGCGGCTGCGATACTCCTCCAGCTGAAGCTGACGTCAATTCCGGCGACGCGATTCGCCGCGTAAGACGACACCGCGCCCAGCGCCCCTCGCACCGCACCTTGAGCCACCGTCGAACTCCCGGCGATCTTGCCGACCACGCCTGCAGCGCCCGTGCCCGCCGTCAAGCCTGCGGTCAAGCCGCTGGCGAACGCACTGCGCAAGCTGAAGTGATCGACCACACCCAACGCCTTGCCGACCACTTGACTGGCTACGCTGCCCATGAAGCCACCAACAAAACCAGCCGCGACTGCGCCGCCGATCGCGGCTGCACTGCCGGCAGCGATCGTGGTCGCTCCGGCGACAGCGAGCATGGAACCTGCAGCGACTCCGGCGCCGGCAAGGCCACCAGTCAATGCGGCGCCGCCGATCGCCATGATGCCGGTCGCACCCGATGCAGTGGACACCACACCCATCGCCATCGCAGCCGCACCTGCGGTGAACACCGTCACCACCACGGCGACGACCACCATCAACACCATCGCGATGACGTTACAGCTCTTCTTCGGCGGCGGCGTGATGTAAGGCAGGCCTGGGCTGGTCGGCCCGATGGCTTCGCTGGGGTCGTAGGGACGGAAGGTGTTGGCGTCGTTGTTGCTGACGGTCACCTTCGGGGTGTTGAGCTGGGTGCCCGCGATGAGGCCGGCGTCCGGATCGGACAAACCGTTCGCATCGGCGAGCACGTACCACAGGCTGCTGTTGCCGTAGACGCGCTGCGCCAGCGACTGCAGCGTTTCGCCCTGCTGCGCCGTGACCGTGCCGCCGCCGGCGGCGTAGTTGCCGCTGCCGTTGAGGGTCTGGATCTGCTGCGTGTTGTAGGTGTAACCACCGTTGTAGCGGATCTGCCCGCCTTCACGCAGTTCGGCCTGCTGCTGACCGGCGGCGTGCACGAACAGGTAGTTCGGGTTCGCGCCGGAGGCGTCTGGCGTCTGGGTGAATGCGCCGCTGACGATCTTGCCTTCGCGGCGGGTCTGCACACGGCCATCACCGTTGTAGGTGTAGGCGCGGGCGCGATCCTCCAGCACGCCCAGGTTGCTGGGCAGCGGCGTGTTTTCGATCTGCTTGATCAGTTTGCCGAACGCGTCGTAGGTCAGCGTGTTGGTGGTGGCGCGGTAGTTGTTGTTGGTGCTGACACCACTGATGAATTTCTCGACATAGCCTTCCCAGCCCTCGTAAGTGCTGGTGTAGGTGTGGGTCGCCCAGCTGATGTCCTTGGCGGTGTAGCGATACACCGAGACCCGGCCAACGCTGTCGTAGCCGCTGTTGCCGAACTGGTCGGTGTACATCACCCGGCTGTCTTCGACCAGCACGCTCAGGCTGGTGCGCTGCAGGGTGTCGTCGTACTCCCACGGCTCGAACCACTGGATGCCGTTGATGCCGTTGTTGCGCTCCAGATTGATCTGCAGGGTCAGGCGGCCATCGGCGTCGTAGGTGTAGGTTTCCGCACTGGAGATCCAGCCGGCGATGCTCATGTCCGGCCCCTGCGGGAAGCCTTCTCCGTCGAGCGGCGCGTTCTTGCTGGTGCCGTTCTGATAGAAGCTGCGGGTCTCGGTCATGCGGTCGGCAGCGTCGTACGTGTACTGCCTGGAGATGCCGCCGAACTCGAAATTCACCGGATTGAGATATTCAGCGTGGAACTCGTACTGTTTGCGGCCGCGCAGATCGTAGGTGGTGCGGTAGACGATCTGGTTGGGGCCGGAATTGATGAAGCGGCCCACCACCTGGCCGACGGCGTCGTACATCAGTTCGTAGGACTGCACGCCGCTGGCGCCCAGACCGATGTAGGTGCCCTGCGCACCCGCAGTCCCGATCAGTTGACCGCCGACCAGCTTGAGGCGGTTCTCGGCGTCGTACAGGAACCACTCGTCCTTGATCTGCACCGGCACGCGGGTGGCAAGCGCGTTGATCATCGGCACCGGTTCGGTGGCGCTGACATCACCGGTCGGCTGGACCTCCAGAATGGATGCGCTGCCGGCGAGCGCCGGACCGGCGCCCATGTCGAAGCTGTAGACCCGGGAGACCTGCTCCATGTCATCGATGGCGACGTCCGGTTGTACGTCGTTGACCGGAATCGAATTCGCGGCCGCTGTCGTGAGCGTCACGTTCGCAACGGCGGTCTGCTCGCCATCGCTCTGCAGCGCGGGCGCGGCGCCCAAGTCGATGCTTTGCGACACACCGAAGGGCTCGACATCGGGGCCCGACACTGGGTTCTTCGCCTCGCGAACTGGCGCGACGTCCCAGTATTGGGAGATCGACGCATCGTCCGCAGACATGAATCCCGATACGGTCGCGGCCGCCGGCTCGATGGCTTCGATCGTCACCTCCGGCTGCGCTTCGTCGCCCTGAATCGAACTCGCAACCGTGGCGCTCACAGCGGACTTCACAGCGCCGTCACTCTGCACTATCGCGCCCAAGCCGATGTTTTCCGATGCACCAAAGGGCTCGACACCGGGGCCCGGCACAGGGGGGGTGCGCGATGCGCGCACCGGCGCCAAGTCCCAGGAACGGAACAGGAGTTTTCCGTCCGGCGATTCAGGATCCCGCACGGCCCCCGCGGACTGCAGACTCGGAGCATCGATCGGCAGGCCGTCGAGCGGCCCGCCGCCGCTGCCTTCCTTGTAGAGCCAGAAGTCATCGGTGACGCTGAGGCCGGAGGGATCGGTCGCACGTACCCGGATCGTCCAGCCCTGGTTGCCGATGCCGCTGGGAACGCCGCTGAAGGTCCGGGTCGCGGCATTGAAGTTCAGCCATCCGGGCAATGCGGATCCGCTGGACAGCGTCGCCGTATAGGTCAGCGGATTGTTATCCGGATCGATGAACGCGTTGGCCGGGATGGTGTAGACGAAGTAATCGCCGCTGTACGCGTACTGGTCCTCCAGCGGGACGCTCAACACCGGCGGATTGTTGACCGGCGCCGAGGCGTTGATGGTGAAGGTAAAGGTGGCATTGCTCACCCCGCCGCGGCCATCGTTCGCGGTGTAGGTCACCGTCCAGCTGCCCTGCGTGGTCGGCGTGCCGCTGATGGCCAGCGTACCGGGATTGAACGACAGGCCCGGCGGCAGATTGCTGACGCTGTAGCTGAGCGCGTCGAAATCGGCGTCGGAGAAAGCCGGCAATGTGACGTATAGCCCGCTGCCGACACCACCGGTCTGTGTTCCCACCGATGGCGGCGTGGGTGCGTTGTTGGCCTGGACGGTCAAGGTGAAGGTGGTGTTGGTCACCCCGCCGTTGCCGTCGTTCGCGGTGTAGGTCACGGTCCAGCTGCCCGCTGTCGGCGGGGTGCCGCTGATCACACGCGTCCCTGGATCGAAGGACAAGCCAGGTGGGAGATTGCTGACGCTGTAGCTCAGTGCATTGCCGTTGGCGTCGCTGAATGCAGGCAGCGTGTAGCCGAAGGGGCTGTTCTGGCGTGCGACCAGCGTGCCGATGCCAGGCGCGACCGGCGCGATGTTGACGTTGACCGCGAAGCCGCCCGTAGCGCTGGCGTTGCTCGGGTCGCGCGCAGTGATGCGCATGTTGTAGTTGTAGTAGTACTGGTAGCCGCCGTAGCTGGCCGGCGCATACAGCCCCTGCAAGGTACCGCTGACCGTGCCGTTGGCCGCGATGCTCAGGCCCACCGCCGATGCGGGGACCCACACCGGATCGACCCAGCGGTAATCCGGCTCGTACGGGTTGTGATAGAACAATTCCATATAACCTGGACGTTCCACTTCCAGCGTGTAGCTCAGCGCATCGCCGTTGGCATCGGTGAAAGCGCCGCCGGGCAATGCCCAGGACACGCCCGAGCCGGAGGTGCCGTTGCGCCCCGGCAGGGTGCCGTTGTAGACCGGGCCGATATTGGCGGTGGAGATGGTGAACAGACCGGAGGCGGTGCTGGTGCCGTCCGATGCCATGACCCGGATCGTCCATGCGCCCGCCGAACTCGGCGTGCCGCTGAAGGTGCGGGTCGCCGCATTGAACGTCAGCCACGACGGCAATGCGGCGCCATTGGCGTCGGCGCTGTAGGTCAGCGCATCGCCGTTCGGATCGGTGAAAGCGCCCGCCGGCACCGTGTAGCTGAATCCGACGCCCGGCGAGGCCGACTGGTTGTTGAGACCCCCGCTATAGACCGGCGGGGTGCTCGGCGTGGTCACCCAGAAGTTGGTGCTGGCTGAAACACCCGAGGTGTCCGTCGCGGTATAGGTGATGTACCAGCTGCCCACCGCACCCGCCGTGCCGCTGAAGGTGCGGGTGGCGGCATTGAAACTCATCCACGCCGGCAGACCGCCGGCGCTGTAAGTGAGCGCATCGCCGTTCGGATCGCTGAAGGCCGCCGGGGTATAGCTGAAGAACGACCCCGCAGTCGCCGTCTGGTTGACCACCCCCGGCGCGACCGGCGCCGAGTTGGCCACCGTCAGCGTGAAGCTGCTGTTGACCGTGCCGCCGCGACCATCGCTGGCCGTCACTGTGACTGCATAGTTGCCCAGCGCCGCGCTGGTGCTGCCGCTGATCACGCCCGCGCTGTTGATCGTCAGACCCGCCGGCAGACCCGTTGCGCTGAAGGTCAGCACATCGGCGTTGGCGTCGCTGAAGTACGCAGCCGTGGACAGACCGAAGGCCTGGTTGCGACCTGCGGTCTGGTTCGGAATGGTGCCCGCCGTCGGCGCGGTGTTGGTCACGCTGAAGGTGAATCCGCCGATGCCGATCAGACCCTGCGGATCGCTGGCGATGATCCGCGCGCTGTAGCTGGTCTGGGTCAGATTGGTCGCGGTGCCGCTGATCTGGC
>JBIITV010000233.1:0-4112 GCA_044340325.1 Lysobacteraceae bacterium
TCACGACCGATTGGTGGAGGTCTCCGAAAGTTGGGTATGGCTTTCCGAGGCTCGCAGACTTTTACGCGGCCTCATAGAAAAATGATTTGGCAACACCCTCTTTGCGCCAAAGAAAGTAACTCGCGCATCAGCGCGAAAAAAGATCCCAGGCCTTACCCAAAAAGCCATGACTCGCCGATATCGGCAGCGCCACGAAAATTCAAACGCAGAACATGGTTCCGGCGGGCATGTGCAAAGCATTCATCACTCATCCAGGCAGACGATAGAAGAGACTATTTCTTAGCCTTCGCGAAATCGCCCGCAGCGAACACGCTCAGCGTCTCCGGCTTGATGTGCTTGCGGATCGCCGCGTTCACGTCGTTCACCGTCAGTGCCTTGAGCTTCGTATCGAAGCCGGCGGCCCACGCCATCGTGCGGCCCATGTACAGATTGCTCCCGAGCAGACCGGCGACGCTGCCGTCGCTGGCTCGGCCCTGCTGACGCTGGGTCAGCAGATCGTTCACGGACCCCTTCAGCTCGGCCTCGGTGATGCCGTCGCGGACGAAGCGCGCGATTTCTTCGCGCAGCGCGGCGTCGAGCCGGGTCACGTTTTCCGGTGCGGCGATCGCCTGGATCGACAGCGCGCCGGCATCGTCGCGGCCTTCGCGGCTGCTGTCGGGCACGATACTGCTGCCGACGTTGTAGCTCAGGCCATCCTTCTGGCGCAGCCGGTCGCCAAGGCGCGAGCTGAGCGAGCCGCCGCCCAGCACATTGCTGGCGACCATCAGCGCCGGATAGTCGGCATCGTTGTCGTTGAGCGAGAGATTGCTGCGCGCCAGCACTACCGCGTTCGCCTTGTCCGGTGTTTCCAGCCGCGTCGCGCGGGCAGCCACATCGGTGTAATGCGTGCTCACCGGTACGTTGGGAGTCGCGCTGCGCCAGTCGCCGAACAGTGCGCGCAGTTGCGCCTTGACCGCGACCGGGTCGAAGTCGCCGACGATCGCGATTTCGCCTTCGGTGGTGCCGTAGAAGTCGCGATGGAACGCGATCGCGTCCTCGCGCTTCAGTGCGCGCATGCGTTGCAGCGTTTCGTCGATGGATTGATACGCGAACGGATGCCCTTTCGGCCACGGGTCGAAGTATTCGCTCATCGCCATGCTGGCGACGGTGCCGGGTTCCTTGCGCGCGTTTTCAAGGCCGGTGATCGACTGCAGGCGCAACTGTTCGAATTCCGATTCTGGAAAGCTCGGATTGCGCAGCACATCGGCGGCGAGCCCCAGCGCATCGGCGAGGTGTTCGCGCCTGGAGTTGAGATTGATACCCGCGCTCTGCACGCCTCCGAAAACATTGGCCGACGTTTTCAGCGCTTCGAAGCGCTGCGCGATCTGTTCGCGGCTCATCGTCTTCGTGCCGCGCATCAGCATCTCGCCGGCCGCGCTGCCGGCCGGATCAGGGCTGCGTTTGAGCGATTCGATGTCGCCGAAGCGAAATGTGGCGTTGACGATGACCGTATCGCCGCGAGTGTCCTTGGGCAGCAGCGAGACGCGGAGCTTGTCGCCGATGGTGAAGGTCTCGGTGCGGGCATCGATGTTGGCCGGCGTGGGGTCGAAGGCTTCGCCGGCGGCCAGCGCGGCCTTGCCGGTATAGCCCTTCAGCGCATCGGCGGCGCTCGGCGCGGCGGCGATTTCGACGCGGTCGGCCTGTTCGGTCGGGATGAAGCGGGCGAGGGTGCGGTTGCTCGGTTTGAAATAGGTGCGCGCAACCCGATTGACGTCATCGACCGTGACCGCTGCGATGCGGTCGCGCTGCAGGAAATACAGACGCCAGTCGCCGGCTGCGATCGATTCGGTCAAGGCCATCGCGACGCTGTTGACGTTGGCGAATCCGCGTTCGTAGGCGTTGGCGATGCGCTGTTTGGCCTGCGTGACTTCGTCGGCGGTGATCGGCGTGGTCACCATGACGCTTTCGGCCTGTCGCAGCAGTTCGGCTTCGGCCTTGGCGATGTCGGCGCCTTTGGGCGCCACCAGGATCAGCGAGGCCATGCCGCCTTCGCGCATGTCGCTGTTGCCGCCGCCGGCGAATGCGGCCAGCTTGGTCTCGACCAGCGTCTTGTGCAGGCGTCCGCCCGGTGCGTCGCCCAGCAAGTTCAGCAGCACCGCGATTGCGGCGCTGTCGGGATGGGTGGTGCCGGGCGTGTGGTAGCCGAGCGCGAAGAAGTGGGTGTCTCCGGTACGGCGGACGTTGATCTCGCGCTCGCCGTCCTGGGTCGGCTCGACCGTGTACGACTTCGGCAGCGCGGCCTTGGGCCGAGCCAGTTTGCCGAAATGCCGCTGTACCGTGCCGAGGGTTGCGGTGGGATCGATGCGGCCGGCAATGACCAGGGTTGCGTTGTCGGGGCGGTACCAGGTGCGGTAGAACGCCTGCAGCCGTTCGATCGGCACGTTCTCCACGTCGGAGCGCGCGCCGATGGTGCTGTTGCCGTAGTTGTGCCAGAGATACGCGGTGGAGCGCAGTCGCTGGAACATCACGCCGCCGGGGTTGTTCTCGTTGCGCTCCATTTCGTTGCGTACCACAGTCATCTCGCTGTCGAGGTCTTTCTTCGCGACCAACGAATTGAGCATGCGGTCGGCCTCCAGACCCAGCAGCCAGTCCAGGGTGTCGTCGTTGGCGGGGAACGAGCCGTAATAGTTGGTGCGGTCCAGCGAGGTGGTGGCGTTCTTCTCGATGCCGCGCTTCTTCATCTCGCCGGGGATGTCGCTGTGCGTCGGCGTGCCTTTGAACAGCATGTGTTCCAGCAGGTGAGCCATGCCGGTTTCGCCGTAGTTCTCGTGCACCGAGCCCACGCCGTAGGCGATGTTGACGGTGACCGTGGGTTTGCTGGCGTCGGGAAACAGCAGCACACGCAGGCCGTTGCCGAGTGTGTACTCGCAGATGCCCTCCACGCAGGTGCCGGCGGTCATCCCTTTGGGCACTGCCGTCGCATCGGCGGCGAAAGCGGTGGGCGCGAACAGTGCGAGCGCGCAGGCCAGTGCGAGGGCGCGAGGTGCGGCAGTACGGAGCAGGGGCATCGGAAATTCCTTCGGGATGCGGATCATGGACAATGAGCGTCGATTCTTGCAGAAGCCACGCGCAAAACGATGACCCAGAAGTCCTGTCCGGAGTTCCCCGAGGCCTCTGCCGTACCCACAGAGAACGCATCGCTAGGGATCTCGATCTTGTACTGCGACGCGTCTCTGGCGGTGGTCGACAAGCCCGCCGGGCTGATGGTGCACGACAGCGCATTGGCGCGGGGCGAGACCGATTTCATGGCCGACCGGCTCCGCGAGCAGTTCGGCCGGCCGATTTTTTTGGTGCATCGTCTCGACCGCGCCACCAGCGGTTGTCTGCTGCTGGCCTTCGATCGCGAGAGCGCTTCGGCGCTGGGCAAGACGCTGATGTCGGGCGATGTCGAAAAAGAGTATCTCGCGATCTGCCGCGGCTGGCCGGAGGAGGCGTTCGTCGTCGACCATCCGCTCGACGGCGGGCCGGGCAAGCCGCAGAAGAAGCCGGCGGTCACGCATTTCAACAGGCTGGCGACCTGCGAGTTGGCGCTGCCGTCCGCCGGCTTCGACACCTCACGCTATGCGTTGCTGCGCGCGCAGCCGCAAACCGGGCGCTTCCGGCAGATCCGGCGGCATCTGAAGCATCTGTCGCATCATCTGATTGGCGATACCAGCCACGGCGACGGCCGCCACAACCGTGCGTTCCGGATGATGGGTATCCACCGCATGCTGCTGCATGCCGAGCGGCTGCGTTTCGCTCATCCGCATAGCGGCGAGCGGGTTGAGGCGGTGGCGCCGGTGGATGCGGAGTTTGCGAAGGCGTTGGCGTTGTTCGGGGAAGATCCGTTGTACTGAATGAACATTTTTTGAACTTGCGATTTTCCCGCACGATTTTCAAATCATCGCTACTGGAAGTTTTTGGCGCTATCGATGTCGGCGAGCCATGCGTTTTCGGCTAAGGCTTGGCGCCTTTTTCGCGCTGGTGCGCGAGTTACTTTCTTTTTGAAAAGAAAGTAACCAAAGAAAACATTTCACGTCCAATTCTAAACTGCCAACTGAGGCATAGCCGGGATTTTTCGATGAGACATCCCT
>JBIITV010000234.1:0-4045 GCA_044340325.1 Lysobacteraceae bacterium
CGCAAGGTGGGCTGCGTCGCATCGCGTTGGCGGAGCGCATGCGGCTGATCGCCGAGGTGTGCGGTGCGCTTGCGGCGGTGCACGCGGCGGACGTTGTGCATCGCAACGTGAGCGCTGCGAGCATTTTCATCGACAGCGATCACGACGACCGTCATGAAAATAATGACGACCGGGATCGGGTTCACGCCCGACTGGGCGAGTTCGGATGGAGCAACCTGAGCGACCGGACCCGCCTCGATTCACTGAAGATCACCAGCGCGGGACTGACCCTGATCGGCGATGAAGGCCTTGGCGAGCAGTTGTATCTGGCGCCCGAATGCGCGGCAGGACAGGCCGCGACAACCGCCAGCGATGTCCATGCGTTGGGCGTGCTGCTGCTGCAGATGGTCGTCGGCGATCTGCAGCGCACCATCGATGCGGGTTGGGAGCGCGATGTCGATTCCGAACCGCTGCGCGCACTGATCGCAGCCTGCACCGATGCACAGGCAGAACGTCGGCCTTCCGCTGCGGACGTAGCACAGAAATTGCAGGGCATCTGTGCCAACCCTTCGACAGAGCGCCCTGCCGCCACAGACAACGCCGACAAGACGCCAGAAGAACAGGCCGCGCGGCGGCCGTCCGATCCGGCCGCATCCGCCGCCATCGCACTCAGCGCACTCAGCGCACCGCAATCGATGATCGGGCAGATCATCGGCCCTTACCGGGTCATCGATCAGCTCGCTGAGGGCGGCATGGGCGCGGTCTTTCTGGCCGAGCAAAGCAAGCCGGTGCAGCGCAAGGTCGCACTGAAGCTGATCAAGACCGGCATGGACAGCAAGCAGGTGCTGGCCCGCTTCGAGGCCGAGCGGCAGGCGCTGGCGCTGATGAATCATGCGAACGTGGCCACGGTCTACGACGCCGGCAGCACGTCCTCGCAACAGCCGTATTTTGCGATGGAATACGTGCGCGGCCTGGACATCGCCGCGCATTGCGATCAGCTGGAGATGGATGTCCGCGAACGCATCGCGCTGTTTCTTCAGGCCTGCGAAGGCGTGCTGCACGCGCATCAGAAAGGCCTGATCCATCGCGATCTCAAACCCGGCAACATTCTGGTCAGCCGTGCGCAGGACCAGCCGGCCACGGTCAAGATCATCGACTTCGGCGTGGCCAAATCGCTCTCGGGCGTGCTGACGGGCGATGCGGCACACACGCGCCTGGGCAGCTTCGTGGGCACGCCGGCTTACAGCAGCCCGGAGCAGGCGTCCGGGCCGCTAGCCAATGTCGATACGCGCACGGATATCTATTCGCTGGGCGTGGTGCTGTATCACTTGCTGGCGGGCGTCACGCCGTACAGCGAAGAAGAGCTGAATCGCAAGACACCGGTCGAACTGGCGCGGCTGTTGAGCGCGGAGCAACCGCCGAGCCTGCTGACGCGCTTCTCCAGCCTGAGCGCCGACGACGAAAGCGAGATCGCCAGGCATCGGTCGCTGTCGGTTGAACAGATGAAAGCCATGTTGGGCAGCGACCTGTCGTGGATCGTCGGCAAGTGTCTGCAGCGCGACCCGGACGACCGCTACGCGTCAGTATTGGAATTGGAGAGGGACCTGCACCGGTGGCTCGACGACCAACCGATCGAAGCGCGCCCGGCGTCGCGGATGTACCGGATGCGCAAGTTCGTACGCCGGCACCGTATCGGGGTCGCGCTGGCCAGCGCGGTGACATTGGCTTTGCTGACGACGACCACCGCCGCCGTGATTGGTTTTGTGCGCGCAGAAGATGCGCTGAAGGCCGCACGCAAGGCCACTACCGAAGCAGAGATGGCGGCCGACTTCCAGGTCAAGCAGATGCAGTCCATCGACCCTGCCGCGATGGGCCTGAGCTTGCGCAGCGCGTTGATCGAGGCGGTTGGGGAACAAGATCCCGGTCGCGGAGACGATCCGGCTGCTGCAGCGCAGCGCAGGCAGCAACAGGAGAGCCTGATCAAAGGTGTGAACTTCACCGACCTGGCGCTGAGTCAGTTGCAGACCCATTCTTTGCAGCCGGCATTGGCCGCAATCGAGAAAGATTTCGGAAAATCCCCGTTGCTGCAGGCGCGTCTGTGGCAAACCATGGCCGACACCCTGTTCGATCTCGGCGACTTCAATGCGGCGGTCGAACCGCAACGGCTGGCGCTGGAGCAGCGCCGCCGGCTGCTGGGTGCAGACGATCCATTGACGCTTGTCTCGTTGTACGGTCGCGGTGAGCTGGCATGTGAGATGACCCAGTACAAACAAGCGGAAGCCGATCTGCGCGCGGCAACGGCAGGGTTTCGCCGTGTGTTGGGCAACGACCATCCGGACACATTGCGATCGATCAGGGCAATCGGTCGCTGCCTGATGTATCAGGGCAAAGTAAACATGGCACTGCCGCTGTTTGGTGAAGCGTACGATCAACGGCGCCGCACGCTAGGGAACGATCATCGGGACACACTGCTATCGGCACGCGATTTGGCTGCCGCATTGAATAGACTTGGAAAGCACAAGCAAGCGTTGCCGTATGCAGAGGCATCCGTGAATGGGTTTCGCCGAGTTATGGAAGATGCGTTGGCCAGTCGAGACCCCGATATGCTCATGGCAAAAAATACGTTGTCCATAACGTATCGCGAGCTAGGTCGATACGCCGAGTCGGAAGCGCTCGCACGTGAGGCGACAGATGCAAGCCGGCGGTTCTTGGGCGACAAGCATTCGACAACGTCGATATTGAGTACCACTTTGGCGCGTTCTCTCGCGAAAGAGGGCAGGCCGGCGGAAGCTGAAGTCTACTTCCGACAGGCGCTGGAGGGCCGACGCGCAGTTCTCGGCGATGAGCATGAGGACGTACTCTTCAACCAAGCCAACATTGCAGAAGTATTGGCAGCGCAAGGAAAGCAAGACGAGGCCGAAGGGATGTTGCGCAAGATGATCGCCGACCATCGGCGGCTGTTTGGTGAAGATCAATTCAACACGAGCGATTTCAAGTTCTCTTTGGCGTATGTCCTGAGCGACCAGGGTAAGCTCGATGAAGCGGAAGAAATCTTCACGCAAGTGGTGGCGTCATGGCGCCGTTCTCGCGGAAACGAGAACCGCTATACCCTGCAGGCGATGAGTGGTATGGCGAGTGTATTGCGGAAAAAGGGCGAGATCAGCGAGGCGAAAGCCCTGCTGCAGGATGCGCTGAAAATACAGCGTCGGACATTGGGTAACCTTGATATGGACACCTTGGCGTCGATCGCTGAGATGGGCGCGTTGGAGAGCGCGGAAGGCAATCTCATGCAGGCAGAAACGTTGTTGCGGGAAGCCCTCACCGGGTATCGCCAGGCGTTTGGTGACGATAACGATCATCCGCTTGCATTCGATACAATCGAAAGACTGATCGTTGTGACGCGTCAACGCGGCGCGCTGGACGAAGCCGCTGCATTGGAGCTGGAGTTGAAAAAATTCCGGCAGAGCGCAGCCAACGCCAAAAAGTGATCGACGAAAACCGGGGTCAGCGAAAGCCGGGGTCAGGGGAAAACCGGGGTCAGTGTGGAATGGCACTTACTTGAGCCCCGTCATCCCCGCGTAAGCGGGGATCCAGCAGCGACCGCTATCACCGCAGCGGCACGCTCTGGGAGGGTCGCTACAAGGCCTGTCTGGTCGAAGACGGCGAGCACCTGATGCGATGCCATCGCTACATCGAGCTCAATCCGCTGCGCGCCGCCATGGTGACGGGCCATGGTGACTGATCCGGCGGACTACCCCTGGTCGAGCTACCGCTGCAATGCCTACGGCGAACACGCCCCGCTGGTCTCGCAGCACGCCGCGTGTCTGTCGCTGTCCGGCAATCCGGTGGAACGTCAGCACGCCTACCGTACTTTGGTCATGGACACGGTAGACCCGGACGAACTGGACGCCATCCGCCGGCATGTGCAGCGCCAGAATGCTTAGTCAGACCTGCAAATTTCACCCAACCCCAGCAATCCCGATATTTTTCGCGTTCAGTGCCGACACCGGCTCCCAGTTTTGGTATGAATAGCATCAGTTTTCTGGGAGATGGATACAGCGATGAC
>JBIITV010000242.1:0-3606 GCA_044340325.1 Lysobacteraceae bacterium
GGCCGTAACCCAACGACAGATCCTGCAGTTCGCACTCGCCGCCCTGATCGCAGATCGGGCAGTCCAGCGGATGGTTGATCAGCAGGAATTCCATGACGTTGCGCTGCGCTTTCAGCGCCTTTTCGTTGCGCGTGAACACTTTCATACCGTCCGCGACCGGCGTGGCGCAGGCCGGCTGCGGCTTCGGCATCGGCCTGCCACCCATTTCGGCGTCGACCAGACACATGCGGCAGTTCGCGGCGATCGGCAGCTTCTCGTGATAGCAGAAGCGCGGAATCGGAATGCCAGCCTTGTCTGCGGCATGGATGATCATCGAGCCCTTCGGCGCGAACAGCGACTGGCCGTCGATCTCGATGGTGACGTGTCCGTCGGGAACGACCGGCGCTGCCGGAGCGTTGGCGGTTTCGGTACTCATGCCGCCACCTGCTCGGCCGTCGCCTGACCAGCCGCTCCCTGTTCAATCACGGTACCCGCGCGCTGATCGTCAACCAGAAAACGTTTGTTGACGATCGCGTATTCGAATTCGTTCCAGAAATGACGCAGGAAACCCTGCACCGGCCACGCCGCAGCTTCGCCGAACGCGCAGATGGTGTGTCCTTCGATCTGACCGGCGGCCGCTTTCAACATATTGAGGTCTTGCATCGTCGCCTGCTTCTCGACGATACGGGTGAGCATGCGATACATCCAGCCGGTGCCTTCGCGGCACGGCGTGCACTGGCCGCAACTTTCCTTGAAGTAGAACCGCGCGATGCGCTGACAGGCGCGCACCATGCAGGCGGTGTCGTCCATCACGATCACCGCGCCCGAGCCGAGGCCCGAACCGGCCTTCTGGATCGAGTCGTAGTCCATTGTGCAGGCCATCATCGTCTCCGCCGGCAGCACCGGCATCGACGACCCGCCCGGAATCACGGCTTTCAAGGTACGACCCGGACGCATACCGCCGGCCATTTCCAGCAACTCGGCGAAGGGAATGCCGAGGCGAACTTCGTGATTGCCCGGTTTGGCGACATGGCCTGACACCGAGAAGATCTTCGGGCCGCCGTTGTTCGGCTTGCCGAGATTGAGGAACCATTCGGCGCCGTTGCGGATGACCGCAGGTACTGATGCGAAGGTCTCGGTGTTGTTGATCGTGGTCGGCCGGCCGTACAGGCCGAAGTTCGCCGGGAACGGCGGTTTGAAGCGCGGCTGGCCTTTCTTGCCTTCCAGCGATTCCATCAGTGCGGTTTCTTCGCCGCAGATATAGGCACCGGCGCCGAGCGCGTTGTAGATGTCGATGTCGATGCCGCTGCCGAGCACGTTCTTGCCCAGCCAGCCGTGCCTGTACGCATCGGCGGTGGCTTCTTCCAGATGCTCGAAGGGTTCGTGGTGGAACTCGCCGCGCAGATAGTTGTAGGCAACCGTCGAACCCGTAGCGTAGCAGGCGATGGCCATGCCTTCGATCACCGAATGCGGGTTGAAGCGCAGGATGTCGCGATCCTTGCAGGTGCCGGGTTCGGATTCATCCGAGTTGCAGAGGATGTATTTCTGCATGCCGGTGCCTTTGGGCATGAAGCTCCACTTCAGACCGGTCGGGAAGCCCGCGCCGCCGCGGCCGCGCAGCCCGGAACCCTTGACCATGTCGATCACTTGTTCCGGCGGAACCTTGTCTTCGATGATCCTGCGCAGCGCGCTGTAGCCGCCGGTTTTCAGATAGTTTTCGTACGACCACGGCTTGTCGAAATGCAGCGTGGTGTAGACGACCTGATGCTCCTTCGGCGCGGGGCCGACGGGACCGGTGGCGGAGCCATGCATGTTAGAGCCGTGATGTGCCATCTCGTCGCCCCTGACCTTATTTCAAACCATCGAGCAGCGCGTCGACTTTCGCGACGTCGAGCTGCTCGTGGTAATGACCGTTGATGACCATCATCGGCGCGCCGCAGCAGGCAGCAAGACATTCTTCTTCGCGCTTGAGGAACACGCGGCCGTCCGCGGACGATTCACCCAGCTTGCAGCCGAGCTTTCTCTCGGCGTGCGCGACCAGATCCTCCGCACCGTTGAGCCAGCAGCTGATGTTGGTGCAGAACGCGACGTTGTGGCGGCCGACTTTCTCGGTCTCGAACATCGAGTAGAAGGTGGCGACTTCGTAAGCCCACACTGGCGGCAGGTCCAGATACTTCGCCACCGCAGCGATCAGTTCGTCGGTCAACCAGCCGGCGTTCTGCTCCTGCGCGGCATGCAGGCCCTGCAGCACCGCCGAGCGTTTGCGATCCGGCGGGAACTTGGCCAGCCAATGATCGATGTGCGCCCGCGTCTTGTCGTTCAACGCGACCATCGGGTCGACATTGCGGCAGGTTTCGAAATTTCCAGTCGCTTTCATTCTTGTCTGCGCCCTCAGCGATCGATTTCGCCGAACACGATGTCGTAGGTGCCGATCATCGCGACCACGTCGGCCAGCATGTGGCCTTTCACGATCGCATCCATCGACGAGAGATGGGCGAAGCCGGGCGCGCGCAGGTGTACGCGGAACGGCTTGTTGGCGCCATCGGAGACCAGATAACAGCCGAATTCGCCCTTCGGTGCTTCCACGGCGCAGTAGGTCTCGCCGACCGGAACGCAGTACCCTTCAGTGAAGAGTTTGAAGTGATGGATCAGCGCTTCCATGTCGTCCTTCATGGACTCGCGGCTCGGCGGCGCGACCTTGTAGTTGTCGATCATCACCGGGCCGGGATTCGCCTTCAGCCATTTCACGCACTGCTGAATGATGCGGTTGGATTCGCGCATCTCGGCGATACGGACCAGATAGCGGTCGTAGCAGTCGCCCTTCACGCCAACGGGAATATCGAAATCGACTTCCGCATACTTCGCGTACGGCCGCTTCTTGCGCAGATCCCAGGCAATACCCGATCCGCGGATCATCGGGCCGGTCATGCCCCAGGCCAATGCCTGCTCCGGCGGAATGACACCGATGCCGACGGTGCGCTGCTTCCAGATGCGGTTGTCGGTCAGCAGGGTTTCGTATTCGTCGACGCGCGCCGGGAAGTCATGGGTGAAGGCTTCCAGATAATCCAGCATCGAGCCTTCGCGCCACTCGTTGAAGCGCTTGAGCTTGCCGCCCTTGCGCCAGGGCGACTCGCGGTACTGCGGCATTTTTTCCGGCAGATCGCGGTACACGCCGCCCGGGCGGTAGTAGGCCGCATGCATGCGCGCGCCGGAGACCGCCTCGTACACGTCCATCAGCTCTTCGCGCTCGCGGAAAGCGTACAGGAACACCGCCATCGCGCCGAGATCGAGCCCGTTGGAACCGATCCACATCAGGTGATTCAGGATGCGGGTGATCTCGTCGAACATCGTGCGGATCCACTGCGCACGCTCCGGCGCCTCGATCCCCATCAGGGTTTCGATCGCGCGGACGTAGGCATGCTCGTTGCACATCATCGACACGTAGTCCAGACGATCCATGTAGCCGATCGACTGGTTGAACGGCTTGGACTCGGCGAGCTTCTCGGTGCCTCGGTGCAGCAGACCCACGTGCGGGTCGGCGCGCTGGACGATTTCGCCGTCCATTTCGAGGATCAGGCGCAGCACGCCGTGCGCAGCCGGATGCTGCGGGCCGAAATTCAGCGTGTA
>JBIITV010000150.1:0-10138 GCA_044340325.1 Lysobacteraceae bacterium
GCGGATTTCCTGCCTGGATTCCGCTGGATTGCTGGCGAAGGCTTCGCCGGCCGCATGCGCAGTCGTCATTTCGATGCCTCCACCTTGCGCGCGGCCGATTCGCCCGATGCGGTGGCGTAGCGCGCATCGTCGCGGATCACGCGCGGCACGCCGACGCGCGGTTCGACCGAGGTGACGGGTTCGTAGATCACGCGCTTCTTTTCTTCGTCGTAGCGCACTTCGACATTGCCGATCAGCGGAAAATCCTTGCGGAAAGGATGCCCGACGAATCCGTAGTCGGTGAGGATACGGCGCAGATCCGGATGACCTTCGAAGATGATGCCGAACAGATCGAAGGCTTCGCGCTCGAACCAGTTCGAGACCGGCCACAGATCGGTGAGCGAAGCCACGATCGGCAGATCGTCGTTCGGCGCATAGGCCTTCACGCGCAGACGGCGGTTGTGCTGTACCGACAGGAGTTGGGCCACAGCGGCATAGCGACGCTGCGGCACGGATTCGATGGCCTGACCTTCGAGACCCGTCGTCTGTTGCGTGGTGGTTTCGCCGTACTTGAAACGACCGACACCCCGGCCTTCTACGCCGCGACTGAAGCCTTCGGAAGAGACCTCGGTATCCCACTCGTCGCTGCCATAGCCGAGATAATCGACACCACACAGATCGACCAGCGATTCGAAGCCGAACTCGTCGCGAAGCGCTTCGCAGCCGGAGTGCCAGTCTCCATTCGGGAATTCGATACCGACCTCGCCGCGCGGATCGGCGACGGTCACGGCGGCATGCGGAAAGCGCGCGCGCAGGCGCTCGACGAACGCGGTATCGGCCATGTCAGCGGACACCCTGGATGTTGTCGCCGAAATTGGTGCCGCGACGGATTTTTTTCTGCAGCTGCAAGATGCCGTAGACCAGCGCCTCGGCGGTCGGCGGACAGCCGGGCACGTAGACATCGACCGGCACGATGCGGTCGCAGCCGCGCACCACGGAATAGGAGTAGTGGTAGTAGCCGCCGCCGTTGGCGCAGCTGCCCATCGAGATCACCCACTTCGGGTTGGGCATCTGGTCGTAGACCTTGCGCAATGCCGGGGCCATCTTGTTGACCAGCGTACCGGCGACGATCATCACGTCGGACTGTCGCGGCGACGGGCGGAACACCACACCGTAACGGTCAAGATCGAGACGCGCGGCGCCGGCGTGCATCATTTCCACGGCGCAGCAAGCCAGACCGAAGGTCATCGGCCACATCGAGCCGGTGCGCGCCCAGTTCCAGAGCACGTCGAAGCTGGTGGTGACGAAACCGTGTTCCATCAGCGGATTGCCGTCCGCAGAGAGCAGGCTTTCGGGCCGCAGGATGTCGTCGACCCGCCCTTCCGGGATCGGGTTGTTCGCGAAGTCCGCGACTTTCTGGACGGTTTGAATCACTCCCATTCCAGCGCACCCTTCTTCCAGACGTAGATGAAACCGATCAGCAGCAGCCCAAGGAACACGCCCATCTCGATCAGACCGAACACGCCGAGCTCGCGGAATACCAGCGCCCACGGATAGACGAAGGCGATTTCGAGATCGAAGACAATGAACAGGATCGCGATGAGGTAATAGCGCACATCGAAGCGCATGCGCGCGTCTTCGAATGCGTTGAAACCGCATTCGTAGGGCGACAGCTTTTCGGCATCGAAGCGCTTGGGGCCAAGGTAGTTGCCTATGACGATCAGGGCGATGCCTATGCCTGTGGCAACGATCAGAAACAGCAGGGTCGGCAGATATTCGGCCAGCACTTCAGTTCTCTCGGCGTTGGAGTTGTGTCGACGGATCGTGTGAAGCGGTGTCGCGTCGCCGCGACTGTGGCACGAATCGCCGCAAGCGCGCCGTTCATGGCCCCTGGTCCCGCACGGATCCGCGCGACAGGAGCGGATCCGCAAAAAACGGGCGCCATCGCTGGCTCCCACCCTCCTTGATCGACAAACTCCTGCTTCCGTGCATGAGTTTCGTATTGGTGCCCAAAGGGGGACTCGAACCCCCACGACTTACGTCGCTACCACCTCAAGGTAGTGCGTCTACCAATTCCGCCATCTGGGCAATGCTACGGTTCCGCATACTGCATCCGCGAAGCCGCACTATTGTAAAGGATGCAGAGCAAAAGTCGCACCCTTTCGATGTGGACCGTGCATCACGGACAACGGGCCCGGGACAGGTCTTTACTGATCGATTGGAACATTCGCCATCGGACGAGTCTTACAGTTGCGTACACCGGGAAAGCGGCACCCGCAGGACGTATCGGCAGCACCACGGGAGGCGTTCAATCAGCCCCCTCAATCAGCCTCCCTGCGGCGCCGGCTGGGGCGGAGTTCCGACAGGCGCTGGCTTCGCAGATGCAGGAGGCTGATCGGGGATCGACTGCACCGGCGCGGCAGGCACAATTTGCGGAGCCGCCTTCGGCGCCGCTGGTACGGCCGTGCCCTTCTGATCGGCCTTCGGCACCGCCGTCTGCGACATCACGCCCAAATCCTGTTCCGAGACGGCCTTCGGCTTGGCTTTGTGGGTTGCATTCCAGGCCATGAACAGAGCCGCAGCAAAAAACAGGACTCCGAGCCATTTGGTCGACTTCGACAGGAAGTTCGACGAGCCACGCGAGCCGAACACCGTGGCGGAAGCGCCAGCGCCGAAGCCCGAGCCCGCCTGCGCACCGGCGCCGCGCTGCATCAGGATCAGCACGATCATCGCGATCGCGACCAGCACGTAAATCACATTGAGGATCAACAGCATCGTTGGCGCTCGTAAGAGTTGAGGGTGCGGAGCCGGCGGCTCAGGCCAACGCGGGGCTGAAGCATCAGGCCCGTGCGGCCGCGACGATGGCGAGAAAATCGGAGGCTACCAAAGAGGCGCCCCCAATCAACCCGCCATCCACATCCGGCTGTGCGAACAGCTCGGCCGCGTTGTCCGGCTTGCAACTGCCCCCGTACAGGATGGGCAGCGAGCCGGCAATTGTAGCATCGCGTGCCGCGATTTCGCCACGAATAAAGGCATGGACGGCCTGGGCCTGGGCCGGCGTCGCGGTCTTGCCGGTACCGATCGCCCATACCGGCTCGTAGGCGACGACTGCGCCCGCGAACGCCTGGGCGCCCGCATGCTGGAAGATCGCGTCGAGCTGAGCCTCGATGCGGTACTCGGTCTGCCCGGCATCGCGCTCGTGCAGGGATTCGCCGACACAGAGAATCGGAACGAGCCCGGCGTGTTTGGCGGCGAGGAATTTGCGGGCGATCAAGGCGTCGCTTTCGGCATGGTACTGGCGGCGCTCGGAATGGCCGACCAGCCCATAGCGGGCGCCGATGTCGACCAGCATCGCCGCCGAAACTTCGCCGGTGTAGGCGCCTTTCTCATTGGCACTGACGTCCTGGGCGCCGAACAGCACGCCGCGCGCCTGGAAGCCTTCGATCAGCTCGCCGAGGTAGGGCAATGGCGGCAGCACCACCACATCGGCACCGGATGGCGGCGAACCCGCCGCGATGGCGGCGACCAGGTCGCAGGCGAATTGTCTGGTGCCGTGCAGTTTCCAGTTACCGGCGACGATCTTGCGACGCATGGGATGCTCCAGTGTCATATCCCGACAGGATAGCCGATGGCAGCCCGTCGCCGGGTACACGGGTATGCTTGGCTGTCGATCGAAAAGAGAACGGAATGAGTCCGAAGACACAAGGGTATGCGCTTGTCACCGGGGCATCGAGCGGCATCGGCGCGGCCATCGCCCGGGAATACGCGCGCCGCAGAGTGCCACTGATCCTGACCGCGCGCCGGGTCGAGCGCCTGCACGCCCTGTCTGAAGAACTGGGCAAGCAGGTCGATGTGGTGGTGCTGGTGGCCGATCTGGCCGATCCCGGGGCGCCAGCGGTGCTGCAGGCCGAGATCGCCCGACGCGGACTGCATGTGGCCCATCTGGTCAACAACGCCGGTTACGGCGTGCCCGGACGCTATCTGTCCTCGGACTGGAAAACCCATGCGGATTCGCTGCAAGTGATGCTGACGGGCGCCTGCGAATTGACCCATCGCTTCCTGCCGGCGATGGAAGCCGCCGGCTACGGCCGGATCATCAATGTGGCTTCGCTGGCCGGGCTGGTCCCCGCCTCGGCCGGACACACGCTCTACGGAGCGACCAAGGCCTTCCTGATCCGGTTTTCGGAATGTCTGGCGATGGAAACGCAGCCCAAGGGCGTCCATGTCTGCGCGCTGTGCCCCGGTTTCACGTATACCGAATTCCACGACATCAACGGCATGCGCGAACGGGTGTCGAAGCTCCCGAAACTGCTGTGGCTGGACGCCGACAGCGTGGCCCGGCTGGGTCTGGACGCGGTGGAACGCGGCCGGACCCGCTGCGTCACCGGGCGCGTCAACCGGATCATCGCCGGGGTCTCGAAATATCTGCCCGATCGGCTGGCGCGTGCGCTGGTGGCCAGTCGCAGCAAGGAATTCAGGGACGCCGAATAGCGGTACCCGCTCGCATCGCGCGGAATCAATCTGCGGCGGTACAGGTCATCGGCATGGCGAAACCCTCGCCCTTCACGAAACCGATCTTGTCGGCAAGGTCGATCGCAACCATGAAATCCGCGGGCGACGGCACGGTTCCGCTCCATTTCAGATGTCGCCCCGACACCAGAAGATGATGCCCTGATTTCAGCGGGCGAGCATTGCCTTCCCAGCAACCGCTGTACGCGCAGATACTGAGCGACGCGCCACCGGCGCCGACACTGACCTGGAACGGCGTGAACCCGCCCTCAGGCTCCGCGGTGCATTTGCCTTCCATGCATCGAATCTCGAAATCCTCATTGCGGCAGTTCCAGCCACCCGCCTGCGCCACACAGGGCAGCAGCAGAAAACACCCCACCAGCATCGTCTTCAGCATTGCATTTCTCCTTGCGTGAAGCTCCATGATTCGGGACACGGGGCGCCGCGTTGCGCCGCATGCTGCTGCCTAGAATGGTCTGCACCATCGTACGCCGGTTACTTCAGCTTGATTTCGCGCAGCCGCTCTTCGAGGTAGCCCTGGGCGGTGATCGGCTCCGGATAACGGCTCGGGTTGTCGTCCGAGACGCAGCCGGGCAGCACGTCGATCAGGAAATCCGGATTCGGATGCAGGAAGAATGGCGTCGAATAGCGCGGCTTGCGCGCCTGTTCGCCCGGCGGATTGACGACGCGGTGGGTGGTGGACGGATAGACGTGATTGGTCAGCCGCTGCAGCATGTCACCGATGTTGACCACGATGGTATCGGCGTCGGAGGTGAAGGGTACCCACTCGCCCTGCTTGGACTTCACTTCAAGACCTGCAGCGCTCGCGCCGACCAGCAGCGTGATCAGATTGATGTCTTCGTGCGCACCGGCGCGGACATTGGGAATATCTTCGGCGGTGATCGGCGGGTAATGGATCGGGCGCAGGATCGAGTTGCCGGAGTCGGTCTTGTCAGCGAAGTACCGCTCCGGCAGGCCGAGATGCAGCGCCAGCGCAGACAGCACCCGCGAACCCAGCGCATCCAGCGCCTGATACAGCGCATAGCCGCGCTCGTGGAAGCCAGGCACTTCCGCCGGCCAGAGATTCGGCGGCATCACATCGCGGTATCTGGAATCGTCGGGGATTTCCCGGCCGATGTGCCAGAACTCCTTGAGATCGAAGTGTTTCGAGTCCTTGGCGGTTTCCACGCCGAACGGCGTGTAGCCGCGCGCACCGCCGATACCTGGCACGTGATAGTGCTTCTTCACCGCTTCGGGCAGCGCGAAGAACTTCACGAACACATCGTAGGCACCGTCGATCAGGTCCTGAGGGATGCCGTGACCGCGAATGCCGGCGAAGCCCCATTCGCGGTAAGCCGCGCCGAGTTCGGCGACGAAAGCGTCGCGGTCCGTGTCGTAGCGGCCGATGTCGAGGGTCGGAATGTTCGGGGCAGGCGAGTGGTTCATGTCGTTCTGTCGTCCTGGATTGCTTCTGTCGGGATTTTCGTCTGGCGGTTCGTCTGGCGGTTCGTCTGGATATTCTTCGGGATTATCGCTGCCGGCGCCGTCCAGCATGCAAGCAGGCGAATTCTGGCCGGAGCATGGGCGTCAGGCTTTGATCGAGATCATGCTGCGGCGCGAACCGCTGCCGCGAGACTGTCGAGCGTGCGCTGCATCAGCGCCGCGTCGTCGGCCTCCACGGTGACGCGCACCACCGGCTCGGTGCCGGACGGTCGGAGGAAGGCGCGCCCTCTGCCTTGCACCGCTGCCTGGGCCTCGGCCAACGCCGTCTTGACGCTGCCGGCCTCGGCCGGTCTGCTGCCGGCAGCGACTTTCACGTTCACTGTCTTCTGCGGCACTTTGCCCAGGCCGGCAAGGATCTGCTGCAGGCTCAGACCACGCCGTCGCAGCACTTCCAGCACCTGCAGGGCGCTGATGATGCCGTCGCCGGAACTGACCCGGTCCAGACACAGCAGATGTCCTGAGGTTTCGCCGCCGAGCACCCCGGCGCGCTCCAGCAAGGCCTGATGGACGTAGCGATCGCCGACCCTGGTGCGCAGGAATTCGATCCCGCACTCGGCGAACGCCCGCTCCAGGCCGTAATTGGTCATCAGCGTACCGACCACCGGGCCGTGCAGGCGGCCAGTGGCCTGCCAGTCGGTGGCGAGCACATAGAGCAGATCGTCGCCGTCGCGCACGTTGCCGTCGCTGTCGACGAAGATCAGCCGGTCGCCGTCGCCGTCGAAGGCGATGCCCAGATCGGCGCCGCTGGCCAGCACGCGCGCGACCAGCGTTTCCGGGTGAGTCGAACCGACGCCGTCGTTGATGTTCAAACCATTCGGATCGACGCCGATCGCCTCGACCTGGGCGCCCAGCTCGCGCAGCACCAGCGGCCCGATCTGGTAGGTAGCGCCGTGGGCGCAATCGACCACGATCTTCATGCCGCCGAGGTCGAAACGCCGCGGCACCGAACTCTTGCAGGCTTCAACATAACGGCCGATGGTGTCACGGGTACGGACAGCCTTGCCGAGCTGGTCGGACGGCACGGTGCTGAAGGGCTTCTCCAGCGCGGCTTCGATCGCCAGCTCGGTCGCATCGTCGAGTTTCTCGCCCTCGGCCGAGAAAAACTTGATGCCGTTGTCGTAGTGCGGGTTGTGCGAAGCGCTGATGACGATGCCGCCATCGGCGCCGAGCGAACGGGTGAGGTGCGACACCGCCGGCGTGGGCATCGGCCCCATCAGCTGCACATCGACGCCGGCCGCCACCAGCCCGGCCTCCAGCGCGGCTTCGAACATGTAGTTGGAGATGCGGGTGTCCTTGCCGATCACCACCATCGGCTTACGCCATTCGCCGCCGTGTTTTTCGTCGATATGACGCACCGCCGCGCGCAGCGCGTGACCGTAGGCATTGCCGAGGCGCAGCACGAAGTCTGCGGAGATCACGCCTTCGCCGACCCTGCCGCGGATGCCGTCGGTGCCGAAATACTGTCTTGTCATGGGAAAAACCGGAAATTGGGAATAGGAAATCGGAAGATTTTCGCTGTTGTCATGCCATGCCGCAGGTAAGAGGCCTTTTTTTCATGGCCATCATTGATTTCGGCAACAGGTCCCGCGTCTGTGGCTTGGGACGACAAGGGGGCCTGCTTCACGCGGCATTTTCATTGATGCCCGATGCCTCATGCCCGCCTCAGCTTTCCACCACGGCATCGTCTTCCGGCTCGGGCTGACGCATGAGCAGCGACACCAGACGGGCAATGCGTTCGCGCTGTTCGCGGCGGTCGCAGATCTGATCGATCGCCCCGTGGTCGAGCAGGAATTCGGGGCGCTGGAATCCTTCGGGCAATGTTTCGCGGACAGTTTGTTCGATCACCCGCGGGCCGGCGAAGCCGATCAGGGCGCCGGGCTCGGCGATGTTGATGTCGCCGAGCATCGCGAATGAGGCCGAGACGCCGCCCGTCGTGGGATTTGTCATCACCGAGATATACGGCAGGCCCGCCGCGCGCAGACGTCCGAGCGCGGCCGAGGTCTTGGCCATCTGCATCAGGGAGAACAGGCTTTCCTGCATGCGCGCGCCGCCGCTGGCGGAGAAACACACGAAGGGTGCGCCGAGATCGCGGGCACGTTCGGCGCCAAGCGCGAAGCGCTCGCCGACCACCGAGCCCATCGAGCCGCCCATGAACGCGAAATCGAATGCGGCCGCCACGATCGGGCGCTGGCGAAGCGCGCCTTCCATCACGATCAGCGCGTCGCGCTCGCCGGTGGCCTTCTGGCTGGACTTGATGCGATCGGCGTACTTCTTCTGGTCCTTGAATTTCAGGACATCGGTCGGGCCGAGCTCCGCGCCGATTTCGCGTCCACTGCCGGCGTCGAGAAACCCGGCTAGTCGGGCCCGGGCGCGGATCGGCATGTGGAAGGCGCATTTCGGGCAAACCTCGAAATTGTCCTCCAACTCCTGCCGATACAGGACTGCGCCGCAGCCATCGCACTTTTCCCACAGCCCTTCGGGGACGCTGCGTTTGCGGGAAGCTCCGTTTTCCGTGCGGATGCGGGCGGGCATCAGTTTCTTAAGCCAGGACATGCTTCGGTGTCGTCTTCGGAATCGGCCGGTCGGCCCCAGTTGGTCAGTCTAACAAGACTGTCCCGCCCGATCCGTTCGCCGCCGCATGGTGGCGTGGCCCGGTCTGGCGTCAGCTGGCGTCGAGGGCAGTACGCAGCGGCGCCAGAAAGGCCTTGGCACGGGCCGCGGCATCGGCCGGGTCGGCTGCGTCGGCCAAAGCCGCGACCAGAGCACTGCCGACCACGACCCCGTCGGCGGACCGGGCCATCACGGCGGCGCTGGCGGCATCCTTGATGCCGAAGCCGGCAACCACCGGCACCCCGGTGCGGGCGCGGATGGTGTCGAGATGGCCGCTGGCATCGCCGGTATCGAGATGGTCGGCACCGGTCACGCCAGCGTAGCTGACGTAATAGAGGTAGCCCTCGGCATCGGCGCAAAGCCGACTCAGGCGACTGTCTGGCGTGGTCGGCGACGCCAGCAGGATCAGCTGCAACCCATGGGCGCGCATCGCGATACGCAGATCGTCGGCCTCTTCCGGCGGCAGATCGACCAGCAGCAGACCATCGACACCGGCCGCAGCGGCGTCCTCGGAAAAACGCGCGTAGCCGCGGATCTCGACCGGATTGAGATAGCCCATCAGCACCACCGGCGTATCGGCATCGCCGTTGCGGAATTCGCGAACGGCGTCCAGCACGAAGCTCAGCCCGGCGCGACGCGCCAGCGCACGCTCGGAGCTGCGCTGGATCGTCGGTCCATCGGCCATCGGGTCGGAGAACGGTACGCCGAGTTCGATCACGTCGGCGCCGGCCTCGACCAGCGCATGCATGACCGGCACCGTGGCTTCGCGCGAAGGGTCGCCCGCCGTCATGAACGGGACGAGCGCCTTCCGACCGGAGGATTCGAGCTGGGCGAAGCGGGTATCGATGCGGTTCATGCGTTTCGATCATCGGTTCCATCTCCCGCCGGGCGGGAGATGGGTTGGGGTGAGGGTTGAATGGGCGGATTTCCCTCATCCGCCCTTCGGGCACCTTCTCCCGCATGCGGGAGAAGGGAAAACCGCTATGCCATCAAAAAATGATGCCTTCAAGGCCAGCAACCGTCTGCACGTCCTTGTCGCCACGGCCGGAGAGGTTGCACAGCACCAGGCCGTCTTTCGGCATCTCGCGGGCCAGCTTCATGGCCTGGGCGATGGCGTGGGCGGATTCCAGCGCCGGCAGGATGCCCTCGGTGCGTGCCAAGAGATGGAAGGCTTCCATCGCCTCGGCGTCCGTAATGCCCTGGTATTCGGCGCGGCCGCGATCCTTCAGGAACGCATGCTCGGGGCCGACGCCCGGGTAATCGAGGCCGGCCGAGACCGAGTGGGTCTCGATGATCTGGCCGTCGTCGTCGCACAACACATAGGTGCGATTGCCGTGAAGCACGCCCGGACGACCGGCGACCAGCGAAGCCGCATGCATGCCGCTGCCGACGCCCTCGCCCGCCGCTTCGGCGCCGACCAGACGCACGCCGGCGTCGTTGAGAAAAGCGTGGAAGATGCCGATGGCATTGCTGCCACCGCCGACGCAGGCGGTGATCACGTCGGGCAGGCGGCCGTAATCGGCCAGCATCTGCGCAC
>JBIITV010000235.1:0-4044 GCA_044340325.1 Lysobacteraceae bacterium
GCGACCTGATCCAGAAGACCGAGGTCGAGCTGCTGAAGACCCCGAACCTCGGCAAGAAGTCGCTCACCGAGATCAAGGAAGTCCTCGCCCAGCGCGGCCTCTCCCTCGGCATGAAGCTCGAGAACTGGCCTCCGGCCGGTATCGCAGCCCATGGCATGCTGGGCTGAGTCTCAGAATCATCTATATATTTGCGCCGATGCCGAAAACATCGGCGTCCGATAACCAGGAATCACGACCATGCGCCACCTGAAATCCGGACGCAAATTCAGCCGTACCAGCGCCCACCGCGAAGCGATGTTCCGCAATATGGCGGCTTCGCTGATCAAGCACGGCCTGATCCGCACCACGCTGCCGAAGGCCAAAGAACTCCGCCGCGTCGCCGAGCCGCTGATCACTCTCTCGAAGATCGACGGCGTCGCCAACCGTCGTCTTGCCTTCTCGCGTCTGCGCGACAAGGAAGCGGTTGGCACATTGTTCACCACACTTGGCCCTCGCTATCGCGAGCGTCCGGGCGGCTATCTGCGTATCCTCAAGTGCGGCTTTCGCGATGGCGACAATGCGCCGATGGCCTACGTCGAGCTCGTCGACCGTCCCGAAGCTGCGGCCTGATTGCACCAGCCGGCCGCCGGATCTCACGGGCCGCCGGCCGCAAGGGCATCACGATCTGCGCAGCCGTTATGACCAAGACCCCGGCCACTGCCGGGGTTTTTGCTATCTTGGGAGCGTGCAGCATTGGCAAAGCCGGTTTGTGCGCGGAACTCGACCCTGCCGATATAGGTCTTTTCCTTCCATCCCCGTGTTGATATCTCCGAACATGCAAACGAATCTCTTCCGCTGGTCGTTCCGCTCCCAGTTCCTGCTGGGATTCGTCCTGAGTTCGGGCCTGATCGGTTTCGCAGTGTTTTCGCAGTTTCAATGGGGGCTGCTGCCTTGCCCGCTTTGTATTTTCCAGCGTATCGCCTTCGGCGCCCTTGCTGCAGTGTTTCTGGTCGGCGGATTGCACGCGCCCGGAGGCGCCCTAGGCCGCAGGCTCTACGGCCTGCTGGCGCTGGTGGCTGCCGGTATCGGCATCGGTATCGCGGGTCGACATGTCTGGCTGACTACGCTGCCGGCCGATCAGGTGCCCGAATGCGGTCCGCCGCTGCAGTTCATGATGGAGGTCAATCCGCTGACCGATGTCATCAGGAAGGTGCTGACCGGTTCGGGCGAATGCGCCAAGGTCGACTGGACTTACCTTGGTTTGTCGATGCCGGCATGGAGCTTGCTGTGGTTCGTGCTTCTCGCCGGATGGGCCCTGTTCGCCGCTTTAAGATCACGCTGAACCTAATTTCTTTCTCCGGATGATGACCATGACCCGCCCAGAACCACTGCAAGCCGTCGTTCCACCGCCTGCCGGATGGACGCCCGCCAGCTGGCGCGATCGTCAGGCGCTGCAGCAGCCCACGTATGCCGACGCCCAGCAACTCGAAGGCGTACTCGGCGAATTGCATGCATTGCCGCCGCTGGTGACCTCCCGCGAAGTGATGAATCTGCGCCAGCAGATCGCCGAGGCGCAGGAAGGAAAACGCTTCCTGCTGCAGGGCGGCGACTGCGCCGAGATTTTCGACGACTGCACGCCCGAAGTCATTTCCAACCGTTTGAAAGTGCTGCTGCAGATGAGCCTGGTGCTGGTCCACGGCCTGCGTCTGCCGGTGGTGCGCGTCGGTCGTTTCGCCGGCCAGTACGCCAAGCCGCGTTCGGCGGACATCGAGACCAAGGACGGCGTGACGTTGCCGAGCTATCGCGGCGATCTGATCAACGGCCCGGAATTCACGCCGGAAGCGCGGATCCCCGATCCGCGGCGGATGATCAAGGCGCATGCGCGATCGGCGATGACGATGAACTTCATCCGCGCGCTGATCGACGACGGTTTTGCCGACCTGCATCACCCCGAATACTGGAACCTCGGCTGGGTCGGTCATTCACCGCTTGCCGATGAATACCAGAAGATGGTCGCCGGTATCGGCGACGCCGTGCGGTTCATGGAAACCCTTTCGGGGGCGTCGCTGCACAATCTGCGCAGCGTCGAGTTCTACACCTCGCACGAAGCGCTGCTGTTGCCCTATGAGCAGGGCGTGACCCGCCAGGTGCCGCGCCAGCCCGGCTGGTTCAATCTTGGTACGCATTTTCCATGGATCGGCATGCGCACCGCTGCGGTCGACGGCGCGCATACCGAATATTTCCGCGGCATCCGCAATCCGATTGCGATCAAGATCGGTCCGTCGGTATCGCCGGACCAGTTGCTGCGGCTGATCGACGTGCTCAACCCGAACGACGAGCCCGGTCGCCTGAGTCTGATCCATCGCATGAGCGCCGGCTCGATCGCCGAGAAGCTGCCGCCGCTGCTCGAAGCGATGAAGCGCGACGGCCGTCGTGTGCTGTGGATCTGCGACCCGATGCACGGCAACACCGAATCGACCAGCAACGGCTACAAGACCCGGCGTTTCGTCAATATCCGCAGCGAGCTGGAACAGGCGTTCGAACTGCACGCTGCAGCCGGTACCCGTTTGGGCGGCGTGCATCTGGAGTTGACCGGCGAAGACGTGACCGAATGTACCGGCGGTGCCCGCGATCTTACCGATATCGACCTCGAGCGTGCCTACCGCTCCACGGTCGATCCACGGCTGAACTACGAGCAGGCACTGGAGATCGCGATGCTGATCGTGCGCAAGCAGGCGCAGATCAACGCCCCAACCTCGCTTTAACTGCTTTCAGCTCAGACTGCGGTACCGTTCGCGGCCAGCCGCCAGCGCAGACGCGTACCGGCGCGGAACGGGACTAGCGTTCCGCCTTCGATCTCGATCTGTGCCGGCACATCCCAATCCGCCCGCTCCAGCATCACAGTCTCCGGATTGCGCGGCAGTCGGTAGAACGCTGGACCGTGCAGACTCGCGAAGCCTTCCAGCCGGTCCAGCTGGCCGGCGTCTTCGAAGGCTTCGGCGTACAGCTCGAGCGCGGCGTGCGCGGTGTAGATGCCGGCGCAGCCGCAGGCCGATTCCTTGGCGTGACGCGGATGCGGCGCACTGTCGGTGCCGAGGAAGAACTTCGGATCGCCGCTCGTTGCCGCCTGGACCAGAGCCAACCGGTGTTCTTCGCGTTTGAGCACCGGCAGGCAATAGTGGTGAGGCCGCAGGCCCCCGGCGAACATCGCATTGCGGTTGAGCAGCAGATGGTGCGCGGTGATGGTTGCGGCGACGTTCGCCGGCGCATCGGCCACGAAGTGCGCTGCATGACGCGTGGTGATGTGCTCGAGCACGACGCGCAGCTGCGGGAAGTCTCGCACCAGCGGGGTCAGATGTCGTTCGATGAACACCGCCTCGCGGTCGAATACGTCGATGTCGCTGTCGGTGACTTCGCCGTGCATGAGCAGCGGCAGGTCGTGTCGCTGCATCGCTTCCAGCACCGCGCTGCAAGCGTTCAGGTCGCGCACACCGTGATGGGCGTTGGTGGTGGCGTTGGCGGGGTAGTACTTCACCGCATGCACCACGCTGCTGGCTTTGGCGCGCGCGATCTCTTCCGGCGGGGTCGCTTCGGTGAGATACAGCGTCATCAGCGGCTCGAAGCGCAGCCCCTGCGGCATGGCAGCGAGGATGCGTTCGCGATAGGCGACTGCCTGCGCGGTGGTGGTCACCGGCGGATCGAGATTGGGCATGACGATCGCGCGCCCGAAGCCGCGAGCGGTATCCGCGAGCGCATGGCGCAGCATCGCGCCGTCGCGCAGATGCACGTGCCAGTCGTCCGGTCGTGTGATCACGAGCGATGAAAGGGAGGTTGTCGTACGGGTGTCGCTCATGCGGATCGTAGTCTGAGGCGCTGGAATGATTGAAGAGCATGGCCGCCTCTGCTGTCCTCGGCAAGTCCTGCATGCCGATCACGATGTTTGCCGATCGACACGAAACACGTCGGGCCGATCACGACATGTGCCGCCGCAACGGCGCATCGCGCTAGGAGTCTGCGCGGCAGAAGCCCCGTCGTCGTTTTGATGGGCGACAATTGCGGCATGGC